>NZ_JASPII010000019.1:0-34708 GCF_030229635.1 Corynebacterium marquesiae
AAGCACTCACATCAGCTACACTGACCCAAGCAGCATAGCTAACCCCCGACGTGTCTACTTTCCGGGGGCCAGGCCCTAGACCTGACCCCTGTTTGGTAGACACCTGATATTTAGCTCGGTTGAGTTGGGAAGAAAGGTAATCTATCGCCCTGCCTAGGTATTCCGAACAGTTCAAAGGTGATGCTGTGGCCCTCTATGAGAGTAATGGAGACTTCTCACTTCACGCGGCTTCAATAGAGCTTGGAGTCAATCGTTTCTCACGATATTCTTGGGTTGGATCGGTAAACGAGCCTGCACGAAGATCATGCACGATGAGGCCGGACCTGACAAGATTAGTGATCCGTTCCGATCGGGGTTGTCACTATCGAGGTAATAGTTGGTTCCAAGCCTCCCGAGACATCGGTTTTGCTCGTTCAATGTCGAAGAAAGGGTGCTCACCCGACAATTCGGTATGCGAGGGGTTGTTCGGCCGAATGAAAAATGCGATGTCCTATGGGCGTAAGTGCCGCCATCGTGAAGAATTAGAGAAAGCGATTCATGAATATGTCGGCTCCTACAACGAACGAAGAACCAAGCTTGAGTTCGACAGATTAAGCATCAACTAACGCCGACGCAAGCTACTACTCTGAATATTCCTAAAAATGTCCGCATCCTGTTCTGCCCGTTAGCGCTCGAGTAGGAAACCTCACTGAAGGAAAACAAAAGTTGGGATAGAATCTAAAATTCTATCCCAACTAGAAAACTTGTCTCAGCAGCTTTTGGTGCAAATCACATATTTCGAAAGGACTGCTGATTACGTCGGTGGAATTTAGCCACCCAGGATGCTGCCTAGGGCGCTCAAGTCCAGTTCGGAGGACTGGAAATCATTCAGCAGTTCGGAAGAGCCGTTTTCGTTGAAGAAATCTGACGATCCGGTGCCGTTGAGCAGTTCCGAAGAGCCGGTTTCATTCAGGAACTCGGAGGAACCGTTATCGTTGAGGAACTCCGAGGAGCCCAGATCTCCGAAGGAGGATCCGCCTACTTCGACGTTAACTTCTTCTGGGTAGGTCGGAGAAGACATTGGAGGCAGTTCAGGGAGGCTTACCTCTGGCAAGGAAATATTAGGCAGTTTTATGTCAGGGAAGCTTCCTCCCGAGATGTGAACCAGAAGATCCTTGATGGGACCGGAAACAATTTCATTGATTTGGAGCAGTACGTCCATTGCAATTCCTTCAAATGCGTGGGTGATGACTCTGATATATTAACAAGGGTGTCATATGCCCGCAATAGTTGTAGGTACATATTCCACCGCCGTTGGGGCGGATTGGTTTGCTTCTGAGTGGAAACTGACGGGCTAGCTAGAATCGAGGGGTATTCTGCCAAAGTTTTGCCTTGTAAACATTTTGGTTCCAAAGTAAGGCGCTTTGGTATGTAAAAGGTGGGGTCGCACTCTCTGCGGAACACAGTCATAGTTCTGACGTGTTCATTCAAATTTGGAAAGACCCGAAGTAAAGCATTGCGGGAAGTGTGTTTTGAAGTTAAAAAGGGCCCATGTTCGCTATTGAGAATCCAAGCACAGGCAAGAGTGAAGACAAGTTTGAACGCATCGACGATTCGCAGCGCGATGACATCTTAGACCGCTCCACCGCGGCCTACGATGCTTGGCGTGGCACTCGCATCGAGGAGCGTGCCGCGGTTTTGTCCCGCGCTGCAGATCTTTATGAAGAGCGCATCGATGAGTTGGCAGACCACATTGGCCGTGAGATGGGCAAGCTGACCCGTTGGGCAAAGGCCGAAGTGCAGATTGTTGCAGATATTTACCGTTACTATGCCGAGCATGCGCACGAGCTGCTCGCAGATGAGTACCTGCCGGCTCAGAACGCGCACAAGACCGTGGTACGCAAGGAGCCGATTGGCCCATTGTTGGGCATTATGCCGTGGAACTTCCCGTACTACCAGGTAGCCCGCTTCGCAGCTCCTAACCTGCTGCTGGGTAACACCATCGTGCTCAAGCACGCTTCCATCTGTCCGCTGTCTTCCCAGGCATGTCAGGATATCTTGGAAGAAGCTGGTCTGCCGAAGGATGCGTATATCAACATTTATGCTTCCGGTTCCCAGATGGATGCTTTTGTAGCGGATAAGCGCATCAAGGGCGTTTCTTTGACCGGCTCCGAGGGTGCAGGCTCTGCCGTTGCTAAGACCGCTGGTGAAAATTACAAGAAGTCCGTGCTGGAGCTGGGTGGCAATGACCCATTCCTGGTTATCGATGATGAGAATCTGGAGTGGGTATTGGATCAGTACAACCTGATTCGCATGTACAACACCGGCCAGGCCTGCAATGCGCCAAAGCGCCTTATCGTTCTAGAGGACTTCTATGACCGCACTGTGGAGTACCTGGAAAAGAAGATCGGGGACATGAAGGTCGGTACTTATGATGACGAGAATGCCGATATCGGTCCGCTTTCGTCCATCGGCGCCCGCGATGAGATTGTGGAGCGCCTCGAAAAGGCCGCGGCCAACGGCGACGCCAAGATTCGCGTAGGCGGCAAGAAGATCGATCGCGAGGGCGCCTACATGGAGCCTACCCTGCTTACCGACGTCGACCCATCCGCCGACGTAGGCTGCAACGAGATCTTCGGCCCAGTGGCGATTGTGTACAAGGCCAAGGACGTCGAAGAGGCCATCGAGATTGCCAATAACTCTGAGTACGGTCTGTCTAGCTCCGTGTGGGGCACTGACTTGGATGCTGCGTTTGAAGTAGCCAACCAGCTCAACGATGGCATGACGTTTGTTAACGAGGCGTCGGTAACCGCAGCAGGCCTGCCATTCGGCGGCGTGAATCGCTCCGGCTATGGCCGCGAGTTGGCGCGCTGGGGCGTAGGCGAGTTCGTCAACGAGCACCTGTACCGCGTGAGCGGACAGGATAATCCGGGTAATTCCCCGGCAATGTAGCGGCGTGTCTGTCTAGCGTAAGTCTCAAGTTCAACTTAAACTTGAGTACACGATAGACAGCTCACGCCGTAGGCATCGGTCCGGGGGAGGGGAACCCTCGGAAAGGTACCGCGGCAAATCTTCAAGGACGTTTACCTATGCGCAAAAGCACTTCCCCGAGCAAGGCTCGCAAGGGCCTTGCTGTGGCCGCAGTACCTACCGCCATCGCCGTGGGTTTGGCCCTGCTGCCAAACGCCACCGCACAATCTTCTGTAGGCGATCTCTCTTCCGCAATCGGCGGCGATTCCAGCCTGTCCGATCATTTCGCACCGAAGGATCCACCCGCCCGCACCCCGCTGAACACCGAATACCCGGATGTTAAGGGCTTGCCGGAGGGCGTGAAGATCAACCGCGTGGAGTACCTAACCAACCGCCACTTGATGGTCTACATCAAGTCTGCGGCGATGCCGGACAAAGAGCAGAAGGTGCAAATCCAGCTCGCCCGTGACTGGTACTCCCACCCAGAAAAGAAGTTCCCAGAGGTATGGGCACTGGATGGCCTGCGTGCACGTGACGATGAGTCCGGCTGGACCATTGAAACCAATATTTTGAACCAGTACGCCGACCGCAACGTCAACCTGATCATGCCGGTAGGCGGCGAGTCTTCCTTCTACTCGGACTGGGAGCAAGCAGACCGCGGTAAGCACTATATGTGGGAGACCTTCCTGACCAAGGAATTGATCCCGATCCTGGACAATGAGTACCGCTCCAACCACAAGCGCGCGGTAACCGGCCTGTCCATGGGCGGTACTGCCGCGATGAACCTGGCTGAGCGCAACCCGCACCTGTTTAGCTTCGTGGGTTCTTTCTCCGGCTACCTCGATACCACTACGCGTGGCATGCCGGAAGCCATCATGGCTTCGCAGCGCGATGCCGGCGGTTATGATTCCCGCAAGATGTGGGGCCAGCCGGGCTCCCAAAACTGGATCGACCATGATCCAAAGCTGGGCATTGAAAACCTGAAGGACATGAAGGTATATGTCTCCGCAGGTTCCGGCAAGGATGACTTTGGCAACGCCAACTCCGTGGCTAAGGGCCAGGCAAACCTCGCTGGCATGGGCTTGGAGGTCATCTCCCGTATGTCCACCCAGACCTATGTTGATTATGCGAAGCGCGCCAAGATTGACCCTGTGGTTAAGTTCCGCCCATCCGGCGTGCACAGCTGGGAATACTGGCAGTTTGAGATGCAGCAGGCATGGCCATACATCGCAGATGCATTGCAGATGGACAAGGCCGACCGCGGTGCGGACTGTGAGGCAATCGGTGCTATCGCTAAGGAGACTAAGAGCGGCGTTATTGGTTCTTGCTTGAATAATGAGTACGACGTCGCCAAGAAAGGCAAAGCCCAAGACTTCGAGACTGGTACCGCCTATTGGTCACCGGACACCGGTGCGCACGCCCTCTTCGGCCGTATTGGTGCTCGCTATGCCGAAATCGGCGGACCAACCTCCTGGCTTGGCTTCCCGAAGACCGGCGAGTCCAAGACACCGGACGGCAAGGGCCGCTTCGTACATTTTGAGCACGGCTCCATTTACTGGTCCCCGGAGACTGGTGCCTGGGAGATTACCGGCGATATGTTCCAGGCTTGGGGCAAAAATGGCTACGAAAAGGGCGACCTGAAGTACCCGACCGGCTCAGTAAAGAAGGTCGGTGAGGGCTATATGCAGGAATTCCAGAACGGAGTCCTTACCCGTAACCCGGATGGCTCCAACCAGGTAGTACACGGTGCTATCGGCGCCAAGTACAAGGACATGGGCGGCGCGGAGTCTGCGCTGGGCTTCCCGACGTCCGGCGAGAACGCCGTCAAGGGCGGCTTCTTCCAGACCTTTGAGAAGGGCAGCATCTACTGGTCCCCGAAGACTGGTGCGCACTACATCTTGAAGAGCAAGATTATGGACCGCTGGGGCAAGGCTGGCTGGGAGCAGGGCGAGTTCGGTTGGCCTACCTCTGACTACTCCGAGATTGCCGCTGGTGGCCTGAGCCAGGAATTCCAGCATGGCAAGATTAGTGAGGTCTTGGGCCAGGTTCGGACCGAGAAGAAGTAGTCATGCGCAAGCTAGTAGTAGTGGGCGCGGCGTTGTGCTTGACCCTTGCAGGTTGCGGTTCCGCCACTGTGGATAGCGAGCCTTCGCAGGAGACCGAGGTCGCGCCCCTCGAGCGGGAGTCGGATACCCCTACCTCAGCGGAAGAGACATCCTCTAAGGCACAGGAGGACCGCGGCGCACGCGAGATTTCTGAAATCCCGTCCGCTGAGGTGCCGGAATCGGAAGCCAAGTATCTGGGCAAGCTCAAAGATGCCGGCGTTAACGTTGATGGGGTAGAAGATCAGCTCCTCGGTGCGGGCAAAGCAGCCTGCGATGAGAATGAAGTCACCATCTCTGCGGTCGCCGGCCAGCTTGTTGAGCAGCAGCGGACCACGATGGACTTTGAGGAGCTTTCCAAGCTGATTACGGATTCCGCGCGTACAGGGATTTGCTAGGTTTACCTGGTACAACTAATTCATGAGAAAAACTATTACCGTCGTCGCAGTCCTCGTCGTTTTAGCTGTCATCGGCGTGGGCGCGTCGCGTTACCTCAACCAGGGCACCGACTCCCCAGCCCCGCGCCCCACAGAGCAGGCTGCGCCACCGCCGCAGCAGCAGCCCGACTGGTGCCCCCGTGTGGAGTTCATTTCCGCCCCGGGTACGTGGGAGTCTGCGGCTGACGACGACCCTATTAATCCTTCTGCTAATCCGCGCTCGTTCATGCTGTCTATAACGAAGCCGCTGCAGGAGGCCTACGGGGACGACGTGAAGGTCTGGACCCTTCCTTATACTGCGCAGTTTAAAAACATTAATGCGCAACATGAAATGAGCTACGACGATTCCCGCAATGAGGGAACCGCAAAGATGAATGATGAGCTGCGCGGTGTGCACGAGAGCTGCCCGGAGACCAAATTTATTTTGAGTGGCTTTTCTCAGGGTGCGGTCATTGCTGGTGACGTCGCTGATGAGATCGGTGGCGGCCAGGGTGCGGTGCCGGCGGAAAGCATTGCAGGTGTGGCTCTCATTGCAGATGGTCGCCGCCAAAACGGCGTTGGCCAAAACCCAGGCCGCAAGGTCGGCGGCGTGGGTGCGGAAATTGCCCTCCAGCCGGTATCCGGTTTGGTTCAGCCCATTGTTCCGGGTGCCTCCATGCGCGGTGCACGCCAGAATGGGTTCGGTAGCTTGGCGGATCGCACCTTCCAGATTTGCGCGCCCAATGATTCGGTCTGTGACGCCCCGCCGAACGTGTCTAATGCGCTGGAGCGTGCGCACGGTTTAATTGCCGCGAATGGCGTACATGCGCAGTATGCCTCCAATAGCGGAGTCATTGATGGCACAACGGCTAACCAGTGGGTAGTGGGCTGGGCCCGCCAGCTTATCGACGCCGCGTAACAACCATTTCCCCAACTCCGATAGTTTTATTGCCGAAACCATTCACTTAAGGAGAATCGATGGACCTGAAAGCGCAGATGGGGCAGTTCTTAGCGCCCGAGTTCACCTTGGCCCAGTTGGCAGAAAAGCTCTTCCAAGCGGAGACCAACCCAGACCGCGTGGTGATGCGCCAGTGGATCTACGGTGAAGAAGAAACCTGCCGGGAGCTTACCCGCTCGCAGGTCAATAACCGCATTAAGGTGGTGGCTGCACGCCTGCAGCAGGTAGCAGATCCTGGCACCCGCGTTGCCATCTTGGCTGGAAATTCACCGGAATACGTCTTTGGCTTCTTGGGCGCGCTGTACGCGGGCATGGTGCCGATTCCGCTTTATGACCCCAATGAACCGGGCCACGCGGACCACCTGAAGGCGGTATTCGGTGATTGCGAACCGTCCATCGTGGTGACGAATCGTGTATCGGCGGCAGCCGTGCGTAAGTACTTCTCTGCTCAACGCGAACGCCCGCGCGTCATTTCCATCGACGCCCTTCCTGATTCCTTGGCTGGCTCCTGGACACCCGTGGAGGGAACCGCAGAGGACACTGCCTTCCTGCAGTACACGTCCGGTTCTACCCGTACCCCGGCCGGCGTGGAGCTCACCAATCGGGCGATCATCACCAATGTTGCGCAGATCTTCCAAGCACTGCAATTGCAGATGCCGGCTCGCATCGTCTCCTGGCTGCCAATGCACCACGATATGGGCATCATTTTGGCCGTATTCGTTACCATTTTGGGTTTGGACTTCGAGATGATGACCCCACGTGATTTCATCCAGCATCCGGATCGCTGGGTACGGCGGCTTACCGCAAGTAGTCAGGCCACCTATGCAGCCATCCCTAACTTTGCGCTGGAGCTTGCCGCACGTCATGCCAAGGATGCGGATTTCTCGCACGTGGCAGGCATCATTATTGGCTCCGAACCGGTGACGGAATCGGCCGTGGACTCCTTCCTTAATGCCTTTAGCGTCGATCGTTCCGTACTTCGCCCGTCCTATGGTCTGGCAGAAGCGGCGCTGATTGTAGCTACCCCGCAAACCGAAAAGCGCCCAGTCATATCGCACTTTAATCGCTCAGAGTTGGCCGCCGGTCGCGCTGTCATTCAGGACAAATCCGACGCCACCGTCGCCTACGCATCCAATGGCCAGTGTGTGCCGCATCAGCACCTCGCCATCGTAGACCCGGAAACTCGCGCCGAGGTTAAAAATGGCATTATTGGAGAAATCTGGGTCCACGGTCCCAACATGGCCACCGGCTACCTCAACCGTTCAGAGGAAACTGCTGCCACTTTCCGGAATACGCTGGGTGAGCGTCAACAGGAAGGCCTACCAGAGGATGACTATTGGATGGCCACCGGAGATTTGGCAGTCATTGTTGATGGTGAGCTGTATATCACTGGTCGCCTGAAGGACCTCATCGTCATTGCTGGGCGCAACCACTATCCGCAGGATATTGAGGGCACGGTGCAAGCGGCTTCCGCTCAGGTACGCCCAGACTCCGTGGCTGCTTTCTCTGTGGAAGGCGGTGACTCTGAGTCTCTCGTACTGCTGGTGGAGCGCGCCGATGATGCGCAGCCGGCCGGCGATGCCGAGGCAACTGAGGCCATCCGCACCGCTGTCACCTCGCATCATGGCATTACGCCAGATGACATCGTGTGGAAAACACCTGGCGAAATCAATCGCACCTCCTCCGGCAAGATTGCGCGCCGCGTAGCTAAGAAGAACTATGTGGGAATCTGATTTATCGCTAACAAAGTGACAAAATATAGCGATATACCCCCATGCCATTTAGTAATATCCCGTAACGAAAGACCTTTTTATGACCATCGAGCAACTGCGAGCATGGCTGCGTGACTGGGTCGCCCAGACCACCGGTGTTTCCCCCGAAGAGATCCTAGATTCCAAGCCCCTGGAAAACTATGGTCTTTCTTCGCGGGATGCTGTAGTGCTATCCGGCGAACTGGAAAATCTACTCGGTACCCGCCTCGATGCCACTGTGGCATATGAATACCCCACCATCGAGCTGCTGGCGGATCGCCTGCTGAACGCACCAACTGCACCCCAGCCCGAGGAGCACGCTCCGCAGATCGCACAGGGATCCGACGTTGCGGTGATTGGTCTTTCCGGCCGCTTCCCGGGAGCAAAGAACGCCCAAGAATTCTGGTCCATGCTGGCAGAGTCGCGCGCAGGAACCGGTCCGCTCCCAGTGGGCCGGTGGTCCGAGTACTCTGCTGACCCAGTGATGAGCGAAAAAATCGCCCAGCAAAATACCGATGGCGGTTATATCGAAGACATCGCCTCCTTCGACGCTGAATTCTTTGGCCTGTCCCCTCTTGAAGCTGCCAATATGGACCCGCAGCAGCGCATCCTGCTGGAGTTAGTGTGGGAAGCGCTCGAAAACGCTGGTGTTCCTGCTAACGAGCTGCGTGGCACGCAGACTGGTGTGTACATGGGATCGACCAATAATGACTATGGCATGCTCATCGGTGCCGATTCTGCCGAGATGCATCCTTATGCGCTGACCGGCATTTCTTCTGCCGTGGTGGCCAATCGCATTTCCTACGCCCTGGATTTCCGTGGCCCTTCCATCAACGTGGACACGGCCTGCTCCTCTTCCCTTGTTGCGGTAAACCAGGCGATGAAGGATCTGCGCACGGGTAGCGCAGACGTGGCACTGGCTGGCGGCGTGAATATCTTGGCTGCCCCGCATGCATCCACGGCGTTCTCGGAGTTGGGCGTGACCTCTCCGACGAGTGCCATTCATGCCTTTTCTGACGACGCCGATGGCATCGTGCGTGCCGACGCCGCCGGCGTCCTCGTGCTTAAGCGTTTGGAGGACGCGGAAGCGGACGGCGACGATATCTTAGCCGTCATCAAGGGCTCAGCCGTCAACTCCGATGGCCACTCCAACGGCCTGACCGCCCCGAACCCGGAAGCACAGGAAGATGTGCTGCGCCGCGCCTATGCCGATGCGGGCGTGAATCCGCAAGACGTGGACTATATTGAGGCCCACGGCACTGGCACCATCCTGGGCGATCCGATCGAGGCCTCTGCATTGGGGCGCGTGCTCGGCGTAGGGCGCGGGGACGATACTCCTATTTTGCTTGGTTCTGCCAAGACCAATATCGGCCACTCCGAATCCGCCGCGGGCGTGGTGGGCCTCATCAAGGTCATCCAGGCAATGCGCAATGATGTGATTCCGGCGAATATCAATTACTCGGCGCCGAATCGCTATATCGATTTCGAGACCGAGCACCTCGAAGTGGTTGAAGATCCACGCGAGTGGCCCGAGTACTCCGGCCGCAAGGTCGCTGGCGTATCCGGCTTCGGCTTTGGTGGCACCAATGCGCACGTCGTGCTCACTGATTACCGCGGCACCCCGGCCGAGCGCGAGCCGCAGCTTTCCACCGAAACGGTCGCGTTGCCGGTCTCTGGCCTCTTGCCATCGCGCCGGGCACGCGCTGCGGCCCTGTTGGCGGACTTCATTGAGGCGGAAAAGCCCGCGCTTGTCGACGTCGCCCGTACCATTGCCCGCCGCAATCACTCCCGCTCCCGCGCCGTCGTGATGGCTAGCTCTACCGAAGAAGCGGTCAAGCGCTTGCGTCAGGTGGCTGAGGGGAAGGTATCCGTCGGTATCGCTGCTGCGGATTCGCCGCAGGTCCCGGGCCCGGTATTCGTGTACTCCGGTTTCGGCTCCCAGCATCGCAAGATGGCTAAGGATATGATTGCGCTTTCGCCACAGTTCAAGGCCCGTTTGGAAGAGCTGGACGCCATCGTAGACTTCGAATCCGGGTGGTCCATCCTCGATATCGTTGAAGACGATGCCCAGACCTATGACACCGAGACCGCCCAGGTGGCCATTACCGCTATCCAGATCGCGTTGACGGACTTGCTCGCTTCCTTTGGCGTGCGCCCAGCCGGCGTGATGGGCATGTCCATGGGCGAGATTGCCGCGGCCTATGCCGCAGGCGGCATTTCCGCCGAGGACGCCATGGTGATTGCCTGCCACCGGGCGCGGTTAATGGGTGAGGGTGAGGCGTCGCTAAGCGACGCCGAGCAAGGAGCCATGGCTGTAGTAGAGCTCTCGGCCGAAGATATTGCTGCGCTCGACGGAAATATCGAGCCCGCCGTATACACCGGCCCCGGTATGACCACCGTGGGCGGTCCGCGCCAAGAGGTGCTGGACCTGGTGGAAAAGCTCGATGGCGAAGGCAAATTCGCCCGCGCCCTCAATGTGAAGGCGGCCGGGCATACCTCGGCTGTGGATCCTATCCTGGGCGAGCTGCATGCAGCCATTGCCGGCATGGAAGCCAAGCCGCTGCACACTCCGCTGTTTTCCTCCGTGGATAAGGGCAAGGTCTATCGTCCTGGGACCACCGTGCACGATGAGGATTACTGGCTGCGCATGACCCGCCACTCGGTCTACCTGCAGGATGCCACCGAGGCGGCTTTCGCTGCCGGCCACACTCAGCTGGTAGAAATCTCGCCAAACCCGGTTGCACTCATGGGGCTAATGTCCACCGCCTTTGCCGTGGGCAAGGCCGATGCGCAGCTGCTGTATGCGTTGAAGCGCAAGGTAGATCCCACCGAGTCACTCCTAGACTTGCTCAGCAAGCTCTATGTCACTGGCATGCCGGTGGATTTTGGCGCGGTCTTTGGTTCTGGCGCGCGCGTAGAGGCGCCTTATACCCAGTTCAACCGCCAGCGTTTCTGGACCAATGCGCGTCCTTCGGCTGGCGTATCCGGCCTGCCGGGCGCACGCGTTAACTTGCCAGAGGGCAAGGTTGCCTTCTCCACCAATGCAGACCAGGCGCCGTCTGCGCTGGCCATCGTGGAGGCTGCGGCCGAGGCCGTCAAGCCTGGAGCACGCATCATTGCCACCGAAGAGCACGCTGACCTGCCGCCGCGTGGCGAGGTTACTACGGTGGTAAGCCAGTCCATCGGCGGCATGTCCGTGGCTGTCTACGCTGTTCGTGGTATGCAGACTGAGCTCTTGGCGGAAGGTTTTGCCTCCGCTTTGGACTTGGGTGTGGCGCCAATCCCCGGCGTGGCTGATGTGCCCGAAAGCGCGCCTGCAGCGACGGAAGAAGTCGACGCCGTGCGCTGGGACCCCACGGAGGAAACCGTAGAGGACCGCCTCGCGCTCATCGTTTCTGAGTCCATGGGCTATGACGTCTCTGACCTGCCCCGAGAGCTGCCGCTCATTGACCTGGGCCTGGATTCCCTGATGGGTATGCGCATTAAGAATCGCGTGGAAAATGACTTCCAGATTCCGCCGCTGCAGGTGCAGGCGCTGCGTGACGCCTCCCTGGCAGACGTCATCGCCATGGTGGAAGAGGCCGTAGCTGGCGGCAGTGTGGATACCAGTGAGATCGCTACTGAAGACACGCCGGCGCCAGAAGAAGACGAGCCTGGCCAGGGCGTGGGCGTTGCCCCGCGCGATGCCTCCGAGCGCATGGTCTTTGGCACCTGGGCTACCTTTACTGGCAAGGCCGCAGCGGGTGTTACCTCTGCGCTGCCAGAGTTAAGCGAAGAGGTAGCGACCCAGATTGCCGAGCGCCTCACCGAACGCGCAGGCATCGAAGTCACTGCCCAGCAGGTCCATGAGGCTGAGTCCTTGGAAAGCCTGGCTGACTTGGTCCGTGAAGGACTAGAGACCGAGGTAGAAGGCAATATCCGCGTGCTGCGCGAAGCCGACGGCCCCGCCGTATTTATGTTCCACCCAGCCGGTGGCACCACGGTGGTCTACCAGCCGCTAACCCGCCGCCTGCCCGAGGATGTGGCTGTCTACGGAGTCGAGCGCATCGAGGGTTCGCTAGAGGAGCGAGCCAAGGTCTATGTCGAGGACATCCTGCACTACGCTCGTGGCCGCAAGGTCGTGCTCGGTGGTTGGTCCTTCGGTGGCGCGCTGGCCTACGAGGTGGCCTACCAATTGCAAAAGCGCACCCAGGACTCGGTGGAGGTGGCGTTTATTGCGCTGCTGGATACCACCCAGCCGTCCCACCCGGCCCCGGATACCCCGGAGGAAACCCGAGCCCGCTGGGAGCGCTACGCGGCCTTTGCCAAGAAGACCTACGGATTGGACTTTGAGCCGCCGTACGAGATGCTCGAGACCATGGGCGAGGATGCGCTCATGACAATGCTGGCAGAGTTCCTCGCTACTACCGACGCCTCCGAGCACGGCCTTTCCGCCGGCGTTCTGGAGCACCAGCGTGCTTCCTTCGTGGACAACCAGATCTTGGCCAAGATTGACTTCCATCGCTGGGCCGATGTTTCCGTGCCGGTTCTGCTTTTCCGCTCCGAGCGCATGCACGACGGTGCGATCGAGCTGGAGCCGCGCTACGCTGAGATTGACCCCGACGGCGGTTGGGGAGTTATCGTTAAGGATCTAGAAATTGTGCAGCTGCAAGGCGATCACCTTGCAGTGCCGGACGAGCCGGCCATCGGCATCGTAGGCAAGCATATGGACGAATGGATCGAGGAGAAGATACGTGGCGGCCAAGCAGACAACCGCTGAGAAACTCGCTGACCTGCGCGAGCGCCTAGACAAGGCGCAGGACCCAGGCAGTGAGCGCTCCCGCAAGCGCCGCGACGAGGCTGGGCGTACCACGCCTCGTCAACGCATCAATGAATTGCTGGATGAGGGGTCCTTCGTCGAAACGGGTTCCTTGGGCAAAACCCCTGGCGACCCGGATGCTATCTACTCCGATGGCGTGGTCACCGGTTATGGCCGCATCTCCGGCCGCCCCGTGTGCATCTACGCTCACGATAAGACCGTCTACGGCGGCTCTGTCGGTGTGACCTTTGGCAAGAAAGTTACCGAGGTCATGGACATGGCAATCAAGATTGGCTGCCCCGTAATCGGTATTCAGGATTCCGGCGGCGCCCGTATCCAGGATGCGGTGACCTCGCTGGCCATGTATTCCGAGATTGCCCGCCGCCAGCTGCCGCTGTCTGGCCGCAGTCCGCAGATTTCCATCATGATGGGTAAATCTGCCGGTGGCGCAGTTTATGCCCCTGTGACCACGGACTTTGTCATTGCCGTGGACCAGGAAGCGGAAATGTATGTCACGGGCCCAAACGTTATTCGTGAGGTCACCGGTGAGGACGTTACCTCTGCCGAGCTGGGTGGCGCTCGCCAGCAGGAGCTCAACGGCAATGTTTCGGCCGTAGTTCCTTCTGAGGAAGACGCTTTTGACATGGTGCGCGATCTCTTGGACCACCTGCCGCTAACCTGCTTTGATGAGGCCCCAGAATTCGCCGCGCCTTCCGATGCCGACGTGGCCGAGGACGAAGACCTCAACTCCTTCATGCCGGATGACACTAATGCCGGCTACGACATGCTGGACCTGTTGACCCAGCTGGGCGATGACGAGGACATCATTGAAATTCAGGAGAATTTTGCGCCCAATATGATCACCGCCTTCGGGCGCATTGATGGCAAGACGGTGGGATTTGTAGCCAATAATCCCATGCACCTGGCAGGCTGCATCGATGCTGATGCCGCCGATAAGGGCGCGCGTTTTATCCGCATTTGCGATGCCTACAATATCCCGCTGGTTTTCGTGGTGGATACCCCGGGCTACCTACCAGGCGTAGAGCAGGAAAAGGTGGGCCTTATTCACCGCGGCGCCAAGTTTGCTTTCGCCGTGGTAGAAGCCACCGTGCCGAAGGTCTCGCTCATCGTGCGCAAGGCCTATGGCGGTGCTTATGCCGTGATGGGTTCGAAGAACCTGACCGGTGATATTAACTTGGCGTGGCCGACCGCGCAGATCGCCGTCATGGGTGCGGCCGCCGCCGTGGTGATGATCGCCGGTAAGCAATTAGACGCCGCCGAGACCCCTGAGCAGCGCGAGATGACCAAAAAGATGTTCATGGACTTCTACGATGAGACCATGACCGCTCCCTATGTCGCCGCCGAGCGCGGTTACCTAGACGCTATGATTCAGCCGAATCAATCCCGGTTGGCTCTCCGCCAAGCGCTGCGGCAGCTGGCAACGAAGCAGGAAAACGATCTGCCGAAGAAGCACACCATTGCCCCAATGTAACGTCGTGTGCTTGGATTAGCGATAGGAATATAAAGTCCCAATCCTAGGCAAGGAGTTATTTATGATTCTATCTAGCGCTGTAGACATCATTAGCGAGATCATTGGTTTCGTTGTCGATATGCTCAACCATGCAGGCGTACCGGTAAGCTTCAAGTAAACCGAGCAAAAATGAGGAGGGTTTTACCCTCCTTATTTTTATTTGCGGGCGAAAAGCCGCCAGCCAAAGAAGAATAGCGCGGACATAGCGGTTGCCACGATGAGGAAGCTCCAGTGTGGTAGCCGGCCATTCACCAACATCCACAGGGCCATGCCACCCACGACGGTGCTCAACCAGACAACGCCGCCTTCTTTCCACTTGCCCTGCACCTTGGCGGCCAGGATGATAGCCCAGCCGATGAGCGCGCCGATGGCCCATGGCCAAAAGGCATCAACCCAGGTGGAAAAACTTAGTCCGCCGTGGGCGAGGCGGGCGGCCACAGCAAAGAGCATCAGGGCGATGATATCGATGACGGGGGCGATT
The DNA here is from genome assembly GCF_030229635.1 of Corynebacterium marquesiae. Lineage (NCBI taxonomy): Bacteria > Bacillati > Actinomycetota > Actinomycetes > Mycobacteriales > Corynebacteriaceae > Corynebacterium > Corynebacterium marquesiae. Next base: position 14,987 of record NZ_JASPII010000019.1, read on the forward strand.
CTCATGCATTTTCCTTTCGATTCAAGGCGGCGTAGGTAATGCCCTTGCGAGCATAGTGCCAGAAGTAGATTACCCAGCCAATGATTGTGATGAGGGCAAAGGAAATCAGGCGGTAGATAATTGCCGCCCCGGTTGCATCCACCGCGGTCATACCGGTGGCAACCAGGGTGGCAATGATGGCGGCTTCGACCGTGCCGAGGCCAGCGGGCGTGACCTGGGCAGAGCCGGCCAGCTTGGCTGTAAGATACGCCAGTCCTACGCCGGCCATCGTCGTTGTGTCCTCACCCGCGTGCAGGGCAGGTAGGTGGCCGGTCACGGCCCACACACAGCCCCACAGCGAGACCATATCGATGAGGCGGTTGGCCAGGGAATAAAAGGAAACCCAGGCGAATTGGCGGCGGTTGAGGTGAACCTCTTCCAGATTTTTGACCTGGTCCATGAGGGCTTCGCGCTTGGAGCCTTTAATGAGCTTCTGGCGGTTGAGCCAGCGGATGATGGTATCAGGGTGATTGGTTAGCCAAAAAAGGCCGCCGGAAAGCGCCAGCATGAGAACCAGGGTGCCAATGAGGGACCACAGCGCCATATCGGCATTGAGGAAGAGCACGCCGCCTAAGCCGATGAGTACGAGCCACATGGTGGAAATGGCCGAAGACAGCACGAAGAACCAACCACAGAGCATGACGGAAGCACCCCACGTGCGTTGCACGTAGAAGGTGAGGATGGCGGAAAAGGCCGGGCCCGCTGGAAGCGTGGTGGACCAAGCATTAGCCGCCAGCGTGAGGGCGGACGTCTCCGAGGCTGGCACATGTACGCCGCCGGCGCGAATGAGCAGGCGCATGACTTCACCCATGGCAAGGACTGCCAGAATAGAGGCGACGACTACCAATGCTACCGCGGCAGGGTCGGAATGAGACAGCCGCGAGAAGCCTTCGCGCAGGAAGTCCAACTCATCGCGGAAGACATAAATCAGGATAAGCAGGACGATGAGCGAGGCGATAAGCCGCAGCCAGTTTTTCACTTATTTATCTCCTTCGAGGCGTTGTTTGAGCTCAGAGAAGGGAATAGTTTTGCCGCGGTGTCTTGCGCCGCCGGTCAAAACTGTGGTGGCGTGGCGCAGCCAGCTAGGTGCCCACCAGTTGTCTTCGCGCAGCAGGTGCATGACGGCGGGAACGAGGAGCATGCGGACAATGGTGGCGTCGATAAGCAGGGCAAAAATCATGCCATATGCGATGTACTTCATCATCACGATATCGGAGAAGCCGAACGCGCCAGAGACCACGATCATGATGAGCGCCGCCGCGGTAATAATGCCGCCCGTATGCGCGGTACCGGCCGCGATGGCCTCGTCGGTCGAAGCACCACGCCGTCGCGCCTCCACCATGCGGGAGACCAAGAAGACCTCATAGTCGGTGGACAGGCCGTAGACAATGGCGATGATGAGCACCAAGATCGGGCTCATGAGCGGGCCGGGCGTGAAGTTGAGGATGTGCGAGCCCAAGCCGGCAACAAACATCAACGTTAGGATGCCCAGCGTTGCGCCTAAGGTCAGCAGTGTCATCACAATGGCCTTGAGCGGCAGTACGAAGGAGCCGAAGACTAGGGACATGAGCAGGAATGTAGCCAGCACCACGTAGAGCGCCATCCACGGCAGCGTGTGGAAGAGCGCATCGAGAGACTCCACCTCCATGGCGGGAGTACCGCCCACGTAGAGGTTTACGCCTTCAGGGGCCTTGACCTTTTCCAGCTCGTGCACGATCTTCGCGTAGTCATCGCGGTCTTCAATGCCGGCGGAAAGCACGGTAGTGCCGTCCTTGGTGGCGGTCGTCGGCGCCATTGGCTCGGTGAGGCCGTCGAGGCCGCGGACCTGCATGACGACGTCGACAAGCTGCTGGTTCGAGGCATTTTCCACCACGAGCTTGACCGGCTCCGTGCGGAAAGCTGGGAACTCTTCGTTGAATTTATCCTGCGCCACGCGGGTGTCCTGGTCGGGCGGCAGGTAGGACTCGTTGATGCCGCCAAAGGTAATGCTCATGATAGGCAGGGTGAGCGCGATGAGCAGGCCACATACGGCGATGGTCAGTCCGCGGGCATGGCGCATGGCCCAGCGCGGAAGCTTATACCACCAGGTGTCCTGAATAGTGCGAGCCGTCCGCGAGGTACGGCGCACGGACCAGGTATCGATCTTGGGGCCGAGCATGCCAAAAATGGACGGCAGCACGGTGACCGAAAGGAGCGCGGCCAAGCCGACCGCAGAAATGGAGCCATAGGCCACGGATTTCAGGAAGGCCTGGGGGAAGAGGAAGAGGCCGGAAAGCGCAACGGCAACCATGGCCGCGGAGAAAACCACAGTTTGACCGGCTGTCGCGGTGGTGGTGGCCACGGCCTCCTCGGTGGAGCGGCCCTTATCCAGCTCTTCGCGGAAGCGCGAGACCATAAAGAGGCCATAATCGATGGCTAGGCCGAGACCCAGCAGCGTGACGACGGCTTGGGCAAAGACATTGACCTGCGAGAAGCTGGCCAGGATGGACAGGATGCCTAAAGAGCCCAAGATGGAGAGACCGCCGACCACCAGCGGCATGCAGGCCGCAACGACGGAACCAAAGACCACCAGTAGGAGGATGCCTACCAGCGGCAGGGCGGCCTTTTCCGCGCGGGAAATATCGTGGGACATTCCCTCATCAAGAGCATCAGCAACCGCGGTGGCACCCGCAATCTCCACTGGCGCAGAGGTATCCGTGAGCGCGCCCTCGATGGCGCGGAAATCCTTCAGCGTCTGCTCGTTATCGCCTTTGAGCCCGATGGCTGCGAAGGCTAGTGAATGATCATCATTGACCAGGTTCGGGTTCTTCGTGTCGAAGTAGCTGGTCACCGAGTCAATCTGGTCGGGATACTCCGATTTCAACTGCGCCAAGTGCTGCTTGGCGGCGTCGAAGTTCTCATCGGGGGAATGGAAGAGCAAGATGACATCGCCGGAGTTATCGCGGCCGAATGCTTCCTGCTCAATCTGGGCCGCGCTTGTCGACGCTGCATTGGGATCCTCCCAGCCCTCCTGGCTCATGCGGTCATCGAGCTGCAAGCCAAAGCCGATGAACAGTGCAAGGATTGCGGCGATGATGATGGCGGGGATGAGCCGGCGGTGCGCATAGGAAAAGCGTCCCCATTTTTCAAACATTGGGGCAGCCTCCTAGCGGTTATTAAGCAGCGCAGCCAGGGGACGGAATGGCTGCAGCCATGCACCACCCTCCGGCAGGTTATCCAGGTTCACGCGCGGTAGCGGCTCGCGGAATACGCCCTCGATATCCTCTAGGTCCACAAAATTGATATCCGCGTGGCCTACGGCCCACGCGGCATGCTCATGGAAACCGAGGACCGTCACCGGAAGGCCTTCGGCGATGAGCTCTTCCAAAGGTTCCTGGAAATTCTGGCCATCGGCGGAGGCAACAATCACGCCGGCTAGATCTTCGCGGAGGCTTTCGATGTGGTCGAGCATATCCGGATCCACGTCATCGTCTTCGTGGATCTTGGGCTTGGCAAAAACGCCGAAGCCCACGTTGCGGATGGCTTCTACCCATGGGCGGATGACATCGGTGCCGCCCGGGGTGACATTAGTAAAGACATCGGCGCGCGGCTCCGCATCAACGTCCTGGGCAAGGTGTACCAGCCAGCGGCCGATGGCGTCGAAGCGCGGGCGGTGTGCGGCGGTGGGGCGGCCGCCGAGCAGGGAGCCCAGGCCCATGTCCATATTCGGCGCATCCCAGACAAGTAGGTAGGTGCTCATTTATTTCTTCTCCCAGAGATACTCCGTGATGACGTGTTCTTTATCTAGGCCCTTGCCCTCAAACTTGGTGATGACCTGACGGTCCACCAACTGCGGGCACTCTGGCCACGGCCAACCCTTGTAATCCAGGCTCGGCTCTACGTCCACAAGCTCATCGATCCACTCGGCGTATCCGGCGTGGTCGGTAGCAACGTGCAGCACGCCGCCCTTCTTCAGGCGGGAAGCAAAAAGGTTGAGTGTGCCCGACTGGATGATGCGGCGCTTGTGGTGACGGGCCTTTGGCCAGGGATCCGGGAAGAAGACGCGGATGCCATCAAGGGATTCCGGCGCAAACATGCGCACCATGACCTCGATGCCATCGCCGCGAATCATGCGGATATTGTCGATGCCCTCGCGCTCGATCTGGCCCAGTAGCTTGGCCAGGCCCGGCTTGTAGAGCTCGACGGCGATGATATTGGTATCGGCCTCTTTCGGCGCCATGGCGGCGGTAGAGGTACCGGTGCCGGATCCGATTTCCACGATGGTCTTGGCGCCGCTGCGGCCAAACCAGGCATCGAGGTCAATGACCTCGTCTTCCAGTGTGCGGCCTAGTTCTGGCCAGCGTTTTTCAAAAAGCTCATGCTGATTTTCGGTCAGCGTGCCGCGGCGGAAGGTGACGTTGCCTAGGCGTGGGTAGTCAAGCTCGTTGTTGAACACGGCATTGAAGTCGGTCTGTGGCGGGCGCCCTGGAGGCATTTCTCCAGCGCGGGTGTTTTGAGAGTTATCTGTGTTATTCATTGCGGCCTATTTTTCCCTGCTTAGCCCTGTCAAGCAATACGCCGCGCCGGGGGTCACGTGTGGCGAAGCCAATCCGGGTATAACCAGTGGGGCCGGTTGGGGGTGGAAGATTATCGTTTTGATTGCTTCCTGGGAGGGGAATAGGCCCCCAAACAGGGGGATGGGAAAAGGCGATTTTTAACACAGTATCTGTGGTTGCGCTTGGTGAAGTTCTGGTAAACGCGGTGGATATAACCGGTGTGACAAAATCTGCGCAAATTATTCGGACAAGCACGTTAATCTTGAGGTGGAAGGCACAGTTGGGGATTTATTTCCCCAATTTTCACACCCACCCTCAGGAGAATTACTAATGACCGCCACTATCCCAGGGCTCGTCGGAGAGCTGCCGACTAAAAACGAAAAGCTTATCGGCTGGATCAGCGAGAACGTTGAGCTTTTCCAGCCGGACCAGGTGGTCTTTGTAGACGGCTCCCAGGACGAGGCTGACCGTTTGGCCGCAGAGCTGGTGGAAAAGGGCACGCTTATCAAGCTGAATGAGGAAAAGCGTCCTAATTCCTACCTGGCTCGCTCCAATCCTTCCGACGTTGCCCGTGTGGAATCCCGCACCTTCATCTGTACCGAAAATGAAGATGGCGCCGGCCCCACCAATAACTGGGCGCCGCCAGCTGCGATGAAGGAAGAAATGACGGAGGCATTTCGTGGTTCCATGAAGGGCCGCACCATGTACGTGGTTCCCTTCTGCATGGGTCCTATTAGCGATCCGGAACCGAAGCTGGGCGTTCAGCTCACTGACTCCGCCTATGTGGTGCTCTCCATGCGCATCATGACCCGCATGGGTGCGCAAGCCTTGGACAAGATTGGTGCCGAAGGCGATTTCGTCCACGCCCTGCACTCCGTGGGCGCCCCGCTAGAGCCAGGCCAGGAAGATGTGGCGTGGCCGTGCAATAACACCAAGTACATCACCCAGTTCCCGGAGACCAAGGAAATCTGGTCCTACGGTTCTGGCTACGGCGGCAACGCCATCCTGGCGAAGAAGTGCTACGCGCTGCGCATCGCTTCTGTGATGGCCAAGGAAGAGGGCTGGATGGCTGAGCACATGCTCATCCTGAAGCTCACCAACCCAGAGGGTAAGAAGTACCACGTTGCGGCCGCTTTCCCTTCGGCATGCGGCAAGACCAACCTGGCTATGATTGCCCCGACCATTCCGGGCTGGAAGGCTGAGGTCGTCGGTGACGATATTGCTTGGCTGCACCTGCGCGAGGACGGCCTCTACGCAGTCAACCCGGAAAATGGCTTCTTCGGTGTGGCCCCTGGCACCAACTACGATTCCAACCCGATTGCCATGCAGACCATGGAGCCAGGCAACACCATCTTCACCAACGTTGCGCTTACCGACGACGGCGATGTCTGGTGGGAGGAGATGACCAAGGAGGCGCCGGAGCACCTCATCGACTGGACTGGTCAGGATTGGACTCCGTCCTCCTCCACTAAGGCTGCGCACCCGAATTCTCGTTACTGCGTGCCGATTTCCCAGTGCCCGAGCGCCGCTCCGGAGTACGACGACTGGCAGGGCGTGAAGATCGACGCCATCCTCTTCGGCGGCCGCCGCAAGACCACCGTTCCGCTGGTAACCCAGGCCTTTGACTGGAACCACGGCACCATGATCGGTGCCCTGCTGGCTTCCGGCCAGACCGCTGCAGCAGAGGGCAGTGTCGGCACCCTGCGCCACGATCCGATGGCTATGCTTCCGTTTATGGGCTACAACGCCGGTGACTACCTGCAGCACTGGATCGATATGGGTGAAAAGGGCGGCGACCGCATGCCGTCTATCTTCCTGGTTAACTGGTTCCGCCGTGGCGACGACGGCCGCTTCCTGTGGCCGGGCTTTGGCGAGAACTCCCGCGTGCTCAAGTGGATCATTGACCGCATCGAGGGCAATGTTGAGGCCGAGGAAACCGTCGTGGGCCACACCGCCCGCGCCGAGGATATCGACCTCGAGGGAATCGACTTCGATATCGAGGACGTTCGCGCCGCTCTTGCCGTCAACCCGAAGGACTGGGAAGGCGATATGCAGGATAACGCCAGCTACCTTAACTTCCTGGGCTCCCGCGTGCCGTCCGAGGTGTGGGACCAGTTCCACGCCCTTAAGGAGCGCGTCGAGAACGCTTCTTAAGGACTAGGCCTAGCTAGCCCCCAGCGACGTCGGCGTTGCTGGGGGCTACTTTTGTAGCACCAACGTCAGGTTAGACACCGCAAACTCCCGCACCCCTGGTACACGGGTGAGCCACCAAGCCCAGCTGGGGTGGTAGCGGGGGAAGGCGAATTGGAGCGCGCCGGTGCGCTGTGCCCAGGCAAGGCCGGCGGAGCAGGGGACGTCGAAAAGCGAGGTGCCGAAGACGTTCTTGGGTGGATGTCCGTGGCGGCGGGTATAGCGGTTGCGGGCAAACTCGCCGCCAATGTAGTGCTCCCACAGGCCGGTCTCGTGGCCGCCAAAGGGGCCGAGCCACACCGTGTAGCTCAGGATGGCGAGTCCACCGGGGCGGGTCACGCGCAGCATCTCCTCCCCCATATCCCAGGGATTGGGGATGTGCTCGGCCACGTTGGAGGAATAGACCACGTCAAAGGAATTATCGGCAAAGGGCAGGTTGGTGCCATCGCCGCGCACGGAATTGCTCAAGTGGATGCCGGCCGCAGACATCTCGCCGGCGTCCGGCTCCAATCCCACGTAGCGAGCGCCGCGCCGGGCAAAGGCGTCCGCAAAATAGCCAGGGCCGCCGCCGACATCGAGCACCCGTGCTCCGAAAAGCTGCACGCCCAGGTCGCGGCCGAGGTTATCCACCAGCGCGGCCGTATCCTCCGCGAGCCCGCCGTAGAAAATCTCCGGGCGCGTCTGCTCAAAGCGGAAGGAACGCAGCAGCTGAATGGAGCGGCGGAGCGTGGCCATCTCACGGGTATGTCTCATAACCCACTAGGCTAATACCTCACGATGAAGATTCTTTTACTATGCTGGCGCGATTCCACCCACCCACAAGGCGGTGGTTCGGAGCGCTACTTGGAACGCGTGGGCGAGTACTTAGCATCCCAAGGCCACGAGGTGGTCTTTCGCACCTCCAAGCACATGAATGCCGCCCACCGCGAGGTGCGCGACGGCGTGCGCTATAGCCGCGGAGGCGCCAAATTCGGCGTATATCCGCGTGCCTGGGCGGCGATGCTGGCCGGCCGCCTGGGGGTGGGAGACCTGCGCGGGGTGGATGCGGTAATCGATACCCAAAACGGCATCCCCTTTTTCGCTCGCCTGGTGTCCGGGGCGCCGACGGTGCTGCTTACTCACCATTGCCACCGCGAGCAATGGCCGGTAGCGGGCCCTCTCCTCAGGCGGCTCGGTTGGTTCCTCGAGTCCCGAGTGGCCCCGCGCGTCTACCGCGGCGCACCTTATGTGACCGTGTCTGAGGCCTCTTGTGAGGATTTAGAGGCGCTGGGCATTAAGGGCGCGCACATCATCGCCAATGGCCTGGACCCCGTTCCGGACCACGTTCCTTCCCTGGAACGAGAGGCCGAGGTGCACCTAGTCACGCTCTCGCGCCTAGTGCCGCATAAGCAGATCGAGCATGCCATGGATACGGTGGCGCAGACCCCGGGCGCGGTCCTGGACGTCATCGGCTCCGGCTGGTGGGAGGCTAACCTGCGTTCCTATGCCGAGGAGCATGGAGTAAGCGATCGCGTGCGCTTCCGCGGCCAGGTGACCGAGGACTATAAGCACGCTTTGCTGGCCCGTGCCGATGCCCTGCTGATGCCCTCGCGTAAAGAGGGGTGGGGTTTGGCAGTAATGGAGGCAGCCCAACATGGAGTTCCCACTGTAGGTTATACGTTTGGCCTGCGTGACAGCGTTATCAACGGCAAGACCGGCATCCTGGTAGAGCGCGAAGAGGACTTCGTGGCGGCCACTAAGCAGCTGCTTGCCGACGCCCCACTGCGCCGCACCCTTGGCTCCAACGCGCGGGATTTTGCCGCTAGCTTCTCGTGGGAGAAGACCGGCGAGCAATTCGCGGAATTGCTGCAAAGGCTAGTAGCGGGCACGCCATCCACAGGGCGGTAAGCGCCCATGGAACCTGCGGCTGCGGCGCGTTCGTTTCCGCGGCTATAGCACCGCCCACCACGACCACACCGACGCCGAGCTCGGTCAGCTGGTTCATATCGTGCTCTTTCCACGCGCGCAGCGCCGCCCGGTACTGCGGCGAGGCTTGGTCCACCACGGTCCCGTCTACGCTTAATTCCCCCGATTCCACCATGGCCACCGCCTTGGAGTAGGGGTCGACGGCTACGCCGCCGGGAACCTCCACGAGGTTGGCACGTTCTGGGAAGAAGGCCACGCGGCCGTCAATCGCGCGCACCAACTGCTCATCTATCCTCGTATCCCGCGGCGCGAGCACCGCGAGGCGTCCCGGAACGGGCAGCAGCTGTACGATTGCAGCCACGGTTGCCAGTGCTGCCGGCAGATTCGGCAGTGCCCCCAGCGAGGCCACATAGAGCGGCAACGCCAGCATGGTCAGTTTTCCGCTATCGCGCAGCAGCGCCGCCCCCGGTACGTGATCGATGAACCACACCAGAGCACCGGGAACCAGCCAGAAGAATATCGCCCCGCCGAGACCAATCGCTGCGAGGATGCTCAACCGCGCGGGAACCCGCCACGCCCCGAGTACGGCGATGACCGCCACGATGACGCCGCACACGGCGAACCCGATGGCCGCCTCCGCATTCCAGATGCCGCCGAGCCGCAGTAGCGCGCCTGCGGTGCCGACGTAGTCTTCTGCCCGCGGGCCAAACGCGGCCACCGCTGCTGCGGTATCGCCAGGCGCAGCGGGATTGAACATGCCCGGAATGGCCCACGGCAAACACAAGACCACGCCGGCGAGCGCTACCCGCTTGCGGCAGGTCACCGCCGCGGTCACCACGGCAAAGAGACCACCCGTAGGGGTAAGCGAAGCTCCCCACATAGCCAGCCACGCCACCCAGCTGTGCCTTCTTCCTGCCCACGCGATGACCGGCAGCAGCCACGCGGCCACCGCAAGCGACCACTGGCCCTGCAGGAGACGCTCGATGACGAAGGGATTGGCCACCGCCACCGCCATCGCGCTCACCGCGGCGACTGTAGAGCGTGCCCAGCGCGCCGCGGTGAGCGCGGAGGACGCGGCGGCGGCAAAAATGAGCACCCGCGCCGCCCACGCGCCGCCCACGAGAGCAAGGAAACCATCTTGCGGTGCATTGCGGGCGGGCAGACTGCCGCCACCAAAGGCAGAAGGGGAAAGCGCCGGATGGTCAAGCAACGCCATATCGCGCCACAAGAACTCGCCGGGCAAGGCAAAGGGCCAGCACACCGCGGCCACAAGGAGGGCGCCCCAGCTAAGGAGTAAAATACGCCTAGCCTTCACGGTGTCGGCGCATGTACATATAGGCGGCACAGAGCAATAGACCAACGCCGATGGCCTTGCCGGCCCAGCCGACCACCATCAAGGCGCGAATGGTGCGAATGACCGGGCGCACCTCATCAAGGCGCTCCGCGCGGGTCTCATCGGACCAGCGCAGATCGGCGGCAAAGATGGAGCGGTCCTCCGTATCATCATTCGCCACCATGGTGCCGGCCTGTTTTTCATCCGCGGCGAAGAAGATCTTGATGTTCTCCCGCAGGTCCACCATGGTGCCGGTGGTAGGTTCGACGGAGATATCGCGGCCGATGGTGTAGAAGGGCTCCACCGTGACCCGGTCAGTAGCATCCAGGCCGAGGAGCTCGCGCGACTCGGCGTCGTAGAACCGCTTCGCCGGTCCGGAGATACGAAAATCCTCGGCCGCTAGCTGCCGCTCGCCGGTGCCGGTATCGACCTCGGCGGTAATGCTTTTGCGCATATCAGCCAAGGAAATGGGCTGGATATCGTGGTGGAAAGAATAGGTGGGGATACCGTCGAACTTTTCCGTCGTGGTGAAGTCCACCGCCGTGGAGGATTGCGTCGCTAGATCGAAAAACGGATAGGAGCGCTGCTCGGTACCGGAGGGAAAGAAGTAGTTGATCCCATCGCGCTCGAAGTCGGTGCGGGCCATGCCGGTATCCAAAGCCGGTAGGACAAATTTCCAATTATCTTTCGGCGCGGCAACAGGGTAGGTGGACTCGCGGTTCAACACGGAATGCTCCGTGATCTGGGCAAGGGGAGTATCCCCGGCGAGCAGGCGAGAGAGCGAATCGGAGTTAGCGAGCGCATCATCTTCTGCTACCTCGGAGGTGGTGGTATTGCGCTCGATAGTAAGCAGGTCGTGGTGCAGGTAGCACCACATGGGCACCTGCTTTTCTTGGCATTGCGGGTCCTTGCTATCGCCGGTGGCTTTGGCTCCGGCGATGAACTCGGGCGCTTCCATCCACACGCCGGCCGATGGGGCGGTGACGGTGTTGATGTTTTGGTCGAAAGCCAGCGGTCGGGTCTGATTGTTATATAGCGGTGGCACCACGGTGCCCAGCACCAAGAAAATGACGGCGGCAATGACAACCCACGCCAGTGGCGAGCGTGGCCAAAGGTAGCGTTTCATTGCAGTAAAATGTCCAATCAGTTTCAGGTCGATCCGGGGTTAGGAGCAAGCGTGCAGCCGCAGGCATCTGTGAAAAGCGTACCCCAGCATCTGCCGGAGCTAGATGGTCTACGCGCGGTCGCTTCCCTTGGAATCATTGTCACCCACGTGTCTTTTCAGACCGGAACTGGGTGGGGGTTTGCTGGGCGCTTCGATTTTTTCGTGGCCGTTTTCTTTGCACTCAGCGCCTTCTTGCTGTGGCGCCGCCGTGGTTTGCACACCTTATCCCGCTACGCGCGCTCGCGCGTAGCGCGCCTTTTGCCGGCCTATTATGCCTGCGTGGTGGCGGTGATGCTCCTGCTTCCCGACGCTCACTCGCTCTCCCCCACCCAGCTGCTGAGCAACCTCACCTCCACCCAGATTTATGTGGTGGACGGGCTAGCGCCGGGGCTTACCCACCTATGGTCGCTATGCGTAGAGTTCTTCTTCTACCTTGCTTTGCCTTTGCTGGCGTGGCTTTTTGGGGCGCTGCCGCGGCGCTGGCGGGTAGCGGCCATCGCGTTGGGCGCCGTTGTTAGCTGGGCCTGGGGCTTTGTTCCCTTTGTGGCCGATTACGCCAAGGACCAGGTCAATTCGCAGATCTGGCCACCGGCGTATGCTTCGTGGTTTGCCGTGGGAATGCTGGCCGCGGAATGCGAAGAAGCCGGTGTTAGCCGGCGCGTGCAGCGCGTGCTGCGGCCGCGCTGGGCATGGTGGCTCGCCGCGGCGGTGGTGCTGTGGCTTGCCAGCCGCGAGTGGTTCGGGCCGCAGGGACTGGTGCATCCAGAACCGGGCGAATTTTCCCGCCGCATCATTGCGGGAGCAGCCTTCGCCGCAGTCGTGGTGGTACCGGTAGCGCTTGCCCCACGGGATAAGTCCTGGCTGACCAGTCCGCTCATGCAGGCACTGGGCGCGTGGTCCTATTCCATCTTCTTATGGCATGTGGCCATTCTGGGACTGGCGTTTCCGCTTACCGGAGTGCCGCTGTTTAGCGGGAAGCCCCTGGACTTTTGGGTGATTCTGGCCGTAACGGTGGTGGTCACCGTTGTGGTCTCGGCCGCGAGCTATACGCTCATCGAGTGTCCCGGCCGGGATCTTCTCCTTGGTCGGAGGCGAAAAGACAGGCCACGCCCGCGGCACACAAGCAGCTAAGCAGGAGCGAATCGCCCGCATAGGATCCCGATGTCCACGGCGCGCGGGCCAGGATCGCCCCGGCCGCCGCCACGACACCGGGCGCGAGGTAGGCGCGCGGGATGGTGGTCCAGCGCAGTATTAACCAAGCCGAAACGGCCGCGACCGCGGCCGGCCAGCCAGTCAGGGCCAGCGCGCCGAGTGCGACCACGGCCGAGGCAGCGCCGCCGCGCGGCGCGCGCCAAGTGGGTCGGGACGGGCGGCGCGCGGCCGCCAGGATGCACAGACCAAGGGCAAGTAACCCCAGCGCACCGCCGAAGAGGAGGGTGGCGCGGTAAACCGGTTGGGCGCTAAAGGTCATGCGGAAGTCTCCGGAGCGGCCGGCTGGAATGACGAAAGCTTGGGTGGCTGCATCGATCTCGCGCGGGGTGAGCTCTTCCTCGCCTAGGTAGCCGCGCAGGCCCTTATTGAAGGCGCGACCGGTGACCAAGAGGCGATCCTCATCAGCGGCTGCAATCGAGTACCCGGTGGGCTCGGAAGAGCCTGCTGGTTGCCAGCCCTTCTCGCGCAGGCTCACCCACGGCCCAGTGGTGCGCACGCGGTGCGCGCCAGGGCTAAGGGTGAGGGATTCGCCGGGGGAGTAGCGGTGGGCATCGATAAGCACGGGCTTGGTGGAATCCACCGTCACGCTCATCGGGCGCGGCGCCGTGAAATCGCGGATGAGCACGCCGGTATCCTGCAGCATTTGCTGGAAGAAGAATTGGTGCACGTCAGGGGAGGTATCCGGGACGGTCACCACGCGCTCGACCGGCTGGCCTTCTACCTCTAACTCCGCGATGCCGGTGCGGTGGGATAGCTCTACGCGGATGGCCTCGGTATCGCCGCCGGGAACGCGGACTTCCTGCGAGCGGAAGGGCTGCAAGTCCACTTCTACGGCCGCGCTGCCGGAGCGCACGGTTACCGCGGTGGCGCTGGTGGCCATGAGCTTGAGGCGCGGCTGGGTGAAAGAACCGCGCAGTTCAATCCACCCGGCATCATCGCCCGGCGCGGGCCACCAGGCGGTGGAGTTCTCCCCGTCCACAGCGGCCGTGGGGGACTTTTTCGGCTGGGCCCCGCCAAAGGCCGTGGCATCGGCAGCCGAGGAGGAGACCGCCACGGAACCGCCGTGGGTTTCTACCTGGGTAAGGGGCCCAGCGGAGGGATAATCGCGCAGGCGGTTATTCACGTGGCTGGGATCGTCCGCGGCCAGGGGCGCGGAGATAGGGCCATCGAGGGTGCCGTAGTTGCGGTCCGTGAGCGCTGGGGTATCGGTGACGATATCGGCGTCGCGATCGACGAGCTGGCGGGTGGTGGGGGTGGAGTGGGCATCGAGAAGCGCCAAGGCTTCACCACCGCCGGCCACGCGCACTGGATCTGTAGGTCCTAAGGACATGCCGGCGTGGTTGAGCAGGATGACATCGACCTCGCCGAAGCGATGGACCTCGCCGCCAAACTTGCTGGCTAGGGCCTCGTCCTCCCCGGTGAAGAGATCGTGGCGCACCATGACCGCGCCGATGCCCAGGCGCTGCAGGGAGCGCACGCCGGTGGCCGGATCTTCCTTGAGCGCGGCCATCACACCGTCGAGCCCGCGGATGGCCTCTGGGGGCACGAGTGGAATGGCATCGCGCACGGCCCAAGGGACATCGAGCAGCGGCTGGGCCGGCTCGTCGCGCGTCCATCCCCAGGTCTGCCGGGCAAAGGACGCCTCTGGGTAGATAAGGGTGCGGGTATCGGTGGCATGGGTGTTGATAAAGTCCGTGGCCTCGTGCCAGTAGGAGGGTACCTCTTTATAGGCACCCAGCGGCAGCAAGCGTTGCGACCATGCCGGGGAAACCACCGCGATGCACAAGAGCAGCGTCAGTGCGCCGAGCGTTTGCCTCTTGGTGGGGCGCAAACTCCTCGGTAGTGGAAGATGGGCGCAGGCGCGCGCCACGCCTAACAGCAGCGGGATGCGCACCAGCGGATCGAATTTATGCAGGTTGCGCAGCGCGGCCAGCGGTCCATCGAGCGCATCGAGGTACCACGCCGCCTGGCAGCCCAGGACCGCGATGCCCACCACCAGCATGACGGACCACACGCGCGGCAGTTTGGTGAGCCCGTAAATGCCCACGGCCGCAATTCCCATGGTGACCAGCACAAAGAAGGACTCGGTGGCAAGCTCATAGCCGGCCACGCGCTCGGTATCAACAAACGGCGTCCAGCTCGTGGTTCCGCGCAGAATCTCTGGCAGGTTAAGCCAGCGCGTGGTCACGCGAGCGGATTCGATGAATTCCGTAAACGGCGGGGCATAGCGGCCAAGCACGATAAGGGGACCGATCCACCAGGCCGATACCGCCAAGCACCCCAGGAGCCAGGCCGCGCCGGGTTTAAAGGCGCGGCGGTAGAGCAGGACTACTGCGGCCGGAGTACACGCCGCGATGGTCGCGGTAGCATTGACCGCACCCATAAGCGCCACGGGGATGGTGGCCGCGGCGGCATCACGCCACGTGAGCTTGGCATTGAGGAAGGGCAGGATAACCCAGGGAGCGAGCATAACCGGCCAGGTCTCAGAAGAAATGGCGGTCAGGGTAGAAAGTGTGCGAGGCGAGAGCGCGTAGAGCATCGCCGCAACCCAGACCCACCAGCCACGCAGGCCCACCTTGCAGGCGAGCTTATGGAAGCCGATGAAGCCGATGCTTAAGACCAGCAGCCACCACAGGCGCTGGGCCACCCAATCGGGCAGGGGCTGGGTTAAAACGAAGAATGGGCCCTGGGGAAAAAGATAGCCATAGGCCTGATTCTGCAGCTGTCCCAGGGTAAAGGTGTCCGTATAGGCGCTTAGCGCCCCGTGGAGAAAGTGCAGCGGATTGGCCGCCAGATCATGCTTAGTGTCGGCGGCCGTCAACCCCCACGGCTGCACGAGGAGGATTAGCGCTAGGGCAAAGATCCCCAGCGGGTAGGGGCGGGCGAGCCGCCCGCGGAGGGTACGCACACCTAGTTGCGGGATCCGTACTCAGGGCCGCCCAAAACCGCATCGGAAGCAGAAACCGCATTGCCTTCCGGCACGGTATCGGTGCCGGAGAATTGTGCGATGCCGATGATGGTGATGACGCCGAGCGCGATGCCCACAACAGCGCTACCGATGGCAGGGCCAAGGGTGCGCTTGTTCAAAGAATCGGTTTCCAGAGCCATGGCTAAAGATACTAGCAGCTATTTAGAAGTATTCTGCCTCATCATCGTCCGCGTCATCTTCGTTTTCCTGCGGCACGATGAAGACGGGAAGTCCGGCATTGCGCACAATCTGGTCGGCGGTGGAGTTAGTCCACCAAGCGCGGAAGCCGGTCAGGGCGCGGGTGCCGGTGACGATGACGTCCACGTCTAGCTCGTGTGCTGCATCAATGATGGCGGAGGAAATAGTGGTGGCGGATTCCACCAAGTGGGCGCGGCCGGCTAGGCCCAGACTTTCGGCCAGCTCGATGCCCTGGCGGCAAATCTTTAGTGCCTCTTCATAGGCCGGATCCTCTTCGACGCCGTCCGGGGAGACGGTGGACTGGTGCATTCCGGTGCGGCTGACGGCGCGGGCGGTCTGCCGGGCTACCGGCTCCCAGGCGGTGAGGATTTCTACCGTGGTGGGCCGCAGCAGCTGGGACGCGTACTCGAGGGCGCGGCCGGCTCGTTCGGTGCCATCGTAGGCAATTAGCATTGTCTCGCCGTTACTCATGTCACTAGTCTACCCACCGCTTGCGACAGAACGCGAGGAATATTGCACACTAGAAGGCATGAAAACTCCGCGCATCCTTGCCAGCCTCGCCCTCGTGACGGCCTTGGGCGCCTGCTCTACCTCCATCCAGGAGGACAATGAGAGCCAAAACTCCACCACTCCGGCTGCGTCGAGCTCACCTGCCGCAATGCATGAAACGCACGAAGAGACCTCGGAGGAGGCCGCCCCGCAGCAGGATATCCGCGCCATGGCTGCCTCCGTGTTGATGCCCCCAGCCACCAACTATGACGATGCCAAGGCCAAACTAGATGCCGGTGTGGGCGGAATCTTTATCCCCAGCTGGGCGGATCCCAACCTGCTGCAGGAAGAGGGCGGCGATATTAATGCCCTGCGCCAGGAGGTGGGCCGCGACTTCGAAGTTTCTATCGATTTTGAAGGCGGGCGCGTGCAGCGGTTTTCCGACGTCCTCGGGGAGTACCCTTCCCCGCAACAGATGGCGGCCGAGCGTTCCCCGCAAGAAGTGGAGCAGCTGGCTCACGAGATTGGCACCAGCCTCAAGGCGCACGGCATCAACGTGGACTTTGCCCCGGTGCTCGACGTCGATGGCAACGGCCTAGAGGTGGTGGGCGATCGATCCTTTTCCACCGATCCGGTCCAAGCAGGCGAGTATGGCGCGGCCTTTGCACGCGGGCTGGATTCCGCTGGGGTCAAGGCCGTATTCAAGCATTTCCCGGGACACGGCCGCGCCTCTGGCGATACCCACCTGGCCGAGGCCGTTACCCCGCCGCTAGAAGAACTAGAAGGCCACGAGTTCATTCCTTTTAAAACCGCCCTCCCTCAAGCGCCCAATGCCGCGCTCATGATGGGCCACCTCGCCGTGCCCGGCTTGGGCGATGGTCAGACTCCCGCTTCTATCCTGCCGGAGGCCTATGGCCTAGCCCGCGAGACCTTGCAGTACGACGGGCCCATCTACACCGATGACATCGGCGGCATGAAGGCGATTGCAGATTCGCTCCCGCTTGCCGACGCCGTCGTGGCCTCCCTCAATGCCGGCGCCGATATGCCCTTGTGGTCCACCGAAGGCGATATTAATGCGGTGATCGACGCCGTCGTCGGCGCCGTCAACGACGGCCGCCTGCCACTCGAACGCCTTGCGGACGCCGCCCGCCATGTCAGCGCTCCCCCGACCGACGCTGCACCCGAGCCCGCACAGGACTAGGAAAAATGCCACTAAAACCGTTAACCTTTAAGGCGTGAAAAAGGCAGAAGGAAAAAATGGTGCTAAAGGCTGGCTCATCGCGCTCGGCGCATTGGTCGGCCTTGTCCTGATCGCGGGCATTGCTTATGCCTGGGATGTCGCAGCAAACCAGGACAAGATTCCGCGCGCCGTTTCCGTCAACGGCGTGGATATTTCCGCCATGGATCGCACCGCCGCCGTGGAGAAGCTCGAAGATGAGCTCGCGGGCGTAGAAACCGAGCCCGTGAGCGTTACCTCCGGCGACCTCCACACGGAACTCGTTCCCTCCGAATCGGGCCTTGCCCTGGATAACCAGCGCGCCGTAGACAATATTGAAGAACCTTCCCTCAATCCTTTTACCCGCCTGTATAGCTTCTTCCGCCCCACCCGGGATATTCCGGTGGAGACCAACGTGGATGAGGTACAGCTGCAACCGGCTCTGGACCGCGTGAAGAAGGATCTCTCCACCGATCCAGTTGATGGCATGTTGGAGCTCAACAATGGTGAGCTCAAGGTCACCGACCCCAAGCTCGGCCAAACCGTAGATGCCGGCACCCTGCACAATGCAGTTACGGATAATTGGCTCGATTCGGAGGGCGTAAACGTAGACCCAGAAGAAGTAGAGCCAGCCATCAATGATGCGGCTATCGAGGCCATGCGCACTGGCGATGCCGCCAAGGCGCTGGATAATCCCATTACCTTGAAGGCCAAGAATAATGTCAGCGCTACCCTGAATAAGCCGGAAATCTCCCAGTTCACCAGCATTGAAAAGAAGGACGGCAAGCTTAAGCTCGCCGTGGATACTAACCGCGCGCAAGAGCTGCTGGCCGAGCGCTCCGAGGGTGCCGATGTCCCCGGCGTAAATGCCAAGATTTCCTTCAATGGCAACGACAAGCAGATCACCCCGTCCGAAGATGGCGAGATCATCGACTGGGAGCCGACCATGAAGGACTTTGACAAGCGCGTGACCGGCGATGACCGCGAGTGGGATGCTACCTATAAGCCGGACCCGGCAGAGTTCACCACCGACGATGCCAAGAAGGCGACCTTCAACGACACCGTGGGCGAGTTCACCACCGAGGGCTACTCGGCTGCTTCCGGCAAGAATATCGAGCTGGTAGCCCAGCAGGTCAACGGTGCCGTGGTCAACCCAGGCGAGACCTTCTCCCTCAACGGCCACACCGGCCCGCGCGGCACTGCCCAGGGCTACGTGGAATCCGGCATCATTATTGATGGCCACTCCGGTTCCGCTGTCGGCGGCGGCATTTCCCAGTTCGCCACCACCTTGTACAACGCTGCCTATTTTGCGGGCATGGAAGATACCGCCCACACCCCGCACTCGTACTACATTTCCCGCTACCCTGCCGGCCGCGAAGCCACCGTGTACGAAGGCGCCATCGACCTGCAGTTCACCAATACCTTCAATACCCCGGTCCGCATTGAGACCGACTTCGGCGGCGGCAAGATTACCGTGCGTTTGAAGGGCACCAAGACCATTGACGTCGAGTCAGTAAATAACGGCCGCTGGGCTAAGACCGACCCACAACCGATGTCCGTGCCCGGCAGCGACTGCTCGCCTTCCTCTGGTGCGCCAGGCTTTACGACGTCCGATACCCGCATCATCAAGGACCTCGGCGGCAAGGAGCTTTCCCGCGAGACCACCACCACGGTCTACGACCCGCAGCCCATCGTCCGCTGCGGCTAACGTCGAGTAATGACCCCAGTGTATTTTGATGTTATGAAGGCCCGTGAGTAGATACCGAAATTTCAGGGCAACCAAGCACCACGTAAGATGGGGGAGACTGCACTGGTCTGTTCCGCTACTTGTGGGTGGTTAATCTACGAATTGTCCGCTAGGAGTTTGCTTTCAGCTTGTGGCGACGGTGTAAAGCGCCCAGATGTGCTCAATTCCCCTCATATGGGTTTCGTGGTTTGGAGTCGTATACTCAATGTATGAAAAAGACGACCCTCTCCCTCTCTCACCGCAGCACTATTTACTCTCACTGGATGCTTCGCGTCGGAAGATTCAATCCTAGACTGGACTGCAAGCGAAGCCCGCGATAAATGTCATGAGCGGGTTGCCGATAAATTGAAGTCCCCGTCCACGGCTGAGTTTGAAGACGATTCTGAATACACCACCGAAAAGGAAATGGACGGAACCGTGTGGCGTATCCGGGGGCACGTTGATTCTCAGAATGATTTTGGGGGTGTGGTTCGTTCGGAGTGGAGCTGCGCTCTACAGCCCCGCGAGGATGATTCGCCCATCGTGAGCGTGCGAGTGCGGTAGCTACCGTTGCAGCTACCATGTGCTGAGTGCATGATGAATACAGGCCCACCCCCGGCAGGCTATCTGTGCAGGTGATGGGCCTAATTGTGTATGGAGCCGACGACGGTGTCTGAGTTCATGACATATTTGACAGTCTGTGGCTGAGGGAATCGTCGTGATGCTTGACAGGTCAGCCGCGACAT
>NZ_JASPII010000001.1:0-318631 GCF_030229635.1 Corynebacterium marquesiae
CCTTTCCGTTCGACTTGCATGTGTTAAGCACGCCGCCAGCGTTCGTCCTGAGCCAGGATCAAACTCTCCACAAAAAAATTTCAGAACAAAAATCCGAAACAGGCCGTGAAAAGCCCGAAACCCAACAAAAGAAACAAACCACCACAAACCACACAAGGCTCATGCTGGCGTCCAAAAATTACTACAAAGAAAAATACAGTTCCCTCAACCCGACGGGGTCAAAAATAAGGAAACCAAAAAAGTTGAACACAATCACATGCCAACCAATCCATCTCAATGCAGCCGAAACACCAAACAGCATTCAAATGAGTACGTGTTCCACATACCCAACCGGCACACACCAACCAACAAACCACCTAAAGGCTCATTGGCAGACAAACCAATCAACACACAACCATGCACACAAAAAATAAAAAGTACATTGGCACACTATTGAGTTCTCAAACATCATCCGCACACCACAAAAAATTAACTTTTCGTTAACCTCTCGTTGGCGGCTCGTACAAACTTACCCAACCAAATGAACCAAGTCAAATCATCGAACCAAGTCCGCACAAAATTCGCTTAAAGTAACCAACCGGCTACCTCGCTGCGACTTGGATTAATGTAGTCCACCACAACCAAACAACACAAACCTGCAGGACAGAGTACAAAAATGAGAAATGACGTCCTTCCAACACGTGGAACGGACGTCATCTACTGCTCTTTAGCTCAACTTGGCACCAGCGAAGTTCTTCTTGCCTCGGCGCAGAACGAGCCAGCTGCCGTGCAGAAGGTCTTCCGCAGACGGCTCCCACTCTGCCGATTCGATGCGCTGGTTATTGACGTAGGCGCCGCCTTCCTTGATGGTGCGGCGAGCAGCGCCCTTGGAATCGGCCAAACCGCTAGCCACCAAAAGGTCAACAATGGTGCGCGGTTCGCCGGCGGCAATGTCCGCCACAGTGGTTTCAGAAAGTGCGCCGGCAAGGGTCTTCTCGTCTAGCTCAGAAAGTTCCGCCTTACCGAATAGCGCCTGAGCGGCAAGCTCGACAGCCTTGGTTGCCTCTTTACCGTGAACCAAATCGGTCATCTCTTGAGCCAGGCGACGCTGAGCCGCGCGCTTATAAGGCTCTTCTTCCACTGCGCGCTCGTATTCGGCAATTTCCTCCTGCGTCAAGAAGGTAAACCAGCGCAAGTAGTCGATGACCACAGAGTCACCGGCATTGAGGAAGTACTGGTACCAGGAGTATGCGGACGTCTTTTCCGGATCAAGCCATAGCTTTCCGCCGCCGGTGGACTTACCGAACTTCTGGCCCGAGGCGTCGGTGACGAGCGGCACCGTAAGACCATGTACCTTGGCGCCATCAATACGACGGTTTAGGTCAACGCCAGAGACGATATTGCCCCACTGGTCACCGCCGCCGATCTGCAATACGCAATCGCGCTCGCGGCGAAGCTGCACGAAGTCATTGGACTGCAGGAGCATGTAGGAGAACTCGGTATAAGAAATGCCGTCGCCCTCGAGGCGCCGCTTGACAGTATCGCGATCCAGCATCGTGTTAAGGGAGAAGTTCTTTCCCACGTCACGCAAGAAGTCGATGACGGACATGTTCATGGTCCAGTCGGCGTTGTTGACCATGGTGGCAGCCTGTTCACCGTCGAAGTCGATGAACCGTCGTAGCTGCCCCTTGATGGCCTCGAGGTTATGGGCCAGGTCTTCCTCGCTCAGCATGGAACGCTCGCCGACGTCGCGCGGATCGCCGATGAAGCCAGTTGCGCCACCCGCCAGTGCAATTGGGTGGTGGCCCGCGTTTTGGAAGCGGCGCAGCATGATGAGTGGGACCAAGTGGCCTGCATGGAGGGAGTCACCCGTGGGGTCGAACCCACAGTACAGCGCGATGGGGTTCTCGCATGCCTCGCGCAGGGACTCAAGATCGGTGGACTGGTTGATCAGTCCACGCCATTGCAGTTCATCGATGATATTCATGGGGATCTTTCTAAAAGTCGAAGTTAAGCTGGCCATTTCTGGGCGTGGTCTACAAGCATTACTGGGATGTCATCCTCAATGGGATAGGCAATGCCCAGCCGCTCGTTGACGAGGACCTGTTTATCTTCCAGATATGTCAAAGGGCCCTTGTCTTGCGGACAGACAAGGACCTCTAGCAACTTC
Organism: Corynebacterium marquesiae; assembly: GCF_030229635.1. Classification (NCBI taxonomy): domain Bacteria; kingdom Bacillati; phylum Actinomycetota; class Actinomycetes; order Mycobacteriales; family Corynebacteriaceae; genus Corynebacterium; species Corynebacterium marquesiae. The sequence goes on from NZ_JASPII010000001.1 coordinate 2,150, forward strand.
GGGTCAAGACTCATGCGTCTTATCTTAGCGGGTCGAGGAAGAAGTTGGATCCCTCTACCCCACCTGCGGCTTAGAGCAGGGACGGAACGTTAGCAACCAGGGAGAAGAGATCCTTCGGGTCATCCGGGTTGGCGATGATGTCGATCTCGGACTCCAAGTCGGTGCCCTTGACGGAATCGCGCAGGTAACGCAGCGCGGAGAAGTCGTTGATAGCGAATCCGACATCGTCGAAGAGGGTAATCTGCTCGTCGTCATCGCGGCCAGTGGCCTGACCGGTGAGTACCTGGTAGAACTCGACAACCGGGAAGTCTTCCGGCTTCTGCTGGATTTCACCTTCGATGCGGGTCTGCTCTGGGAACTCTACGAAGACCTTGGACTTGTCCAAGATGGAGCTCTCCAGCTCGGTCTTGCCCGGGCAGTCACCGCCAACGGCATTGAGGTGGACGCCTGGGGCGACGTGGCGCTCAGCCAGAATCTGGTTCTGAGCCTTGTCTGCGGTACAGGTGGTGATGATGTCTGCACCCAAAACCGCCTCGTCGACGCTGGAACAAGCAGTGATATTAAAGCCCAGTGGCTCCAAGTTGCGCTTGAACTTTTCTACCGCCTCAGGGTCGATGTCATAGATGGTAATGTCCTCAATTCCCATAACGCCGCGGAAGCCAAGCGCCTGGAACTCGGACTGGGAGCCGGCACCGACCATGGCCATGCGCTTGGAATCCTTGCGTGCCAAGTGCTTTGCCACCATGGCGGAGGTCGCGGCGGTACGCAGTGCGGTAAGCAGCGTCATCTCGGCTTCGAAGGTGGGGTAACCATTGTCGACGTCGGCAAGCACGCCAAAGGCAGTAACGGTCTGGAAACCACGGGCCGGATTGGACGGGTGACCGTTGACGTACTTGAAGGAGTACTCCTTACCGTTGGACGTAGGCATAAGCTCAATGACTCCGAACGGGGTGTGGGAAGCAACGCGCGGAATCTTGTCAAAGCGCTCCCACTCGCGGTAGTCAGCCTCGAGGTAATCCACCATTCCGGTAATGATGTTTTCAACGCCCTCGCGCTGAATCCAGCGCGCCATATTTTCTACGTCTACGAACTTAACAGCGTGGTTCATAAGAAGTCCTTTCTTAGATTTAGTTCTTCGGGTGAAGGTCTGTTTGCGGTGCGGCCGGGAAGCTGGAGGTAGGTAGGTGCTTCGCCTTCCTCTCTTCCGCGATAGTACGGATGCGGTCGCGCCATGCGTACCACATTGCCATAAAGACCGGGACGAGGAGCAGAGTGGATGCCAGCGCATAGGTACCGATTGGATAATCAAAGGCCATCAGGACAATGACCAGGCCAATGAAGATGAGTACGGCCCAGTCTCCGCCTTCGCCAAACGGCGAGCGGTATCCCGGCCGGGTGTAGCTTCCGCTCTTGGCCAGGCGCACAAACTTGAGGTGCGAGAGCGCAACTGCCGCCCAGGACGCCAATGTGCCCAAGGCTGCCAGGTTGAGCACGATTTCAAACGCCATCTCCGGCACCACATAGTTGAGGAAGACGCCTACCAAGCCCACCAAAGCCGCCATGACGATGCCGCCGTAGGGAACACCAGAATTGGACATGCGAGCGCCAAACTTCGGGCCGGAGCCGGAGGTGGACATGTTGTACATAATGCGGCCGGTGGAATACAAGCCGGCGTTGAGCGAGGAAATCGCAGCGGTGATAACGACAAGCTGGAAAATCGGGGCCGCCACACCTACACCGAGGGACTCAAAGAAGGTCACAAATGGCGACACGTCAGCGACGTAAGTGGTGTACGGCAGCACGAGCGTGAGCAGCAGCACGGAGCCGAAGTAGAAAATCAGGATGCGCAGCAACACGTTGTTGACCGCACGCGGAATGTGCTTTTCTACGTTTTTGGTCTCGCCGGAGGTGGTTCCAACGAGCTCAATGCCAGCGTAGGCAAAGACGACACCTTGGACCACAATGACGGCAGGCATGAGGCCATTGGGCAACCAGCCACCGGTATTAGAAATGAGACTAAAGCCGGTCGGGTCGCCACTCGGGTGGCCGAAGATGAGGACACCGATGGCCACCAGCATGAAGATGATCAATGCAACAATCTTAATCAGCGAGAACCAATACTCCAGCTCGCCGAAGATCTTCACCGAGAGCATATTGAATACCAGGATGCCGCAGATAACTACGAGGGCAAGTGTCCACTGCGGAACGGAATCGAGCCACGACGTGTATTGGCTAAACCATTTGATGTAGATAGCTACGGCTGTGCCATCCGCCACCAGGGTCATGGCCCAATTTCCCCAGTACAACCAGCCGGTAACAAAGGCGGTCTTCTCGCCGTAAAACTCGCGGGCATAGGAAACGAAGGAGCCGGAGCTGGGGCGGTAGACGATGAGCTCGCCAAGAGAACGCAGGATGATATAGCCGAAGAAGCCACAAATAAGATAGAGCACCGCGAGAAACGGTCCGGCGTCTTGCAAACGACTTCCGGTGCCCAGAAGAAGACCGGTACCGATGGCAGAACCGATGGCGATCATCTGCAGCTGGCGATTGCCCATTCCCTTTTGCAGACCGTGGTCTTCTGAGGCGTAGACCGCTTTCTCGTTCTCGTGCGGCCCCGCTGTGGGCGGGGGCGAATTTACTGTCATAGGAGAGATCGTCCTTTCCTTACGATAAATGAGTCTGTTAGGTCACATTCTCTGCATGAATACTAACGCACCACACTGTTACCCATGTCACCACTACCCCCATTGTGTTCAACAACGCAGCTGACAGGTTGGGGATGGGGGTCAATCTCCCACCCCCGCAGCGAGATATAAAAGAACCGCATGGCCAGTGACCATGCGGTTTTAAACAGCCCCGAGAATTAGCGCAGCGGCTTCTGCGCCCACGTGCGAGCAGCCGCAGCACGCTCGCGGACAGTCTCGCGCTGCTCCGCCACGCGGACACCAGCGGTGCCGCCCTTGGTGGCACGAGAGGCCACTGCCCCGTCGATAGTGAGCACGTCACGGACGCTAGGCTTCAGCCGCTTGTCGACGCCCGCCAAATCCTCATCGGTGAGCTCCACTAGGTCAACTCCCCGCTCCTCAGCGATGCGCACACAGGCGCCGGACGCTTCGTGCGCCTCGCGGAAAGGAACGCCTTGGCGAACCATCCATTCGGCCAAGTCGGTAGCCAGCGTGAACCCTCGCGGGGCAAGTTCGCGCATGCGGTCCTCGTGGAAAGTCAGTGTGGACACCAGCCCGGTCATTGCCGGCAGCAGCAGGTTAAGCTGCGCCACCGAATCAACGATGGGCTCCTTATCTTCCTGCAGGTCGCGGTTATAGGCCAGCGGCTGTGCCTTTAGCGTAGACAACAGGCCAGTGAGGTTACCGATAAGGCGGCCAGTTTTGCCGCGGGTGAGCTCCGGAACGTCCGGATTCTTCTTTTGCGGCATGATGGACGAGCCGGTCGACCACGCATCATCCAGGGTGACGTAGCCGTATTCCGGCGTGCACCAGTAGATAATTTCTTCCGAAAGTCGGGACATATCGACGGCAATCTGCGCCAAGACGAAAGCCGTCTCGGAGGCGAAGTCACGAGCCGCAGTGCCATCCAAGGAGTTCTCCGCGGCGGCATCAAAGCCGAGTTCCTCCGCAATGGCTTCCGGATCTAGCTGCAAGGAGGAACCGGCTAAAGCGCCTGAGCCGTAGGGCGATACAGCCAAGCGCTTATCCAGGTCCTGCAGACGCTCAATATCGCGCAGAAGTGGCTGCGCATGGCCCAAAAGCTCATGCGCCAAAAGAACTGGCTGCGCCGCCTGCGAGTGAGTTTTGCCCGGCATTATGGCGTCCGGATGTGCTGCTGCCTGATCGGCCAAGGCATCCACCAAGTCGCTCACCTGAGCCGCGGTATCGCGAATGGCATCACGTACCCACATGCGAAACAGCGTCGCGACCTGGTCATTACGGGAACGACCGGCGCGCAGGCGACCGCCTACCTCTGGGCCTACAATCTCGATAAGCCCGCGCTCCATCGCACCATGGACGTCCTCATCCGTGGGCGCTGGGCGGAACTCACCAGAGGCCACCTTCTCGCCTAGTTCGGTGAGGCCGGAGAGCATGGTGTCCAAATCGTCGTCGGAAAGCAAGCCAGCCTTATGCAACACCTTGGCATGCGCCTTGGAGGCTAGTACGTCATATGGTGCCAGCACCCAGTCAAAGTGGGTGGATACAGAGAGGGCAAACATCGCCTCAGATGGACCGCCGGAGAAGCGGCCACCCCATAGGGCACCCTCATTAGTCTTATGCGGTTCCATGTGCTCCTACTTCTGCGCGCTGGTGGGGAAACCGCCGTCGCGGTCACGCTGGTTGGAGATCTGGGTGGACAGGCCGTGCAGCTGCACAAAGCCCTTGGCTGCGGTCTGGTCGAAGGTATCGCCAGTGTCATAAGTAGCCAGGTCAAAGGAGTACAACGACTGACCGGAACGGCGCCCAGTGACCGTGGCGGTACCGGCATGCATGCTCAGGCGAATATCGCCAGTGACGTTTTCCTGGGACTCCTCAACGAAGGCATCCAGAGAACGCTTCAGCGGCGAGTGCCAGAGGCCGTCATAGACCTCTTCGGACCAGCGGGCATCGGTCAAGCGCTTGTAGCGGGCCAACTCGCGCTCCACGGTGACATCCTCCAGCGCCTCGTGGGCCTGGATGAGGACCATGGCGCCCGGAGCCTCATAGACCTCACGGGACTTAATGCCTACCAAGCGGTCCTCCACCATATCCAGACGGCCAATGCCCTGCGCACCGGCGCGGCGGTTGACCTCTTCAATAATCTGCAGCGGGGACATCTTCTGGCCATCAACTGCCACCGGGATGCCCTTCTCAAAGGAGATGATGATTTCATCCGGGGCATTACCCAGGCTCGGGTCCTCGGTATAGGCATAGAGATCCTTCGTTGGCGGGTTCCACAGATCCTCAAGGAAACCGGTCTCTACCGCGCGACCCCACAGGTTCTGATCGATGGAAAATGGCGAGGAAGCGGACTGCTCAATCGGCAGGTTGATCTCTTCCGCGAAGGCGATAGCCTTATCGCGGGTCCAGGCATAATCGCGTGCAGGGGCAATGATTTCGAGGGAAGGATCCTGCGCACGGAAGGAAACCTCGAAGCGTACCTGGTCATTACCCTTGCCGGTGCAGCCGTGGGAGACGTGGGTGCCGCCGAATTCCTGCGCCGCTTTCACCAAATGCTTGGTAATGAGGGGGCGGGAAATAGCCGATACCAACGGGTACTGCTTCATGTACATGCCGTTTGCCTTGATGGTGGGAACGCAGTATTCCTCTGCAAACTCATCCTTGGCATCGATAACGATGGATTCTACGGCACCGCAGTCAAGTGCACGCTGGCGAACCGATTCCATATCTTCGCCACCCTGGCCCAAGTCCAGGGAAACGGCGACAACGTCACCACCGGTCATTTTTGCTAGGTACGGGATGGCAACGGAAGTATCAAGGCCACCAGAGTAAGCCAAGACTACGCGTGCGGACATGGTTAAGCTCCTTGTTCTATTGGAAACAATTCATCTAAGTACATAATATACGATGGTGGTGTGAATTGCCACCACCGCCGTCTAAATATTTCGCGTGGTAAGTGTCACTGCCAGATCTGCGCCCGAGACGCCCTCGCGCGCCAAGACGAAGATGGTGTCATCTCCGGCGATGCAACCGATGACGTCGTGCAGCCCCACCCTGTCAATAAAGCTGGCAAGGTACTGGGCCGCACCAGCTGGGGTGCGCAGCATAGCTATATTGCCGGAAGAATCATGGGATACCACCAGCTCATCGAGCATGCGGCGCAGCTTTTCACGGGGGCCGCCCACCTGGTCTTCAAATTGCTCCAGTTCACCGCCGACCACGTAGTAGGAACGGCCACCATCGCGCTTTACCTTCTTCGCCCCCAGCTCATCCAAGTCACGGGACAAAGTGGCTTGGGTGATGTCGATGCCGTCTGCGAGAAGAAGCTCGGATAGTTGCACCTGGCTGGTGACGCGATTGCGATCCAAAATCTCCAAGATCTTGGCCTGCCGAGCATTGCGGGTGGTCGGGGTGTTCATTACTTAGTTGATCTCCTTATTTATTTCGAGCAACCAGACAAGAAGCGCTTTCTGAGCATGCAGGCGGTTCTCCGCTTCATCAAAGACGCGCGACTGTGGTCCATCAATTACCTCAGCCGTGACCTCATTTCCACGGTACGCCGGCAAACAATGTAAGAATATTGCATCCTTATGCGCTTTGCTCATTATGGTCGAATCAACCTGATATGGCAGGAACGGCGTACGCCTATCTCGGCCATCATTTTCCTGCCCCATAGAGATCCACGTATCGGTGATGACTACGTCTGCACCTTCAACTTCATCCACGTCATCAGTAATGGTGATGTTGCCCCGCTTGCGCGCGCGGTCGACGAATTCCTGGCGCGGCTGGAATCCTTCGGGCGCGATAATAGAGACATCCATGCCGGCCGTGGCGAAACCAATCATGTAGGAGTTAGCCATATTATTATCGCCATCGCCTAGGTAGACGGCCTTTTTACCTTTGAGGTCACCCAAATTCTCGCGACAGGTCAGCAGGTCAGCCAGAATCTGGCAGGGATGCAGGTCGTCGGAAAGCGCATTGACCAGAGGAACGGTCGCAGTCTCCGCCATCTGAAGGAGGTTGTCATGGTCAAAGGTGCGCCACACGATTGCCTCCACGTACCGCGAAAGCACCGCCGCCGTATCTTGGTAGGACTCCCCTTTGCCCATCTGAGTCGTAGAAGTATCGACGGTAATGCCCTTGCCGCCCATATTCGCTACTGCGGTTTCAAAGGAAAAGCGGGTCCGCGTAGACGTTTTATCAAAAAGCACCGCCACGGTCTTAGGCCCCTCTAGTGGGCGCTCCACAAAGGGATCCTTCTTGAGCCTTTCAGCTAGGTCCAAAACGGTTGCTTGTTCTTGTGGGCTGAGATCGTCGTCAGCCAGAAAGTGTCGCAGGTTCATGCCAGTTCCTCCACTATCGTCCGGAATGTTGTCAGTGCTGTGTCTAGTTCATCGTGGGAAATAACCAAGGGCGGGGTGAGGCGGAGTACATTCTCACTGGGTGCGTTGAGGATGAGCCCCTGTGCAAGCCCGTCGCGCACGGCCTGCTTAGCCACCGGTTGTGCTAAAACAATGCCGAGCATCAGGCCGCGGCCGCGTACGCGTTCTACAAGCGGCAATTTTTCAATCTCTTGCCGCAGATAGGAACCCTTACGGGTAACTTCCGCAAGAAAATCCGCATCCACCGTGTCAAGTACTACGTTCGCCGCAGCGCAGGCCACGGGGTTTCCGCCAAAGGTGGTGCCATGAGAGCCAGGTTTAAACAAATCCCTCGCGCGACCGCGGGTAATGGTCGCGCCGATGGGTACTCCGGCACCTAAGCCCTTCGCCATGGTGATGACGTCCGGTTGAATGCCTTCTACCTCGTGGGCGAAAAAGGTGCCGGTACGTCCTGCGCCCGTCTGCACTTCATCCACGATGAGCAAGATGCCGTATTCATCGCACAGCTCGCTTACCTTCTGCATGAATCCCGCAGGGGCCGGAATGACGCCGGTCTCTCCCTGAATTGGCTCAAGGATGATCGCCGCGGTATCGGTGGGATCTTGCTCTACCAACTGACACAGGTAGTCCGCGTCCCCGAACGGGTAGAACTCCACCCCGCCCGGTAGTGGGTGGAAGGCGCGCTGCTTATCGGGCTGGCCGGTCAGGGCGAGCGCACCCATGGTGCGGCCATGGAAGCCGTGCTCTGCCGCGAGGATTCGGCGCCTGCCAGTCAAGCGGGCAAGCTTAAATGCGGCCTCGTTCGCTTCGGCGCCAGAGTTGCAGAAGAAGACGCGGGCATCGCTATCTCCTACTCGCCTAATCAACTTCTCCCCGGCGTCGAGCACCGGCTGCGTGGCAAAGAGGTTCGAGGTATGCACCAAGGTGCGGGCCTGGCGCGAAACCGCCTGCGCCACCTGCGCATTGCCATAGCCCAAAGAATTGACAGCAATCCCAGCGAGAAGGTCGATATAGCTCTTCCCCTCCTCATCGGTCAGCGTTGCTCCTTGGCCGGAGACGAGGCCTACTGGTGGCGTGCCGTAGGTATCTACAATCGTCTTCGACCACCGCGGGGTCAAGCTTGGTGGCTTTTTCATGCTGCATCGTCCTTCCTAAAGATGGTCCCTTCGGGATAGTCGTGTTGGTCATAGTCATCTGGCAGCACCATGGTTCCGACGCCGCCTGGGGTTAGAAGTTCTAAAAGCACCGAGTGACCAATCCGGCCATCAATAACGTGGGCGGCCGATACCCCAGCTTTTACCGCCTTAAGGCAGGACTCCATTTTGGGAATCATGCCGGAGTCCAAGTACGGCAATAAGCGGGATAGCCGGCCACACTCGATCTTTGACACCAAGGACTCCCGGTTCGGCCAGTCCGTGTATAGTCCTTCCACATTGGTCAAAATGACTAATCGCTCTGCTCCAATCGCGCTGGCCAAAGCGCCCGCCGCACTATCGGCGTTGATGTTATAAATCGCGCCATCTTCTCCCGGTGCAATGGTCGAGACCACAGGGATGCGTCCGGCCTGGACAATGTCCATAACGGCAGCAGGATTAACCTCTACGATGTCGCCGACCATGCCAATATCGGTAGGTTCGCCATCGATCTCCACCAGCCGTTTCGTAGCCCGAAATAGTCCTCCATCTTCTCCCGAGGTCCCCACTGCATAAGGACCATGGGAATTGATGAGGTTGACTAATCCGCGGCCCACCTGCCCAAACAGCACCATGCGCACGACGTCCATGACTTCCGGCGAGGTCACGCGGAAGCCGCCTCGAAACTCCCCTTCAATGCCGAGCTTTTGCAGCATGGAGTTGATCTGCGGCCCGCCACCGTGGACCACCACGGGATGGACACCGACGGTGCGCAAAAAGACCATATCCGCCGCAAAGGCCGCCTGGAGCTCCTCATCCACCATGGCATTTCCGCCATATTTCACCACCACTATGGTGTCCCGATAGTGCTGGAGCCATGGGAGGGCATCCGCCAAGACAGCGGCGCGCTCGTGGTCACTAAGTCCGCTAAACATTCTCATCTCTTCCCTAGGAGCTATACGCCGAATTGATTTCCACGTAGGCATGGGAGAGATCCGTCGTGCGCACGAATGCCGACCCCGCGCCTCCCGTGCCCAGATCCACGCGAACATCGATATCGGCGCCGCTAAGGTCCACCTCACGCGCCCCCGGCGTGCCCGTTGATGCCCGACAGACCGGCTGGTCATTGAAATAGACGGAGATATTATCCGGCTCCATTTCTGCATCTGCCATTCCCACAGCGGCGAGGACACGTCCCCAATTAGGATCGGAACCAAACATGGCGCACTTAAACAGGTTGTCGCGGCCCAAGGTGCGCGCGGCATTGAGGGCCTGGTTATCCGTGGCAGTGCCCTCTACCGTGATTTTGACGCGCTTAGTCACGCCTTCCGCATCCGCTTGCAATTGGTCCGCAATGTCCGCGCACACCGCGAGCACCGCCGCATCCAGCTTTTCTTGGCTGGGTGCAATACCCGATGCCCCAGAGGCCATGAGGATTACCGTGTCATTGGTGGAGGTAGACCCATCCACGTCGAGGGTGTTAAAAGTCTTGGCTACGGCCTTGTCTAGGGCGCTGTGGAGTGCGGGAGCACTCGCGGCGGCGTCGGTAGTAAGGCATACCAACATTGTTGCGAGAGAAGGAGCCATCATGCCTACTCCCTTGCCCATGGCCCCCACTGACCAGCCGTCCGCAGCATAGGTCGCTTCTTTGGTCACGGTATCGGTGGTCATAATGGCTGCGGCTGCCGCGTGGGCGTGTTCCGCACTCGTGCCAAGGCCCTTCACTACGTCGGCCGCACCAGCCAGCACCTTGTGCATTGGCATGGGCTCACCGATAATCCCCGTCGAACAGGCGGCAATGTCTCCCTCGGGAAGATGCAGGGAGTGAGCAACCTCAGCTACCAGTGCAGAGGCGTCCTTGTCCCCCTGCGCACCATTGCACGCATTGGCGTTGCCAGAATTGAAGATGACCGCAGCAAGCTGGCCATCGCTTAGCGCCTTGCGGGACAGTTTCACCGGCGAGGCCACCACGCGGTTGCGGGTAAAAACCGCCGCCGCATCGAAGCACGGACCATTATTTACCACCAAGGCCATATCGGGTGTGCCGGAGGGCTTAATCCCCGCTGTAGTTGCGCCGGCGCTAAAGCCGGCGGGGCCGGTAATCCCAGCTGTATTCATTTTATTCTCCTAGTGTTATGGGGCCACGGCCGCTTGCGGCAGGCCCGCGGTTTCATCCCAGCCAAGTGCCAGGTTCATACATTGCAACGCGGCGCCAGCTGTTCCCTTGCACAGGTTGTCTAGCGCTGAAGTGACAACGAGCCGTCGGGCGCGTTCGTCCACGTGAGCTTGGATATGGACCATGTTGGTGCCCACGACGTTCTGGGTTTCGGGTTGCTGCCCGCCTGGAAGGACGTGGCAAAAGCTCTCTTGGGCATAAAAGTCGCGGAATGCTGTCTCCACGTCACGCTTGCCGACGCCCCCTCTAAGCCCCGCCGTAGTCGTGGCCAAAATCCCACGGGGTAAGGGCGCAAGAACCGGTGTAAAGCTGACGGAGAGCTTCTGCTGGGCAAAAGGCTGCAGGTTCTGCAGGATCTCTGGGGTGTGTCGGTGCGTCCCGCCAGGTTTATATGCTTTGAGGTTTCCCATGGTCTCCGCGCCAAGGTGCGCTACAGAAGCTTTCTTCCCGGCACCAGAGACGCCGGTGATAGCGATGACCGAAAGGGTCGGCTCCACGAGCTCGTGCGCCACGGCCGGCAGAACCCCAAGGGTAACCGCTGTAGGGAAACATCCCGGTATTGCTATTCGGTGAGCACCCCGCAGCGCTTCCCGATTGCCGGGCACCTCCGGAATTCCATAGGGCCAGCTTCCGGCATAGTGGCCGCCGTAGAAGGAATCCCAGTCAGACTTGCTACGAAGGCGAAAATCGGCTGCACAATCGATCACGGTGGTCTGCTCGCCCAGTTGCTGGGCGATGTGAACAGAGTGCCCATGCGGTAGGCCCAGAAAAACAATGTCGTGCCCACGGAGCTTTTCAACGGCCGTCTCCTCAATGACTCTGTTCGCCAACTGAGGCAGGTGCGGCATGAGCTCAGCTACCGTCTTCCCGGCGGTGGAATGTGCCGTGAGTGCGCCAATGCGCAGGCGGCCGCAAAGATAGGCCGGATGAGATAGCAGCAGGCGAAGGATCTCGCTTCCTGCGTATCCGGTGGCGCCTGCTATTGCTACTGAAATCGTCATAGGGGTGACTATAGCAATAAATACACTCGCCCGTATGTTATTCATACAAATTGCGAAAAATACCTGGTTAAAGCTTCGCTAAGAGCGAAAAATGTATGAAAAAAGGGGCGGTGAGCTATATCTCACCGCCCCTTTTGGGAAAGCTATGCGCGCATCTCTGCGCCCAAGCGTTGCTTAGCCAGCTCCGCTGCCGCCGTGCGGTGCTCATTGACTTCCTCATCAGTCAACGTGCGATCCGCTGCACGGAACAGAAGCTGGAAGGCCAAGGACTTCTTGCCCTCACCCAACTGCTCACCACGGAAAATGTCGAAGAGCTCGACGGTCTCGATGAGTTCGCCCGCCCCCTCTTCCACGGTGGCGCGCACGCGCTCTGCTGGGACGTCTTCATCCACCACGAGCGCAATGTCCTGGTGCAATGCTGGGAAGGAGGACAGTACCGGCGCAGGGAACTTCTCTTCCAATGGCATAGCGGTAACGTCCAGCTCCATAGCGCAGGTACGCGCCGGCAGGTTCAGCGCTTCCAGAACCTGCGGGTGAAGCTCACCGGCATGGCCCAGAACCACATCAGTGCCAGCAACCTTCACGGCAGCACAACGACCTGGGTGCCAGGGAAGAACGTGCGCGGCCTCCAGCTCGATATCCACACCGGCGGCGCGAGCGACCTGGCGGGCGGATTCGATAGCGTCGGCGTAGCTATATGCGCGACCCTCGCCCCACGGTCCCTCATGCTCAATATTGCCGGTGGCCACCGTTGCAACGTGCAGCGGCTGCTCAGGAAGGGTATCAAGAAGATCGGAAACAACCTGCTCAGAAGGTCGCTGCTCGACAGAAGGCATGGGCGACGCCGCGGCGCGCTTGAATGCCACTTGCTGCAGACCATACAGGGCGAGGTCGCTGCGGCCACGCGCAACATTGCGGCCGATGGCCTCCAGCATGTTCGGAAGCAGAGTCGTGGACAAGATGGCCTTATCTGCCTCTAGCGGGTTCTGCACCTCTACGGTGCGGCGGCGAGCATCATCCTTGTCCAAGCCCCACACATCAAAGGTGTCGTTCGCCACGAACGGGGCCGGCAATACCTCTGCATAACCGGCATAGGCCAGGCCGTGACCAATAGCGCGGCGACGCTTCTGCGCTGGGGTCAGACCGCGGCCGCCGGCCGGAGTAGGCAAGACGGTGGGAATGTCCTCCAAGCCCTCCAGACGTAGGACCTCCTCAATGAGGTCAACATCCATAGAGATATCGGTGCGCCACGTGGCAGGCGTTACCTGCAGCATTTCCCCCTCATCGGCAACAGTGCAACCGACTTCCTCGAGGCGGGAAATAACGGTTTCACGGGAATAGTCAACGCCTGCATACTCGCTAGCCTTTGCGGTGCGCAGGGCAATAGGCTCGCGCTTGGCGACGCCCCCGATAAGCGTCCGGCCTTCCTCAATGGTGCCGCCCGCCAGCTGCTGCAAGAGCGCACATGCGGTGTCTAGAGCGACCTCGACGACCGCTGGATCCACGCCACGCTCGAAGCGGCGGGAGGACTCGGAAGACAACTTATGGCGGCGGGAGGTGCGCGCCACGATGATCGGATCCCAGATAGCGGATTCGAAGACAACATCAGTGGTCTCCGCCGAGATTTCGGAGGTTGTACCGCCCATGACACCGGCCAGGGACTGGATGCCATTGTCGTCGCAGATGACCACGTCTTCTGCAGAAAGCTCACGCTTTACGTGATCCAGAGTCTCGAACTTCTCACCCTCCTCCGCGTTACGGACAACAAGGTTTCCTTGGATCACGTTAGCGTCAAAGGCATGCATCGGGGTGCCCAACAGCAACATCACATAGTTTGTAATGTCCGTAGGCAGGTTCACGCTGCGCTGGCCGCAGAGCATGAGCTCGCGCTCCAGCCAGAACGGGGTACGCGCCTGCGGGTCTATACCGCTGACTTTGCGGAGGCCGAAACGCTGCGCCTTGGTCGCGGGGTCTAGAGTGACGTCGATAAGCGAGCCCTGCGCCGCCGGAACAGCAGATGTATCAATTCCAGCAACCGACGGATCCTCGGCAATATCGGCAAATTCTAGATCGAAAGCGGAGGCAATCTCACGGCTCAAACCGCGCGCGGATAGGGCGTAGCCGCGATCCGGGGTGATGTTGACATCAAAATCGGTATCGTGCAGCCCAATAATCGGGCGAGCATCCTCACCTACTTTGTCGGCGACGTCATCGCCCAAGACGATGATGCCGTTGGCCTGCGCGCCCAAACCGAGCTCAGCGCCGGAGCACAGCATGCCATTGGAGATGTGATCGTAGGTCTCGCGAGCCGCAATTTTAAAGCCACCTGGCAGTTCCGAGCCCGGAAGCGCCACAACGACATAGTCATTCAAACGGAAATTACGAGCACCGCAAATGATGCCCTGCAGCTCGCCGGTCCCATTAGCCTGGCCAACATTCACCTGGCAGTAGCGGATGGGCTTTTTGAACTGAGTAAGTTCCTCGATCTCTACCACCTGGCCGATGACCAGCGGACCGGTGCTCTCCGGAACAGCAGCATAACCTTCGGTTTCAAAACCGACGCGCACGAATCCGGAGTCCATATCAGCAGCGGAAACGTTCCAACCAGGGTTCTTAGCGCCCAGGATGCGGGTGACCCAGTCTTGGGAAATAAGCATTAGTGTGTCTATCCTTTCTGGGTTTTAAGCCTGCACGCCAAACGGCAGGGTGAAGCGGACATCGCCTTCGACTATGTCGCGCATATCGGTCAAGCCATTGCGGAACTGCAGCGTGCGCTCGAGGCCCATGCCAAAGGCAAAGCCCGTGTATTCCTCTGGGTCAACACCAACGGCGCGCAGCACATTGGGATTCACCATGCCGCAGCCGCCCCACTCGATCCAACCGGCGCCGCCCTTCTTATTCGGGAACCACACATCAACCTCGGCAGAGGGCTCGGTGAACGGGAAGTAATTCACGCGCATGCGCGTCGTGGTCTCCGGACCGAACAACACCTTGGCCAAGTGCTCAAGGGTGCCGCGCAGGTGAGCCATGGTCAGGCCCTTATCCACGGCCAAACCTTCTACCTGGTGGAAAACCGGGGTGTGGGTGGCATCCAGCTCATCGGTGCGGAATACGCGACCTGGGCAAGCGATATACAGCGGCACATCGCGCTCCAGCATCGTGCGTACCTGTACCGGAGAGGTGTGCGTGCGTAGCACCTGCTTAGAGCCCTCGCCGGAGACGTGGAACGTATCCTGCAGGGTACGCGCTGGGTGATCCGGCTTAAAGTTCAAAGCGTCGAAGTTAAAGTACTCCGCCTCAACCTCGGGGCCATCCGCGATTTCCCAGCCCATGCCGACGAAAATATCCGCAATGCGTTCTGACAATGCGGTAATCGGGTGAAGCGCACCAGTCTGGGTGCGAGTGGTAGGAATCGTCACATCTACGGTCTCTGCTCGCAACTGCTCCTCGCGGGCCTTTTGCTCCAAGACGTCCTTAACCTGGGCAAAGCGCTTTTCCATCTTGCCGCGGGCCATGTTGACAGCCTTGCCAGCGCTCTTGCGCTGGTCCTTGGGCAGCTGCCCCAATGACTGGCGAGCCTGCGGAATATAGCCGCCATCTCCTAGGTGCTCGCGGCGGGCTGCAGCCAACTCATCGAGCGTTTCGGCTGCGTCGAAGGCTGCGATAGCCTTTTCGGCCGCGGCCCCAAGAGCCTCTTCGGTCAATTCGATCTGCGGTGTATCGGACACGTACTTCGTACCTTCTTCTCGCGCGAAAACTAACGCGTGCAATCTTACTCTGTCCCGGCTAGTCCGACCGCCCCAGGGACCCCCTTTTCATTCGGGGATCTGCTTAGCTGTGCTCTTGGGCTTTTGCTGACTCATAAAGACAGATACTCGCCGCGGTCGCTAGGTTGAGTGACTCTGCGCGCCCACGTAGCGGAATACGCACCCGCATATCGGCTTCTTCCAGTAGCTCGCCCAATCCGTGGGCCTCGTTGCCAAAAAGCCACGCCGTTGGCTGAGATAGATCTGCCTCTGCGAGGTCTACTTCCCCATCAGCGGCCGTCGCCACAATCTGCATGCCTGATTTACGCAGCTGCCCCAAAACGTCTTTGATATTGGGATCCCGCGCTACTGGGACATGAAATAGCGAACCGGCTGAAGCGCGCGCTACCTTGCAGCTGAGGGGATCGACCGTCTCGCCCGCAAAAATTACTCCATCTGCGCCCATGGCGTCAGAAGTCCTAATCAACGTGCCTGCATTGCCCGGCTCCGAAGTGAGCACGGGAACAGAGACCAAACTTGGCTTGCCGTTAAGGATTTTGCCCGCGGACCACAGCACTGGCTTGCATAGCGCGAAAAGCCCCGTGGTGGTGGCGGTATCAGATAAATGCTTAGCCGCTTTATCGGTAATGGGATGTACGTACACCCCCATGTATCCACAGGCGGTAATAATGTCACCGAAGCGTTCTGCGGCCTTTTCAGTGACGAAAACATCAACAGCCGCGCCTGTAGACACCGCGGCATCTACGGCGTTTTCTCCTTCAATCAGGAATTGCTTCGCCTTCTTCCGGTTAGCCGCACGGTGCAGCTTGGCTGCGTTAACAATGCGCGGAGTGCGTTCAGTAAAGGCAGAGTCAAAATCCAAATTCATGGCTCCTACCCTACCTACTAGTTGCCTAGCCCCAGGCTCAGCCCCTGCTGCGTAGGCAAAATAAAAGTCCTGTTGCCGATTTGGCAACAGGATCACAATGTTGGGTGCTACTTAGCTAGTGGCACGCCGCGGGCGTCCTTATCGTAATCACCGGCGCCGACAATGATCATAATGAACTCAATAAAGACCCAGATTCCGACGATGGCCCAAAACGCGAATCCGAGCAAGAACCAGAAAGTAGCCCAGCCCAAGATATTAAGCACCAGCTGCGCTACGCCAAAGCTCGTGCGGCCGGTATAAAAGTTATGCGCGCCGAAGAAGCCCAAGAAAAAGCACAGAAGCAAAGTCGCGATCCAAGACTTTTGTGGTCCCTGCGCCACATACTGCTGCTGCACCGGATAGGAACCCATATTCGGTTGTGGTGCATAGCCTTGGTGGTACTGCGGCTGGTAACCGGCCTGCTGGTTATAGGGGTTGTACTGCTGGCTCTGGTTGTTGTCATAAGAGTGGCCAGAATACTCGCCGTTTTCTGGTTGGTAGCCACCATTTGGGTTTGTCACAGGGAAATCTGCTCCTCGGTCTCAGGGTTACTCGGGGTCTCGACCCAATGTAGCATGCGAGGCCTAGCTCACTAGACAGATAGAGCGTAAAACCAACAAGGCCCGCTTCGCCTGGCACATAAACCGGAGAAACGGGCGTTGTATTCCTAGTAACTAGGCAGCCTTAGGAGCGTTAACGTCCTCAGGCAGGGCAGCCTTGGCAGCCTCGCACAGTGCGGAGAATGCCTCGAAGTCATTGACAGCAAGCTCAGCCAGGATCTTGCGGTCAACCTCGATCTCAGCCAGGCGCAGGCCGTGGATGAGACGGTTGTAGGTGATGTCATTCATGCGGGCAGCAGCGTTGATGCGCTGGATCCACAGCTTACGGAACTCAGACTTACGAGCGCGACGATCGCGGTAAGCGTAAGTCATGGAGTGCAGCCACTGCTCCTTCGCCTTACGGTACAGGCGGGAGCGCTGGCCGCGGTAGCCCTTAGCGGACTTCAGAATCGCGCGACGCTTCTTCTTTGCGTTAACTGAGCGCTTTACTCGTGCCACAGTGATACTTCCTTAATTCGAATTGTGATGGCGGATGTGGGTTGATTCGGCGCTATTATGCGCGGCCGAGCAGGCGCTTGACGCGCTTGGTGTCAGGCTGTGCGACTGCCTCGGTGCCCTTCAAACGACGGGTACGCTTGGACGGCTTGCCCTCCAGCAGGTGGCGGCGGCCAGCCTGCTCACGGCGCAGCTTGCCGGAACCGGTCACCTTGATACGCTTTGCGGTGCCCTTGTGGGTCTTCTGCTTCATGAGTATTAAGTCCTTAAATCCTACGTGGAATCTGGTCTACTTCTTGCCCTTGCGAACCGGACCCAAAACCATGGTCATATTGCGACCATCCTGCTTGGGGCGGGACTCAACAACGCCAACTTCAGCGACGTCATCGGCCAAACGCTCCAAGAGGCGGAAACCCAGCTCCGGACGCGATTGCTCACGGCCACGGAACATGATGGTCACCTTGACCTTGGATCCCTTCTCGAGGAAGCGAACTACGTTACCCTTCTTGGTCTCATAATCGTGATCATCGATCTTCGGGCGGAACTTCTGTTCCTTAACCACGGTCTGCTGCTGGTTCTTACGGGCTTCGCGAGCCTTCTGAGCCTGCTCGTACTTGAACTTGCCGTAGTCCATGATCTTGGCCACTGGGGGCTTTGCCTTCGGGGCGACCTCAACTAAGTCAAGGTCAGCCTCGTATGCAAGCTTGCGAGCATCATCAGTACGGACGATGCCCACCTGTTCACCACCGGGGCCTACCAAACGGACCTCGGGTACTCGGATACGCTCATTGATGCGAGCTTCAGCGCTGATTGTGGTTCTCCTCGATTAGGGGGTGTATGAGTAAGTAGTTCACCTACCGGGACCACAAACGAATCAAACCCGGTCTGCCAAAGACAGCCGGGAGTTCTCACAGTGCCAAGCACGTTTGCTTGGTTACCTTTACCTTTATCCTACGAACAGTGTTCGCGGCATCGGGTGGGAGATACTCCGCTTGTGACCCACGAACCTTGAAAAGGCGTCATGGGCGGTAGTGGCTTTGAGGATAGCAGCTTCTCCCCTTTCCACCAAATCGCAACTCGCTTAGCTGTCCTTGCAATGGGCAGCTGGTTTAATAATGCCCTTCTTTACCCCTCTATCAACGATGCCCACCATTTCATGGGCGAGGTACTTTACCGCTGGCTCAGCTTTGGCATAATCCTCACCATCGGTAACCACAGATAACGCGACACCAACGCGCTTTCCGGTGACCTCATGAACACCAAATTGGCGGTAGGTGTACTCATTTTCGTCCTCGTCCAAGCCCCAGCCACTTTTGGCGCGGGTTCGCTCCTCTTTCGACAGGCCAATTTTCTGCCAGGACACAATGTCTTTGAGTACCTTGTGGACGTAGTCCGCCTCCTCAATGCAGGGCAATTCGGCACCGAAGACTGCCTGGTCTTTCAATGACCACGTGGAGTAGCCGAAGGCGGTGTCATGGATATCCGCGTGCGATCCATAGTCTTCGAGCAATTCCTCTACGGCCTTATCGGCGGAGCCTTCGTGCCATTGCACCTGGGACCACAAGGAGTAGGCGGCATCGTTATCTGATTCCTTGATTGCCAAGTCAACCAGGCTTTTATCCGCGCCGTCTTTCAGCGCCGCGATGGCGATCGGCACCTTAATGGTGGACCAGACAGGGCCCTTGCCCTTATCGCCCACAGCAATGGTGTCATTGCCGGCTGAAATAGCGACCCCAACCTTCGCGTGGTACTTCCTTGCGGTCTTCTCCACTGCACGGTCAAGCTGTGTGCGCACTGAGTCCGGGTTGGGTGCCGAAGGGGCCGTCGCGGGTGCTGAGGCCTTCTTAGTCTCAGGATCGCTAGAGCAGGCGCTCACCGTAAACAGAGTGAGCGCTGCCAGCAGGCTAACGCCGAGGCGGTAACTATTCATTGTGCCCCTACTTCAACATTTCCTTTAGGTACCTTCCGGTATAGGAGCCTTCCACCTGCGCAACATCTTCCGGGGTGCCCTGGGCGACTACGGTGCCACCGCCGGCACCGCCTTCCGGCCCCATATCCACGATCCAGTCCGCAGCCTTGATGACATCGAGGTTGTGCTCAATGACAAGCACCGAATTGCCCTTGTCTACGAGGCCTTGGATAACCAACATCAACTTGCGAATGTCCTCAAAGTGCAGACCAGTGGTCGGCTCGTCCAAGATGTAGATGGTCCTACCGTTGGTGCGCTTTTGCAGCTCCGAGGCGAGCTTAACGCGTTGCGCCTCACCGCCCGAAAGCGTGGTAGCGGCTTGGCCGAGGCGAACGTAGCCCAAGCCGACGTCGACAAGCGTGGCAAGGTAGCGGTGAATCGAGTTGATGGGCTCGAAGAAGTCCGCTGCCTCAGAAATTGGCATGTCGAGCACCTCGGCGATGTTCTTGCCCTTGTAGTGCACCTCCAAGGTCTCGCGGTTATAGCGAGCGCCCTCACACACCTCACACGGAACATACACGTCCGGCAGGAAGTTCATCTCGATCTTGATGGTGCCATCGCCTTGGCATGCCTCACAGCGCCCACCCTTGACGTTGAAGGAGAAGCGGCCGGCCTTGTAGCCGCGAACCTTGGCCTCCTGGGTTTCGGCAAAAAGGTTTCGGATCTTGTCAAAGACGCCCGTGTAGGTTGCTGGGTTGGAACGCGGGGTACGGCCAATCGGGCTCTGGTCTACCTGGACCAGCTTATCTAAGTGTTCCACACCCTCGACGCGCTGGGCACGGCCGGGGACTTGGCGGGCACGGTTGAGCTTATTGGCCAAAGTTTT
Source organism: Corynebacterium marquesiae (assembly GCF_030229635.1). Classification (NCBI taxonomy): domain Bacteria; kingdom Bacillati; phylum Actinomycetota; class Actinomycetes; order Mycobacteriales; family Corynebacteriaceae; genus Corynebacterium; species Corynebacterium marquesiae. The sequence goes on from NZ_JASPII010000001.1 coordinate 22,032, forward strand.
GGCCAAAATCTCATTGACCACGGTGGATTTACCCGAGCCGGAAACGCCGGTAATGCACGCCAGCACTCCCAGCGGGATTTCGACGTTTATGCCCTTGAGGTTATTCTCGCGCGCACCCACGACTTTCAGGGTGCGGTCCTTGTCGATCTCACGGCGGTGATCCGGGACTGCGAGCACCTTCTTGCCAGATAGATACTGGCCGGTCAGGGACTCCTCTACCTTTTCAATTCCTGCCGGTTCGCCTTGGTAGACCACCTCGCCACCATATTCACCGGCACGCGGGCCCACATCTACGAGCCAATCGGACTCCCGAATGGTGTCTTCATCATGCTCGACCACAATGAGGGTATTGCCAATATCGCGCAAACGCTGCAGCGTCTTAATAAGCCGGTGATTATCGCGTTGGTGCAAGCCAATAGAAGGTTCATCGAGCACATAAAGTACACCGGCCAAACCGGAACCAATCTGCGTGGCCAAACGGATGCGTTGTGCCTCGCCGCCCGAAAGCGTGGATGCGCCGCGATCCAGCGTCAGGTAATTCAGACCAACGTCCAGAAGGAAGCGCAACCGAGCCTGGGTTTCCTTGAGTACCGCACCGGCAATGATTTCCTCGCGGTGTCCCAGCACCAAAGAGTCCAGGAATTCAGAGGCATCCTCAATCGAAAGCGCACACAGTCCCGCAATGGACTGCTCACCATGAGTAGTAGAAGCCAAGCGGACAGCCAAGATCTCCGGCTTCAAGCGCGTGCCTTTACAGGTGCTGCACGGCACGCGGCGGGTGTACTGCAGCAGGCGGTCTTTTTGGGACTGAGAATCGGTCGTTTCCAGCTTGCGGTGAATGAAACCGGTCGCGCCCTCAAACGGCGCGGTCCAATTACGCTGGCGCCCGTAGCGGTTCTTGTACCGAACCTGCACCTCCTCGTCCGTGCCATAGATGAACGCGTGGCGCTGCTCCTTGGTCAATTCGTTCACTGGCGTCTTAGGGTCAAACCCCATTGCCTTACCCAGTCCCTCCACTAGCTTGACAAAGTAGCGGGAGTTGGGAGAGGAGTGCCACGGCTGAATCGCATCAACCGCCGGGGCCTCTGGATCCGGAATAAGCAGGTCAACATCGACTTCCAACTTGGTACCTAAACCGTCACACACCGGGCAAGAACCAAACGGGGCATTGAAAGAAAAAGCACGGGGCTCATACTCTTCGATGGTCAGCGTATGGCCATTCGGGCAGGCGGCCTTCTCCGAGTACGTGTGGGTGAGCTCTTCCCTATCCACGAACTCGATGGTGACTAGGCCATCCGCCAAGCGCAGGGCCGTTTCCACCGAATCCGTTAAGCGTTGCTTCTGCGAGGCCTTTACCTGCAGACGGTCAACCACTACCTCAATATTATGCTTGATCTGCTTCTTTAGCTTGGGAGGATCACTGAGCTGATGGGTCTCTCCATCCACTCGCACGCGGGAAAAACCCTGAGCCGACAGGTCTTGGAAAAGATCCACAAACTCGCCCTTGCGCTTGCGCACTACCGGTGCAAGTACCTGGAATTTCAGCTTTTCTTCCAGATCTAGCACCGCATCCACAATCTGCTGCGGTGTTTGGCGCTCAATCACCGCATCGCATTTTGGACAGTGCGGGGTACCAGCACGGGAAAATAGCAAGCGCAGATAGTCGTAGATCTCCGTGATCGTGCCCACCGTAGAACGTGGATTATGGTTGGTGGATTTTTGATCAATGGACACCGCGGGTGACAGGCCATCAATAAATTCCACGTTCGGCTTGTCCATCTGCCCTAAGAACATGCGGGCATAAGAACTCAAGGATTCCACGTAGCGGCGTTGACCTTCAGCGAAGATGGTGTCAAAGGCCAGCGAAGATTTACCGGAGCCGGATAGACCGGTAAAAACAACCATTTTATCGCGGGGGATATCGATATCCACGCCCTTGAGGTTGTGCTCGCGGGCACCGCGCACCACCAAACGATCAGCCACTGTGCTCAGACCTCCAGTACTAGGGATTGCAATCTCCCCTCGAATGTACCCGTAGGCTAGGAAACATGACTAACGAGCTTGAGCTACATCAGATTTCCGTGTCCGAAATGGACAATAACTGCTACCTCCTACAGGCGGGCGAAGAGGGCTTGCTTGTCGACGCCGCCGATGACGCCCCCGCAATCCTCGACATGGCCCGCAAAGCTGGAGTGAAAATTACCGCGGTTCTCACGACGCACCGCCACTGGGATCACGTGCGCGCGCTCGAGGAGATTTTGTCCGAAACGGGTGCCACTCACTACGCCTCCTTCTTGGATTCCCCCGCCTTCCCGGCTGAGGTAGACGTGGAGCTGCGCGATGGCGATTCCATCGAGTTCGCGGGTCTTCAGCTGCCAGTCATCATCTTGCGCGGCCACACCCCCGGCGGGGCAGCTCTGGTTGCAAGCATCGATGGCGTGACCAATCTCTTCGTAGGCGATTCCCTCTTCCCCGGCGGCCTGGGCAAGACCACCTCTGAGGGTGACTTCGTACGCCTCTATAAGGACGTTACGGCGCGTATCTTTGATGAGTTCCCCGACAATACGATCGTGCGCCCGGGACACGGCAAGTCCACAACCTTGGGCGAGGAGCGCCCCAAGCTTGGTGACTGGTGGGAACGCCGCTGGTGATCCAGTGGCTAATTTCCGCGTACAATGGTCTAGCACACGATAGGTCTAGAACAACGAGCTAAGGAGCTTTAAGGACTATGATTCGCAAGCTTGCCCGCCCCATGCTGGCATCCGTATTTGTATGGGAAGGCGTAGACAACCTGCGCAACGCGTCCGAGCACGTCAAGGAAACCGAGGGTTTCCTCAAGACCGTGCGCAAGGCCGTTCCTTCTGAGTACCAGGGCTACATCCCCAATGACCCAGAACTAGTTACCCGCGCCATTGGCGGCGCTAAGGTAGGCGCCGGCTCCACCTTGGCTCTGGGCAAGGCACCGCGCACTTCCGCTGCGGTGCTGGCCGCTGCTACCCTTCCCAACCTGATTGGCAAGAACAACTTCTGGGCTGCAGACAACAAGGAAGACAAGGAATCCCGCCGCAACGGATTCGTTACCAACACCGCTTTGCTCGGCGCACTGTTTATCGCTACCCAGGACACCGAGGGCAAGCCTTCCCTGCGTTGGCGCGCACAGAAGGCCGGCAAGCGCACCAACAAAAAGATTCAGCAGGCGCTGCCTACTAAGTCTGAATCCGAGCAGAAGCGCGAAGAGCTCTCTGCCCGTGCTAACGAGCTGTCTTCCAAGGCCGGCGACTGGATCAACGAGACCTCTGCCAAGGCACAGGCTTACGTAGACGACAACAAGGATGACTGGCAGTCCACCGGCCGTGGTCTGCTAGATACCGCAAAGTCCTATGTTGACGATGCCAAGACCTACGTAGAGGACAACAAGGACGATTGGCAGGAGTCTGGCCGCGACTTGCTGGGCAACGCCAAGTCCTTCATTGAGGACTCGGTCGACAACGCCAAGACTTACGTTGAAGACAATAAGCGTGACTGGCTCGAGACCGCGCAGGCTAATCGCGACATCGCCCGTACCCGTGCGGTGAAGGCAGCTACCAAGGCTCAGGCACGTGCCGATAAGGCCGTCGCCAAGCTGGATGGCGCAAAGTCCAAGCGCGCAAACAAGAAGGCCTCCAAGCACGCTGAAAAGCTACAGCAGGAGGCAAATAAGAAGATTGAGGCAGCTATCAAGAAGCTGGAAAAGCGCTCTAAGTAGCCACATCTTCCTCGGCCGACTATCTCGGCGATGACTCAACGGCCCAGCCTTATGCTGGGCCGTTGTTCTTTGTCACAGCAGAGTCTAAACTCATCTCTCCCCCTCGCCGGACAGCGTGCCCGGCACCTTCCACCCCATCAACGTCCAATCACCAAGGAGTCACGTGAACTCAGCATCCAATAAGCACGCGGCGGCCGCAGGTTCCTCGGAGCGCGAAGCCATCGCTACGGAGCAAGATTATGTGGACGGCCTATTCTCCCGCCTCGACGATGAGGTGGCCGCGGCAAATGAACGGCTTAATGAGGTGCAGGCGGACGTAGATCCTTCCACCCCGGACGCGGATGCCTTGGTGCGCCGCGAAACGGAATACCACGGGCTTCAAGCCAAGCTGGATCGTCTCAATGTGGCCCAAATGGGTTTGGTCTTTGGCCGCATCGACATCGATGCCCCAGGTGACAATCCCACCTCGGAAGGCCCAGATCGCCGCTATATCGGCCGCATGGGACTCGATGCGCGTGAAGATGACTATCGCACGCTCCTTCTAGATTGGCGTGCCCCCATGGCACGGCCCTTCTATCTCGCTACCACCGCCCAACCAGAAGGCGTACACACCCGCCGCCAAATCCGGACCAAAGGGCGCAACGTCACCGGAATTCATGATGAGGTTCTGTCCGGCCCTGGAGTGCGTGAAGAAGAGACCGGCGTAGCGAGCGAATCCGCTCTCTATCACGCTATGCAGCGAGCCCGCACGGGCCACATGGCCTCCATTGTGGAGACCATTCAGCGGGAGCAGGACGAGATTATCCGCGATAACACCCGCGGCGTGATGGTGGTAGAAGGCGGCCCCGGTACCGGTAAAACCGCAGTTGCGCTGCATCGCGTTGCTTATCTGCTCTATACCCACCGCGAGCTACTTTCTGCCACGGGCGTACTCATCGTTGGCCCCAATAGCAGCTTCTTGGACTATATTTCGCGCGTGCTCCCCGAACTGGGTGAGACCGGCGTGGTGCTCTCAACCATTGGCGGGCTCTTCCCTGGAATTGAACCAAGCCACGAGGAAGACCTCGTAGCTCGGGAAATCAAGGGTAGCGACGCCATGGTGGAAATCCTCTCCGCCGCGGTCAAGGACTACCAGCTGCTTCCCGACGCCCCCCGTGAGCTAGCAGTCGACGGCCTTATCCTAAGCGTCACACCAAACATGGTGAAAAGCGCCCGCACACGTGCACGGCGCTCACGAAAGCCACACAATGAGGCGCGTGGTGCCTTCATTGAGCACCTCGTAGAAGACCTAGCCCAGCAAATGGCAGAAAAGGTCGGTGCCGATCCGCTTGGCGGAAAAAATCTTCTTTCGCGCGCTGATGTCGATCAATTCCACGATGACCTTGCTGAGGACGCGGCCGTCACTGCCTTGATCGATGAGTTTTGGCCCGAACTACATCCCACCGATGTACTTGCTGCTCTAGTCTCCTCGCGCGAGCGCATCGCTTCTGCCGCGCACGGATATGACGAGGAAACCCAAGAAGCGCTCTACCGGGCAGAGGGACGAGCATGGACGGATTCGGATGCGGCCTTGTTAGACGAGCTTGCCGTCCTCATCGGCCTGCCCAACCCTGAAGAAAAGAAGGCAGCCGATGATGCCGCGTGGCGTGAGCAAGTGGCTGATGCGGAAGACGCATTGGATATCTTGTCCTCCTCCGAGTCCACAGATAATGATGATGACATGTTTGAAGCAGAAATCCTCTCTGCCCACGATGTCATCGACGCCGAGACCCTGGCGCACCGCCAGGAGGTACGCGATAAACGCACCACTGCCCAACGCGCCCGCGAAGACCATACGTGGGCTTATGGTCACATCATCGTGGACGAAGCCCAGGAATTAACACCTATGGAGTGGCGAATGCTCTTCCGCCGCTGCCCTTCCCGGTGGATGACTTTGGTGGGTGATACCTCCCAGACTGGTTCCCCAGCAGGTGTTGATGACTGGGGCGAGGCCCTTGAGCCCTTTGTGGCTCAACGCTTTCGGCACCATTTTCTTACCGTCAACTATCGCACCCCGCAGCCCATCACGGATTTGGCCAATGGACTATTGGAAATGATTAACCCTGACGCCATTCCGGCGACAGCCATCCGTGATGGAGTGCAGGTCCGCCGGCTTGAGCACGGCACCTACACCCCTGGAGTACATAGCGAAGAGGACGGCAGGCTCACAGCAGTTATTGACGCCGCTACGGCGGAGCACTACAAGGGCCTGGAGTTTGACCACGTGGTCGTGCTCGATCCGCAGCGCATCGTGGACGCCTCCCCACAGGGATTGCAGAACCTCTATGTCTGCATCACTCGTGCCACTCAATCGCTCACGCTCGTTGGTGACTGCGGCGAAGTCCTTTAGGCTCCCGTAAGCTTTATGCCATGGCCTTATCTGACATCATGCGCAAAGCTGAAAGCTCACTAAACTCCATTACTTTGAAGCGCTCCCAACGGCGTGGATGGCAGCCCCTGATTGTGGGATATACAGGTTATGGCACCACCGATCAGGTGAGAGTCTTCGGCCGCGTACTCATGCACGATCCTGATGAAGGCAAGAGGGATACGTGGGGCGAACCCGGCTACCAGCAGTTTCTTACCATTCAAGTAGGACACCACGACGTTTCGGTAACTATTGGGGAAAAGACTGTCGCCGGCACCACCGATCGAAACGGATACATTGACTTACTAGTCTATGACCACGAATTAGAGCCCGGGTGGCATACGGCAACAATCGAGGCCGCAAACGCGAAGGCCGTGGAGATCCAACTACTTATCGTTGATCCGGCGGCCAAGATCGGCATTGTTAGCGATATCGATGACACGGTGCTTGTCACCTGGCTGCCGCGTGCGCTCACCGCGGCGTGGAATTCCTGGGCCAAGCGCCCTAGCAAGCGACAGGCCGTTCCCGGAATGGCCGAATTCTATGCTCAACTACAACAACGCTTCCCCCAAGCCCCAGTGTTTTATCTTTCTACGGGCGCTTGGAATACCTTTGGCTCGCTCAAGAAATTCCTGTCTCACCATGGTTTCCCCGCGGGTCCCATGCTGCTGACGGACTGGGGCCCAACGGAAACGGGACTGTTCCGCAGCGGTCAGGAGCACAAGCGTGTTCAGCTGCGCAATCTGCTCATTGCCTACCCGGATATGCAATGGATTCTCATTGGCGATGACGGACAACATGATCCATTGACCTACGGCGATGTGGCTAATGAGCATCCGGACCGGATTCACTCTGTGCTCATCCGCAATCTGAGCCCGCAGGAGCAGTTGCTCTCCCACGGCTCCCTGAGCCCTTTGGCCGATGCCAATGAGGAGGGTCACTTCTCTATCCCCTTGATTCAGGGCGCGAACGGCAACGCCATCGCCGCCGCATTTAACGCTGCACGCCCTAAGGACTAAGCTGCGCTTAACGACGAAACCCGCCTTGGTCTTTCCAGAACAAGACCAAGGCGGGTTTTGATCACCGCTTTTAGCTGACGGTGTGAACGATCATTACATCGCAGTCAGACTGGCGAGCGACGTCTGCTGGCACGGAGCCCAGCAGGCGACCGGTCAGGGAGTTGATGCCGCGGTTGCCCACGATAAGCAGGTCAGCATGGTTGTCGTTGACGATGGACATCAGGGCCTGCACTGGGGTGCCCGGGCGAACAGCGGTTTCTACCTTGGAAGCGCCGAACTTCTCTGCGTGTGCCTTAGCCTCCTGGAGGTTTGCCTCCGCCTTCTCATCGCCCAAAATGGTTACGGAATCCTGGCGCAGGGTCTTGGAAGCCTGCTCCTGGTTTTCGTAGTAAGCACAACCGATAATCAGATTGGAATCGAATGCAGCGGCGATCTTAGCTGCTCGCTCTACAGCGAGGAGAGAAGACTTAGAACCGTCAGTACCGACAACGATCGAGTTGTAGTCGCTCATGATGACCTTTCTTTGTGGGTGTGTACCCGGAGTGTTTATTTAGCCTACAGAGGCATTACTGCCAGTGTAACAACGAAAAAAGATTAACGTTTCTCGCTGGTATTAACTACGACGACGTCCACCTTTGACTTGTGGGTTAGTTCCGTTGGGACAGAACCGAAGACTCGACCACGAACGGAATTCACGCCGCGGTTTCCCACCACGAACAGGTCCACGTCATAGTCCTGGCCTACTTCCAACAAGGCTTTTACTGGGTCTCCAGATTTCCCTACGATCTCAATGTGTTCCGCACCCTCCGACTCGGCGATACGGGTGGCATTGGTCAGGTAGGTACCGGCCATGTCCTCACTTACAACGGGCAGACCGGCTTCGTCGCCCCTCGGAGCACCAAGCATGGATCCAGCGTGGTTATAAAAAGCTGAGATAATAATCAGCTTAGCGTCGTACGCCCGTGCCATGGACGCCGCAGCGCGGACTGCGCGCAGGGAGGTTTCAGAGCCATCGGTGCCGACGGCAATGTTTTTATAAGTAAGCATTATTCTCCTTGCAGTTGAACTATTTCGCAGTGACAACTAAACGGCGCTTCTGGCACTTATCCAGTATAACTAGCGCAGCCTTTTAGAAAAGTACCCTCTGAGCCAATCATCACTTTCAGGGGGAGAAAACTAAATTCCCGCTTCCTTCAATCCACGCAATTCCTTCTTTAGATCAGCAATCTCATCGCGCAGACGACCAGCCAGTTCAAATTTAAGCTCGCGCGCGGCGGCACCCATTTGGGCCGAGAGGTCATCGATAAGCGCCTGCACCTCATCGGTAGCCATGCTGGAAATATCCCGCTTCTCCACCACTGTAGAGGGATCAGAGTTAGACTCTTCGTCCCCGCCGTCTTCATAGACTTGGTCAAGGATATCGGCAATCTTCTTCCGCAAAGGCTGCGGGTCAATGCCGTGTTCCTTGTTATAGGCTATTTGCTTTTCGCGGCGTCGCTCCGTCTCCTCGATTGCCTCTTGCATCGAATCGGTGATTTTATCGGCATACATAATCACCTCGCCAGAGACGTTACGGGCAGCACGGCCAATGGTCTGGATGAGCGAGGTGGTAGAGCGCAAGAAGCCTTCCTTGTCTGCATCCAAGATGGCAACGAGCGACACCTCGGGGAGGTCAAGGCCCTCACGCAGGAGGTTAATGCCCACCAGCACATCAAACTCGCCGAGGCGCAATTGCCGCAAAAGCTCCACTCGCTGCAAGGTATCGATATCCGAGTGCAAGTAACGCACCTTAATCCCCTGCTCCAGCAGGTAATCGGTGAGGTCTTCTGCCATGCGTTTAGTCAGCGTGGTCACCAGTACTCGCTCTTGCTGCGAAATGCGGGTGCGTACCTCATCGATAAGATCATCAATCTGGCCCTTCGTAGGTTTGACGGTAACCTTCGGATCCACCAGACCAGTTGGGCGAATCACCTGCTCCACGTACTCACCGTCCGAGGACGTAAGTTCAAAGTCGCCAGGGGTGGCGGACATGTAGACGGTTTGTCCCACGCGTTGTTCAAACTCATCGAAGGTCAGCGGGCGGTTATCCACCGCGGAGGGCAGACGGAAGCCGAATTCCACCAGATTGCGCTTGCGGGACATATCGCCCTCGAACATGCCGCCAATCTGTGGGACCGTGACGTGAGACTCGTCAATAATGGTGAGAAAATCCTCGGGGAAGTAATCCAGCAGCGTAGCCGGCGCGGAACCGGCTGGACGGCCATCGACGTGGCGGGAGTAGTTCTCGATGCCGGAGCAAAAACCTACCTGCTCGATCATTTCTAGATCGTATTCGGTGCGCATGCGAAGTCGTTGTGCCTCCAGCAATTTGCCGCGGTTTTCTAGATCGTCCAGGCGCTCGGCCAATTCCTCTTTGATGGCAGCTACGGCCTTTTCCATGCGTTCAGGTCCGGCCACGTAGTGGGTCGCGGGGAAGATGCGCACCTCATCTACTTCCTCGATGACATCGCCAGTGACGGGGTGAATGTAGTAGAGAGAATCAATATCATCGCCGAAGAATTCAATGCGCACCGCACGTTCCTCATACGCCGGAATGATATCGACCGTGTCGCCCTTGGCGCGGAAGGTGCCGCGGGTAAATCCTACGTCGTTGCGTTCGTATTGGATATCCACCAACAAACGGAGGAAGCGGTCCCGGTCTAGCTCCTCGTCCACGGAAATAATGACCGAGCGATCCAAATAGGACTGCGGTGTACCCAAGCCATAGATGCAGGACACGGAGGATACAACCACCACGTCCCGGCGGGACAGCAGCGCCGAGGTGGCCGAGTGGCGCAGGCGCTCTACGTCCTCGTTGATAGACGAATCCTTCTCAATATAGGTATCCGTCTGCGCAATATAAGCCTCTGGCTGGTAGTAGTCATAATAAGAAACGAAGTACTCCACCGCGTTATGCGGCAAAAGTTGGCGCAGCTCGTTCGCTAGCTGCGCTGCCAGGGTCTTATTTGGTGCCATCACCAGCGTGGGTCGCTGCTGTTTTTCGATCAACCACGCAGCTGTGGCGGACTTACCTGTACCGGTAGCACCCATGAGTACTACATCGCGTTCATCGCGGTTGAGGCGCTCATTGAGCTCTGCAATAGCAGCGGGCTGGTCGCCGGCCGGTTCGTATTCAGAGACAACCTGAAACTCACCTGGGGTGCGCTCGACCTCGCTGACGACGCGGTGCTCGGAATTTGGAATAAGAGGATGTTCAGCAGCAAAAGCCATGCCCACTACTCTACTGCTTATATGGCGCGGCTAGCTATGTTCACGGCAAGGAGTCCTGCGCGGTGCGCAGCCACTCTTCCAGCTCGCCGGTGGTCTCCCACAGCGCATAGACAGAAGACGTCTCTGGGCACATTGCACTATTAATGCGGCGACGCAACCATGCTTTAGACTGCGGTGTATACAGGGGTGCAAGTTCCTCGCGGTGAATGCCTTCCGGCAGTGCATCAGCCTTCAGCTTTAACAGAGCGCCCAGCGCGATCATGGTTTCCGCGTCATCAGAGTCTAAGGGCTCCACGGCACATGACTTCTGAAAGGCTGTGAGATCGAAAGAACCATCACGCAGGCTAGCGAGCAGTTCTCGCGCAGCGTGATTATCAAAAGGTCCAGTATCCCACGTTCCCACGGCGAGTAGCTTAAGACGCGAAAGTTAACACAACTTCTAAACTGCGTAAACTCTAACCGCCCAACGGTTAAAGTTTGGGTGACTCCGCATCTAAGAGTCCGCTTCTATGCGGTCCATGACCTCGGCCGCTCGCGCGCGCAACTGCTCCAACGTCCCATTGTTGTCAATGACGTGCGTAGCCGCGGCCAATCGCACCTCATCAGGTACCTGCGCTGCAATGCGACGGCGCGCGTCTTCCTCTTCCAACCCGCGTGAAGCTACGAGACGACGGACGCGCTCTTCTACCGCCACGTCCACCACGATGACGTAGTCCATGTCTTTGTCTAAGCCATTATCTACCAAAAGCGGCATATCGTAAACCGCAAAATCATAGCCATCTTCACGTGCCGCCGCGAATTGGCGCTGCGTTTCCGCTTGGATGCGTGGATGGGTAATGGAATTCAACAACTCGGTGCGTTCGTTGTCCGCAAAGGCTCGCCGAGCCAATTCCTTGCGGTTAAGGCTGCCATCTGCCAGCAAAATATCTTCTCCAAATGCTGACGCCAGCTCCGCTAACGCAGGCCGCCCGGGCTTGACGACGTCGCGCGCAATGCTATCGGCATCGACCACTTCCCATCCGCGTTCGCGGCAGATCCTCGCGACTGTTGACTTGCCACTGCCAATACCACCTGTAAGCCCAATGAGTTTCATGGCAGCCACCCTACGCGAAAAGGAACCCCACCATACGCGATGATGTGAGGTTCCTCTGTCGCTATAGGTGTCAGCGATCCCTTATTCCGCTGCTTCCTCTGGCTTCGGTGGAATGCGGAGCAAATCATCATTCAGGGTAACCTGGCCGGCTTCGCCGGAGACCGCGCCGAACTTAGTGGCGTTAGTGACCACAACTGGAGTAATCAAGTTATAGCCCTTGGAACGAATGAACTCTGGGTCAAAGCTAATCAATTTGTCGCCTGCGGATATGCGTTGCTTCTTTTCCACGTGCACATCGAAGCCTTCGCCTCCCAGCTCAACGGTATCGAGACCTACGTGAATGAGTAGCTGCACGCCATTGTCGAGGCTTAGGCCTACCGCATGGCCGGACTTTTGAACGGTGAGCACCTTGCCGTCGGCAGGCGCATAGACGGTATTGCCAGTTGGCAGCACAGCCATGCCAGGTCCCAGCTTTGCTCCAGCAAAGATCGGATCCGGAACCTCCGAAAGATCTACTGCCTCGCCTTCCAGAGGGGAATCCAGCACGATGTCGTCCTTGCCAGCCTGCTTGGCGGCAACACCAGTAGCAGCAGCGCCCGCAGCGCTGGCAGCAACTGCGCCACCCGCATTCGAGGACTCTTCCTTCCCAGCATTGGTGGGCTTAAACTCCGAACGAGCAGCTACGTCCTCCACAGATTCGCCCTGTTCGCGGGCGATGCGCTCCAAGTCTGCCTGCTTTTCCTCTGCAGTGCGGTAGCCGAAGAACAAGGTCAGGAAGAAAGAGGTAAGGAACGCAGCCGTGATACCAAGTACGTAACCCAGCTGCGGGGTCATAGCGCCAGTGGTCAACGCAGAGGTAAAGACGAAGGCCTCAGCGCGGACATCGAAGAGACCGATGATGGCGCCGCCTATCGCACAACCTGGCAGCAACCGGTAGTAGCTGCGGCGGAAGCGCAACAAGATACCGTAGAGGGAAGGCTCCGACACGCCACCAAGCATGCCCGCAGCGAAGGCACCGATAGAAACCTGGCGCATGGCATTGTTCTTCTCCCTGAAGGAGATAACCATGACCGCGCCTACGACGCCGAAGCAAGCGAAATTCCATGCGCCCATCGGGCCCTGAATGAAGTCGTAGCCGTAGGTTGCGATGTTCTGAATCATGATGACGTTCAGCGGCCAGTGCAAGCCCATCGGAACGAGGAACGGGTACAGCAGCGGAATAACGATAGCCAGGATGAACGGCGAGAAATCATTGATCTGGTACAGGATCCAGGAAATGCCGTTGCCCACGCCAATGCCGAACGGGCCGAGTAAGAAGGCCGTTGCCGGAATCATAATGAGCAGAGAGAAGAACGGCACGAAGACCATATGAACCGCGCTAGGAATAATCTTCTTTAGCCCCTTTTCCACCCAGTACAGGCCGATTGCGGCCAAAATGGGCGGGAAAACCTGGGAACCATAAGAGTTAATAACCAGCGGCAGGCCAAATACGTTGACCGTATCGCCTTGCTCACCCAGCGACATAAATTCAGGAGTCAGCAGAGCTGCGGGAATAGCCGCGGAGACCCACATATTCGCACCCAACTTTTGGGCCGCGGTCGCACCGACCATCACCGGCAAGAAGTAGAAGACCGACTGGTACATGGCGTGAGCCAAGCGGAAGCCTTCCGGCTGCTCCTCCAGCGGAGCGCGGAAATCCTGAATGTGCGCGGTGTCTGCCAGGATCAGCAACATGATGATGAGCGAGGCACCAAGCAACGCCCACAAAACAGGGCGGAACGTATCAGAAAGGAACTCGAAGCAGTAATCCACCCAGTCGTACTTACCGCGAACCCCGTCATATTCCTTCTTCGAGGACGCCTCTTTGTCGCCGGAGGAATGCACACCGGGCTGTTTGATGATCTCGTTGTAGTAGTCAGCAACGCCGCCGCCCATGACTACCTGGTAGCCGTGAGCGCCCTGCGGCACGGTGCCAAGCACCGCTGGATCGCTATCGAGCTTTTCTTGATCAACTCTCCCCGCATCAGCAAGTTGAAAGCGCAAGCGCGTCGCACAGTGCGTCAGCGACGTGATGTTGTCGGCGCCGCCAATACTTTCAACGATGTGGGCGGAAGTGTCCTTGATAGATGCCACTTCTTACTCCTCAATTCGATACCACTTATAACCAGTACTGCACTGGCTATAACGTCACCTTTGAGTATAAGAAGATTCCCACATGAACAAAAGCCCGTTTTGTGGACTTGCCAGGAAGTTTTTCTATTTGTCTTTACTTCGTCGCTGGTCAACCACCTAGCGGCATTAAACAATCTGGCAAACGTTTGCACAAATTGTCTATAAGATCACAAAAGCCGCGCCCACCTCATCTAGGTGATGAAGTGGGCGCGGCGGTGAGCAAAGCCCTAAGGCTTAGCGGAAACTAAGCGGAAGCTTTAGTTGCCAGCCAGCTTATCGCGCAGTGCGGCGAGCTGCTCGTCGGAAGCCAGGGAGCCGCCAACCTCTGCCTGAGTCTCGGATGCCGGAGCTGCATCGGAGGAATCAGAGGAGTAGTTGGAGGACTCTGCAGACTCAGCAGCCTCAGCGGCTGCGGCGCGGTTGCGCTCGATCTGAGCGGTGTGCAGGTTGAAGCGACGCTCGGACTCTGCGTAGCGTGCTTCCCAAGCCTGACGCTGCTCGTCGAAGCCTTCCTTCCACTCGTTGGTCTCAGGGTCGAAGCCCTCAGGGAAGACGTAGTTGCCCTGCTCGTCGTAGGAGTCAGCCATGCCGTACTTGGACGGATCGAACTCTTCGGTGTAGTCCTCGTCTGCCTGCTTAACGGACAGAGAGATACGACGACGCTCGAGATCGATGTCGATGACCTTGACCATAACTTCCTGGCCAACGGTGACAACCTGATCCGGAACCTCGACGTGGCGCTGAGCCAGCTCGGAGATGTGAACCAGGCCCTCGATGCCCTCCTCGACGCGAACGAAGGCGCCGAACGGAACGAGCTTGGTGACCTTGCCCGGAACGATCTGGCCCACAGCGTGGGTACGGGCGAATACGCGCCACGGATCTTCCTGGGTAGCCTTCAGGGACAGGGAAACGCGCTCGCGGTCCAGATCGACGTCCAGAACCTCAACGGTTACCTCGTCACCAACGGTGACAACCTCAGATGGGTGGTCGATGTGCTTCCAAGACAGCTCGGAAACGTGAACCAGGCCGTCGACACCGCCGAGATCGACGAAGGCGCCGAAGTTGACGATGGAGGAAACAACGCCCTTGCGGACCTGGCCCTTCTGCAGCTGGTGCAGGAACTCGGAGCGAACCTCGGACTGGGTCTGCTCGAGGTATGCACGGCGGGAGAGGACAACGTTGTTGCGCTGCTTGTCCAGCTCGATGATCTTTGCTTCCAGCTCCTGGCCGATGTACGGCTCCAGGTCACGGACGCGACGCATCTCAACGAGGGATGCAGGCAGGAAGCCACGCAGGCCGATATCCAGGATGAGGCCGCCCTTGACAACCTCGATAACGGTACCGGTAACAGGCTCTTCCTTGGCCTGCAGCTCCTCGATGGCGCCCCATGCACGCTCGTACTGCGCACGCTTCTTGGACAGGATCAGACGACCTTCCTTGTCCTCCTTGGTGAGAACAAGTGCGTCAACCTCATCGCCGACCTCAACAACCTCGTCCGGGTTGACGTCGTGCTTGATGGACAGCTCGCGGGAAGGGATAACACCTTCGGTCTTGTATCCGATGTCCAGCAGTACCTCGTCGTGGTCAACCTTGACGACAGTACCCTCGACAATGTCACCATCGTTGAAGTACTTGATGGTGGCGTCTACAGCTGCGAGGAAGTCCTCTGCGGTTCCGATATCGTTAATCGCAACCTGCGGGGTGTTAGAAGATGGCATATTGAAAAATGCTCCGAATAAATGTAGGAAATCGAAATTGGACAACTGCGCGTCTCTCGAAAAAAGCTTGCTAAGCTGCACAAATGCAGCTAAAAAGAGAAATAATCGATCCCGCCTCGTGATTGCTTAAAGCCTTCCTACAGGGGCTTAGAACAACCCGCGGCATAGACACGCCCGTTTAACACTACATCTGTCCAGCTAAAAGGGCAAATACGCGGACCAACTATTTCGCAAAGGAATTTCTTCCACCGTGACTTCCCCCTCGCACGCAAACCAGGCCTACTGGGATAGCGACGCCGCCAACTACCACGCCGAGCACCCCGACTACCTATCTTCCTTTTACTGGTGCCCAGAAATTCTGCACGAAGACCAAGCGCACTTGCTAGGCGACGTCTCGGCTTCCTCCGTCCTCGAAATTGGCTGCGGCTCCGCCCCGTGCACCGAATGGCTGCAGTCGCGCGCACACTTCGCCACCGGCTTCGATATCTCCCGCGGCATGCTTAACCACGCTGCACCCGGACTCCCCTTAACGCAGGCCGATGCACTGTCACTCCCCTACGCCACCGGCTCCTTCGACGCCGCATTTTCGGCGTTCGGAGCCTTTCCCTTCCTTGCCAACCTTGACTTAGCCTTAGGTGAAGTCTCCCGCGTTCTTAAACCATCCGGTCGCTTTGTCCTTTCGGCCAACCACCCGATGCGCTGGATTTTCCCCGACGACCCCACCGATCTCACCGCCGGTATCAGCTATTTCAACCGCGCCTATGTGGAACAAGACCGCGATGGCAACCTCACCTATGCGGAGTTCCACCGCACCATCGCCGACTGGTTTAAGGCCTTACAGGGCGAAGGCCCCTACCTGATAGAGGACATCATCGAGCCCGAATGGCCAAGGGAGCTCACCACTACGTGGGGCCAATGGTCACCACAGCGAGGCGAAATCTTTCCCGGCACGATTATTTTCGTCTGCCGCAATTCCCGCTAACCTATAGACATGGTTTTGGACCGGATTGGCTTATTGATACGACGTGGCATTGCCTGGTGGATTGATAGTTTCCTAGCCGCTGCCATCGTCATGGTAATGCGATGGGTAGTAAACGCGGTAGCCGACCATCCACTCACGGGAGAGACCTTAGAACTCTATAATGCCATTGCCGCCGCCGTGGTCTTTTACGCCTATCGAGTATGGGTGGAAGCCACGAAATCCACCTCGCTAGGTAAATGGTCCCTGCAGCTAGAAATCATTGCTACCCACCCAGGATTCTTCACCGCTTGCCTGCGCAATTCCTGGCTATTGCTAACAATGCTTACGCTGACAGGCTGGCCCGGAGTCATGCCGCTACTTTTAGCAATTCTCAGCATAAGCATGCTCGCTTTTGGTCAAACCCCTTTCGACATGCTGGCCAATTGCCTAGTGGAGCGCCGACCTCAGATGGATACGCCTTCTTTGCGTGGCCAGAGGTAATAAGCAAGTGCGAAAATAACCAACGCGGCAAACATCCACGCGGACGGAAAGAGAAACGCAAGCGCCGTGGATACGACCATCACCCCAGCAGCCGTTAATCTCCTAACCTTAGGGTTTGGCGCCACGCGCGCTATGATCATGGCCATCAAAAAGTAAGACCCGGCAAAAACCGGGTACGAAATTGCAGAGGCTTTATGCTCTTCAAGAAATTGGGCTAGCCCGAGGTCATTAATATCGGCTGCAAGAAGATTCACTTGAATGGCCCACAGGCTTTCAAAAAAGCGGAGATTCCATTTATTCATTTTCTCTTCCAGAGTCACTGAACAATATTTCCCTTCTTAGTTTCTCCATTTGCACGCATAAATTCCTCCGCACAGAAAAGGCTACCTAAAAAACTTAGCGCGCATTCCGCCACAGTTTCTGAACTTTCCGCTCAGCATAGCCCGGTATGCCCAAATCCTCGATAGCTTGCTTATTCCACGTCCCACAAACTTGGCTGTCCACCACAATGGCGCGGCGAAATACACCGCGGTTTCCAGGGGCAAGTATCTCGTGAACCTCTGAAGTCATTGCGAATAACCGATCTCGGTATCCCAAGATGTACTCGTCGAAAGCCCCCAACAAGAACACCGAACGCTTTCTTCGCGCCTCGGCCATATCTATTACTTCTAACGAGACAAAGTCCTGGGATTCTTCCCCACACCGCACGATATCCGGCGGAAGGTTTTCAGCTGCTGGCTTTATTAGTCTTTGCGGTAGCTTTGTCCACCAAGCAAAGTCCGGCAGCGTCGCTGGGCCATGAGTGCGGAAATACCGGACCATTAGGTCAGCGGTAGCTGCGACCTTGTCTCCATTGAAAGCTTCGTCTATCCCCGGCAGCTCCACTGGTGTGATGAGCTGCTCGGCTCCACAGTAGACGGCGTGACCGCTTTCCATTGCTACGCGCACAACGTGCCAGAAGGGCACTTCAGGCAACGCTGTGGTCGCCCGTTCCTTAAGCTCGGCACGCGAAAGCGGACGATCGATGAGCTCGGCCACCTTTGCTCGCAACTCTGCGTCCCCCTTGCGCCCTTTAGCGCACAGTTCAGTTATCCAGCCTATGTCCTTGACAGAAGCCGCGAAAAGGGTATTGCGCATGGGATATCCACGCACAATGTTTCCTGCATCCGAGTGGTCTTTCGCCCGCAAGGCCAGTGACCGGTGCACAGAATGCAGGTCCTGGCCTTGTATTACACCGAAGGCGCGAACCACCTCCTCAGCACTCTCCCACCGCGGCACGGTTAGGCCTTGCGAGGCGAGCCTAAGGCGCGCCTTTTCTCGGCGGGAGAAAGTAACCGAGCTAGTGGGCTGCGGCATCCCAATCCTTACCTGCACCGGCGGAGACCTCTAGAGGCACGTTGAGCTCGATGGCAGAGTCCATCTCTCGTTCGAGAATCTCTCGAACCGTGTCGGCCTCACCGGGGGCGACTTCGACTACCAATTCATCGTGTACCTGAAGCAGCACGCGAGACTTCATTCCTTGCAGTGCGCGGTCCACGCGAATCATCGCCACCTTAATAATGTCCGCGGCAGTGCCCTGAATCGGTGCATTAAGCGCTGCGCGCTCCGCGTTCTCGCGCGCTAGGCGGTTATCGGAGTTGAGCTCTGGCAAGTAGCGGCGACGGCCAAAGAGCGTTGCCGTGTAGCCATCCTTGCGAGCTTGGACCACCACTTCATCGAGGTACTTCTTCACGCCGCCAAAGCGCTCAAAGTAGCTTTCCATGATGGACTTTGCCTCCCCCGCCGGAATGCCTAATTGCTGGGATAGACCGAAAGCGGAAAGTCCGTATACCAACCCATAAGACATGGCCTTAACCCGGCGGCGCAGCTCGGGTGTCACTTGGTCAACGGGGACGTCAAAGACTCGAGAGCCAACATAGTTATGCAGGTCTTCGCCGTCCTTATAGGCCTCGATGAGGCCCGGGTCAGCGGAGAGGTGTGCCATGACACGCATCTCAATCTGCGAGTAGTCCGCGGTCATAAGTTCTTCGTAGCGCTCGCCTACGACAAACGCGGAGCGAATCTGTCGGCCAGCTTCGGTGCGCACCGGAATATTCTGCAGATTTGGCTCGGTAGAAGACAGGCGGCCAGTCGATGTCACCGTCTGATTAAACGTGGTGTGGATGCGCCCATCCGGCTGCACGGTTTTGATTAGACCTTCGAGGGTGGTCTTCATCTTCTGGTACTCACGGTGAGCCAAGAGGTGGTCTAAGAACGGGTGGGGATTCTTAGCCGCGAGTTGTTCAATCTCCTTGGCCGCGGTGGAATAGCCCGTCTTCGTCTTCTTGGTCTTGGGCAGCTCAAAAGTCTCAAAGAGCACGGTTTGCAGCTGCTTCGGCGAGTTAAGGTTGAGTTTGTCATCGTCGGCAAGCTCACGGGCGGCGCGCTCTTGTTCGGCGACCTGCTCTACAAAGGCATCCTTTTGCGTTTCGAGAATGTCAACGTCAACGGCGATTCCGGTAGCCTCCATGCGCGCCAGGATGGTTACCAGCGGCAACTCGAGGTCGGTATAGAGCTCAAAAGAGTCAATCTCCTGTAGCTCCGCAGTGAGCCGTTCTGCCAGCTCCATAATTGCCGCGGCCTGGTCAACCAGGGAGGAATTATCCAAAAGAGACAGCTGCTCCGTGGCGGCGCCGAGCGTCTTTTGGAGGTGGCGCTGGTAGACGTCGGCAAGCGCGTAAGTGCGCTGACCTGGGCGAAGAAGGTAGGCGGCAAGGGCTGTGTCATGGGCAATGCCAGCCAGCTCAATCCCACGACCGGCAAGCATATGGAAGGCCGCCTTTGCCTCGTGGAAATACTTCGGCGTATCAGACGCTAACCACTGAGCCAAGGCCTTATCGTCCTCGGCAGAAAGATCGCCCAGCTCCACTTGCAGGCCGTGACGGTCTTGGTCCACGAAAGCAATCGCCGAAGCGTCGCCCTGTCCCGGGGTTCCCTCGCCTTGGACATACACCGCGACATGCTCTCGGCCGGGCAGCCACTGGGACAAAGGCTCGTCATCGATGACCGTCTCTAGCTCTTGGACTTCCTCGGACTGCTCCGCTGCCTCAGCGCCATCATTGGGAATGGCAGCCAGTACGCGATCGCGCAGGTTGGTACCAAACTCCAGGTCGTCGAACTTGGCCGCTACATCGGCGACCTTGGCTTCCTTAAAGGCCAAGTCATCGGGGCCGACCTCTAGATCCATGTCCGTAATCATCTGGGTGAGCTTGCGATTCATCTGCACCTGTTCAATGCGCTCGCGGAAGTTATTGCCTACCACACCCTTAATTTCCTCCGCGTGCTCTACCAAGGATGCCAAGTCCCCATACTTGACTATCCACTTGGTGGCGGTCTTCTCACCTACCTTTGGGATGCCCGGCAAATTATCGGAAGGATCGCCACGCAACGCGGCAAAGTCTGGGTACTGCGCGGGGGTGAGACCGTACTTCTCTTCTACCGCGGAAGGGGTAAAGCGGTGGAGCGTGGATACGCCCTTCATGGGATAGAGCACCGTCGTGGACTCATTAACCAACTGCAGGTAGTCACGGTCGCCGGTAACGATGAGAGTCTCATAGTCCTGTGCCTCGGTTGCGAGAGTAGCCAGAATGTCATCGGCCTCGAAGTTCTCACGAGAGAGGGTGGTAATGCCCAGTACCTCGAGCACCTCGCGAATGAGGTCTACCTGACCCTTGAACTCCTCCGGCGCGGCCTCGCGCTGGGCCTTATAGTCTGGGAACATCTCAGTGCGGAAGGTCTTGCGCCCCACGTCGAATGCCACCGCAATGGCGTCGGGGGTCTCTTCCGCCACGATATTAGAGAGCATCGATAAGAAGCCATACACGGCATTGGTGTGCTGACCTCCTGAGGTAGAGAAATTATCCACCGGCAGGGCATAGAAGGCGCGAAAGGCCATAGAGTGGCCGTCAATGAGCAGAAGTCGAGGCTGATTAGTAGTCACCTGCCCCATCCTAGAGAAGCACGCCGACATCCGAACACCCCGGTGCAGATTTTGTGGATGACGTGGTCATTCCCCCGCCGCCCCCTACCCAATTAGGAATTCGCCTAGTGCCTGCGCTACTATTTTCACAGTCAAAGGCAGACAGCCTTTACACTGTGCGCCCCTGTAGCCCAATTGGCAGAGGCAACGGATTCAAAACCCGTCCAGTGTGAGTTCGAGTCTCACCAGGGGCACGACTAGAAAAGACCTCGGTTTCCACTAAGTTAGGAAACCGAGGTCTTCGCTTTAGCCCAGTTCAGGCAGCGTTGGCAGGTGATACTTGCGCAGGAGCGCGTTGATATCTGGGATCGAGGCCTTTAGTTGCGGCAGGGCCAGGCCGATGAGTCCGGCCACGCCTGCGATGCCGAGGATTGCTCCCAACATGGCGGGTTTTGAGCTTATTCTGGAGCTCAATGCGGAGCTCCCCGTGGCAGGTTGCGTGGTATCGGCCGGCTTGCCGGAATCATGCGCACGGGCGGTAAGCCATTCCTCCTTGCCCAGAACACCTTGGGTCAGTCGGGTTTCACCAATCCAGCCGTACCAGGGGTCCTGCGGGCGCTGGTTATCAAAGCCGCCGCCCATAACCCACTGCAGGTCACGCGGGAGAAGGCCTTCGGCACCTACGGCATTGCGCAAGATAGGCGCGCCGTTGATGAACATCTCCACGCTATCGCGCTGCGGATCGTTGACCACGGCGATGTGCATCCACTCGTTCTTGGGCACCTCGTGGGACCATACGGTAGAACCGCTTCCCTGCTTCGGCTCCGCCCACCAGCGCAGCTCGCGGAGGTTGGAGATACCAAACATGACGGTGGGGTCCGTGTCATCAGAGCCGTCGACCAATTTATTAATGGCAGAGTCGCGGCTCAGCGCGCTTCCCCAGCCATGTTGTGCGCCATTGAAATCTTTAGGAATCTTGACGAAGGATTCGAAGGTGTACCCCTTGGTGGTATCCACATTATTTGCAGGCGCGTCCTTGTCGGTGCGGAACTCGGCATTGCCTACCTTGCCTGCTGGGTCGGACCAAAAGAGGGAGCCGGCATCTGAAGACAGCGGGTGGTGGTCAGAGCTATAGGTCACTCGATCGCCTAGCATGGCGCCAGAGCGATGCAGGTCGCTGCCGGAATCGCTGGCAATATCGGGGATGGTGGTGCCACGGTCGGCAGGGGCGCCGTCGGCAAGCGCATGGCCATCCTTGTCCTGGGCCTGGCCTGGGCGCCAGTGAAATACGGTGTGGTCGTTCTTGGCAAAGTCATCCGCACCCTTGGGAAGCTCGTCTTCCGCAATGGTATAGGGCCTAAAGCCTTCAGCGGCGATGTCACGTGCACGCTGTGCTAGGTCCGGCTGGTGGCCCTCGCCCACGGTGAAATCCGGGGAAAAGGAAGAAAAGCGCTGCTCAAAGTCGAACGGAATGGCGTAGCTATCGCCCTTATCATCTAGGGTGAGCTTGTCGAACTGCGTCAGCTCCTCGTGCGGCTTCTGCGCCACCCACGGAGAGAGCGCGGTCATTTCCAATTGCTTGCCGGAAAGGTCGAACTCGAGCACTCCTAGCAGACCATTTCCGCCCTGGTAAGCCATCTGATAGTCCTGCAAGATGGAGACGACGTCATGGCCGGCATCGTTCTTATCCACGCGGTAGCCCGCACCATGGTGGTGGCCGCCCATCACCAGGAAAATCTGGTCGTTGCGCTTGATGAACTTATCCCATAACCCCTTGCCGTAGTCATCGGAATAGAAGACGTCTCCTTCACCATCGATATTGAGGGCTTCGTGCGTCGTGACGATGACGGGGAGGTTGGGGTGCTTATCGATGATGCCTTGCGCCCACGCAAGGGCCTTATCATCGGCGCGCCAGCCCAGCGCAAGGTTGAGGTACTTCTGGCCCTCGGCTTCAAAGATGTGAGCCTCGGAGTCATTATTGATGGCCGTGTAGCGCTCTTGGAAGGTCTCCGGATTAGCGGCCTTGGCACGATCGGCACTAAACCACTTGTCATAAGGGTGAGCCGACGCACCCTCCACGTCCATATCGTGATTGCCGGGCAGGATGGAGTAGTTTAGATCCGAATCATCGAGGACCCGCATGGCCTTATCAGCCACCTGCCATTCGCCCTCCACGTTCCACTGGTCTACAACGTCACCCAGATGGGTGACAAAGTCCATGTTCAGCTCATCTTGGTGCTCCACCAACCATTGGGTTTGGGCCAAGTAGGGTTCGCTTCCATAACGAGCTTGGGCCAAGTTGCCGGTCTCCGGGGTGGAATAGCGCGAATAGAACTGGGTATCCGGCAAGACGCCGATGCTAAAGCGAGAGCCCTCGCTGGCCGATGCGCCCTCGGCCCCAACCTCCGCAGCGCTCGCCGCCGGTATAACAATGAGGTTTCCCACCACCGCGGTTGCAGTTAACGCAGGCAGGACGAAACGATTTTTCATAGAGAGTCCTTTATGACTGGAAAGGAAAGCTTGCACAGGGGAAATGGCGGGAATACGCGAGGGATTCTAGGGCGTGAATCTTTCAGCTAGTTGAAGCCCGCGTAAACATCAGACTGAATAATGGGAAACTTATGGTTTCTGCCAAAGAGAGCATTTGCCCGTGTGAGATTCCGCATATCCTGCCCCAAACTGCATAGTTGCATTGGGGTGCATTAAACTGACAGAATATTCATGAATACGGTTTTACCTCTACGGTTAGGGAGAAGATCCTCCCTAACCGCGGTAGGTAGATCACCGCCCTCTAATGAAAGATATGCATTACGCTTCACAGCGGTTCGCCTAACGTCCCCCTTCGGCACTTTTCTGCCACCTTGCTAGGCCAGTCGCTCTCCGCACCAGCCCCCTCCCAGGTAGATTTTTATTTTATGCAGTACATTTTGAACGCTATCCGCGGTGCCCTCATCGGCATGGCCGAGCTCGTACCGGGCATCTCCGGTGGCACCGTGGCACTCATCGTGGGCATTTATGAACGGGCAGTCCACAACGCCAACGATCTCATTTCCGGCCGCTTCAAAAAGGTCGAATGGAGCTTTCTTCTCTCCGTAGCTATCGGCATGTTTATTGCCGTTTTCGGAATGTCCACCGTGCTTTCTAACTTCGTGGATAATCATGTATCGGCTTCCGGAGCGCTATTTTTGGGCATGGTGGCTGTGTCCATTTTTGTGCCACTATCCATGCTTTCTAAGCAAGAGAGGCTGCGCCCCTCCTCTATCATCGCATTTATAATCGCCGCGATTGCCATCTTCTTTATCACCGGATTCACCTCCGAACCGCACGAGAACCCCAGCCTCATCGCGGTCTTCTTCGCCGCCGCCATCGCGGTCTGCGCACTTATCCTGCCGGGCATTTCCGGCTCGCTCATCCTGTTGACCATGGGCCTCTACCAGCCCATTATTGGAGCCGTCTCGGATCGTGACCTAGGCACTATCGCGGTCTTCGCGCTGGGTGCCCTGTGCGGCCTGGCGGCATTTATCAAGGTGTTGAACTTCCTGCTGGATCACCACCGCGCCCCGACCCTGATGGCTATGGCCGGTTTCATGCTCGGTTCTCTGCGCGCACTGTGGCCGTGGGGAGCTGACCAAGATGCCTCTAGCGGCATCATCATCGGCATGTTCATCCTCGGTGCACTCCTCGTCTCCGCGTTCATCGTCGTAGATACGAAGAAAGCCCGCGCTATAGATGAAAGGACGGCGCAAAAGTAATGCCGCGCTCGTTTTCTCGCCGCGCGATTATCGCCGCGGTCCTCGTCCCCACGCTGAGCCTAGGCGCCTGCGTCACCAACGAGGAAGATTCCACTCCGGACGGCTGGGAAGAACCCCATTCCGCAATGGTGCCGGAAATTGCCGCCATGTATGACGACAACGATGGCGTCCTCACTGCCGGAACTAACCCACCCTATGCCCCATTTCAGCTTAAGGATTCCCACGGGGCGCTCCAGGGCGTTGAACTCGATCTTGCTCACGCCGTTGCCGGCGTCTTGGGACTCGATTTCCAGCCCGTGGAACATGACTTCTCCATGATCTTGCCCGCCGTGCAATCGGGCCAGATTGATATGGGCGCATCCGGGTTCACGGATAACCCCGAGCGCCGAAATGAGTTCGACTTTGTAGATCATCTCTACGCCGGCATCCAGTGGGCCGAGCGAGTAGATGGCCCCAAGAAGGTTGACCCGGATAATCCTTGCGGCTTGACCGTTGCGGTGCAGCGCACCACGGTATCTGAAACCGACGATGTACGGCCCAAGAAGGATGCGTGCAACGGCGATCTCACGGTCTTGTCTTATGACACCGGTGACAACGCCGCGCTGGCGGTACTTATGGGACGCGCAGATGCCCTGTCCGCAGACTCCCCAGTAACGGCGTGGGCTGTGAATCGCTCCGAAGGAAAGATGCGGCAGGTAGGCGATATGTTCCAAGCATCGCCCTATGGCTTTGCCGTACCCAAGGATTCCGATTTGGGCAAGGCCTCTGCCGCGGCACTGCAACACCTCATCGAAACCGGTGAGTATGCAGAAATTTTGTCCCGCTGGGGCATCGAGGATGGCTTAATAGACCAGGCAATGATTAATGAAAGGCCGATCAATGGTTAATGAAAATGCGGCGACGCCAGCTACGGCAGAGCCTAAGGAAAAGCCCGCCAAAATCGAGGCACGACCTCTACGCCACCCGTGGCGCTGGGTATTCGCCGGCCTGCTTATCGTGCTCGGCGTGTGGTTCATCATCGCCTCCGCCCGCAATGAGGCTTTTGGCTGGGACACCTACTTCCAGTATCTCTTTGATAAGCGCATTGCGCTTGCCTCCCTGCACACCATTGCCATCACCATTTTGTCAATGATCATCGGCGTTGTGGGTGGTGCCATCCTTGCGGTTATGCGCATGTCCCCGAACCCGGTGCTGCGCAGCGTCTCCTGGATATTCCTCTGGGTCTTCCGCGGCACGCCGATCTATGTGCAGCTGGTGTTCTGGGGCCTGCTCTCCGCCATCTATCAGTCCATCAACCTGGGCTTTACCGAGGTATCTTTGCAGACGATCCTCACCAACGCTTTCTTCCTTGCGGTGATGGGCCTGGGGCTTAATGAAGCTGCCTATATGGCCGAGATTGTGCGCTCCGGTATCACCTCCGTTCCCGAGGGGCAGAAGGAAGCTTCCAAGGCACTCGGCATGTCCTGGTGGATGACCATGCGCCGCACCGTCCTTCCGCAGGCCATGCGCATTATCATTCCGCCTACAGGCAATGAATTCATTTCCTTGCTCAAGACCTCTTCCCTCGTGGTGGCCATTCCTTATACCGAGGAGATCTTCGGCCGCTCCACTGATATTTCCGCCGCCCTCTTCCAGCCCATCCCGCTGCTGCTGGTCGCAGCGTCCTGGTACCTCGTGGTTACTTCCCTACTGATGGTGGGACAGTACTTCCTGGAGCGCCGCTTTGAGCGCGGTGCCACCCGCGAACTCACCGGCCGCCAACTTGCTGCGCTGGCAGACGCTGAAGGCACCATCCCCCGCAACGTATCCGTGATTTCGGAGGCTAAAAACTAATGGCTACTCCCATGATTTCCGCCCAGAACGTCCATAAGTCCTTCGGACAGCTCGAGGTCCTCAAAGGCATTGACCTTGAGGTCCAGCCCGGCGAAGTGGCCTGCCTATTGGGTCCCTCGGGCTCCGGAAAGTCCACCTTCCTGCGCTGCGTCAACCACCTTGATAAGGCGACGGCGGGCCGACTCTACGTCGACGGCGAGCTGATTGGCTATCGCGAAAAGAACGGCACCCTTTATGAGATCAGCGAGAAGGAAGCCGCAGAGCAGCGCTCCGATATCGGCATGGTCTTTCAGTCTTTCAACCTTTTCCCCCACCGCACGGTGATTGAAAATATCATCGAGGCACCGGTGCAGGTGAAAAAGATTCCGGAAGAAACCGCCCGCGCCCGCGCTATGGAGCTGTTGGAAGACGTTGGCCTTGCTTCCAAGGCCAATAACTACCCGGTACAGCTCTCCGGCGGCCAGCAACAGCGCGTTGCCATCGCTCGTGCGGTGGCCATGGATCCTAAGCTCATGCTTTTCGACGAACCTACGTCCGCCCTCGACCCCGAGCTCGTCGGCGAAGTGCTGCGCGTTATGAAGGACCTCGCAGCCGAAGGCATGACCATGCTCGTAGTCACCCACGAGATGGGTTTTGCGCGCGAGGTAGCCGATAAGGTCTTCTTCATGGACGGCGGCGTTGTCATCGAGTCCGGCAGTCCAGCTGAGGTTTTGGATAACCCGCAACAGGCACGCACCAAGGACTTTTTGGCTTCGCTGCTGTAGCCCCCCCACTGCACTCAACAGAGTGCCTTCAGCCCGCCGTCTTTCAGCTAAAAGAGAGGACCGGCGGGCTTTGTCGTGATTCATTCCTCTACACCAGTGTTAAAAGACCCCGAATCAATGCGCTGGCCGCACCCAAGCTGGCGACGCTCAGCGAAAGCACGCGGGCTTTATCTCGTGGAACACGCTGGGCAATCCGGGTTCCGGCCCAAATTCCTACACACATGCCTAATACTCCCGCGGGCCACATCATCCAAGGCAGGCCATCAAAGTGTGCCGCACCTGTGAGAGTCTTGGTCATCACGGAGAAGAATCCGCCTACGACAAAAATCGGCTGCAGCGTGGCGGCGTAAACATGTTGGGGCCACTTTGCCGCCTGCGCATAGACGGTAATAACCGGGCCCGCAACGCCCGCCAAGGTATTGGTAAAGCCGCCGAGAATACCGGCGGAGATGGCAGGGCCTTTGCCCTCCATCGGCGGGACAAACTTCTTTCCAAAAGTGACCACCGCCAGTGCGGCCAGAAGCGCAGCACCCACCACAATCATGAGCCCTGCCGTGTCCATACGCCTAATGAGCAGCGCCGCGGCCAAGGAGCCAATCACCATGACTGGGGCTATTAGCCCGAACTTCTTCCAGCTCACATTCTCGCGCACGGAATAGGTGGTCAACATCGCGTTAACACAAGCCAGAACGTTGATGACTAGTATGCCTTCGACCGGCCCCATAATCAGCATGAGGATGGGACCGCCGATGAGACCGAGCCCCATTCCGGATACCCGTTGCAGTGTCGAACCAACGACAACGACGAGGAAAATAACCAGTGCGAGGCTCACTGACGGTATTTCTCCTTTACCGCACGACCTACGGATTCGGGGAACATACCCGTTACGTCGCCGCCAAACTTTGCTACCTGCTTACACAGCGAGGAACTGATATATCCGTACTTCTCGTCCGTGAGTAGGAAGACGGTATCGATACCGGAAAGGCGCCGGTTCATCTGCGCCATGGGCAGCTCATATTCATAGTCGAGAGAGCTTCGCAGTCCCTTCACCAAAACGTCCGCCCCATGCTCCGTGGTGTAATCCACCAAAAGCCCGGAGCAATAGTCCACCTTGATGGAAGAATCCACGCTCTGACGGATAAGTTCCATGCGCTCCTCCACGCTAAAGAGGCCGGAGGGCTTGTCTGGGTTACCGGTTACTAACACGGTGACCTCATCAAACATCTGGTTAGCGCGGTTGATGATATCGACGTGGCCTAAGGTGACGGGGTCAAAGGATCCAGGGCAGACGGCCTTAGTCATGCTACTTTCGCTTTCTTTTCAGTGGTTTAGTCTTCGGTGTCCTGGCTACCGGGGCGGGTATAAACCGCCATATCCATGCGTGCGATGCCAAAGGTGCGCTTCTTAAGCTTCTGGCCGGTGGGTTCAAAACCAACAGGCCACTCAGTATCCGCGGAATCAACATGGCGCTCAATTACTACCATTGCGCGATCGGTAAGCACTGGTTCGATGGCAGCAATGAGTTCATCCACTTCATCAAAAGCATAGGGCGGGTCCGCCAGCACCAGGTCAAAGTGTTTGCGCGGGGCACTAGCCAGGTAAGTGCTTACCTTCATCTCTTGCACACGCACGCCGGGATGCTTGACGACGCCCATGTTGTGCCGGATGATCTTTACCGCATCGGCCGAAGATTCCACCAGCACTGCTTCATCTGCCCCACGGCTCGCTGCCTCAAGGCCTAGGGCACCAGAGCCTGCAAAAAGATCGAGCACCGAAGATCCAGCAAAGCCCCAGCGTGCAGTGAGGGATGAAAACAGCCCTTCGCGGGCGCGGTCTGCAGTAGGCCGGGTTCCTTCTGCAGGCACTTTAATGGTGCGGCCGCGGGCTTCGCCGGCAATAATGCGCGTCATTTATGCTTCTCCAATCTCCATCAAAAGGTCTCCGCCCAGCACGTCACTAAAATCAGAGACCACGATACGGTAGACCTTTCCTGGTCCCGGGCTTTCTACGGGAGCCTCAAGCTTCGTGGCTTCAACGGTCGCAAGCGGTACTCCGGTATCAACAGTGTCTCCCACATTCACATGGCAGCGGACGATGCCCGCGAAGGGGGCGTAAATTTTCATGCTTCTAGGTTAACCCGTCTTAGTTCTTCTCCAAGTATTCCTGTTCGCTTTCGCTCAAATTGCGCGTGAGTTCCTCAGCCAACTCGGGATTGCGCAACACCATGGCGCGCGCATCCGCATGGGTGCGCTCCACAATGTCTTGGTCATCCGCCAAGTTCAGTAGCCGCAGTGTGCGATGCGTTCCGGACTGCATGGTGCCCAAGATGTCGCCTTCTTGGCGCTGGCGCAAATCAAGCTCGGCCAGTTCAAAACCCGAGGAAGTTTGGGCGATCTGAGTGATGCGACGGAAGGATGGAGTGTTATCGGCTGCCGTTGTGTGCAGAAGACAAATGGAGGCATTACCGCCTCGTCCCACGCGCCCGCGCAACTGGTGCAACTGGGAAACGCCGAATTGCTCGGACTCGCGAATGAGCATCACCGTGGCATTGGGAACATCCACACCTACCTCGATGACCGTCGTAGAGACCAAGATATCGATCTCTCCCCTAGCAAATGACGTCATTACCTCATCTTTATTGGGCATCTTTCCGTGCAAGATGGCTACGCGCAGTCCCTTAAACGGTCCGTTTTCTAGCTGCTGTGCAAGCTCTAGCACTCCGCCTTTGCCTTCAATGCGCGGGCAAACGATATAGGCCTGATGGCCGTGGGCCACCTCCTCGCGTATCCGCTCAAGGGCGCGCAGCACCCAGGTCGGCCGCCACTCGGCCACCACCGCTGATTGAATAGGTTTGCGACCACCGGGCAGCTCGGTCAGCGTTGATACAGCGAGGTCGCCAAAGACGGTCATCGCAATGGTGCGCGGAATCGGTGTTGCTGTCATCACCAGTACGTGGGGGCTGAGGCCTTCACGTGCCTTTAACCGCAGGCTATCGCGCTGCTCTACACCGAACCGGTGTTGCTCATCTACGACGACCAATCCCAGGTTAAAGAACTCCACGGTGTCTTGGATAATCGCATGGGTTCCAATGATGATGTCCGCGTCACCGGAGACAATATCCAATAAAGCCTGCCGCTTGTCCGCCGTACGCATGGAGCCGGTCAGGAGTACCACCTTGACCCCTTCGGGAACCGAGGTTCCAATGGAGGCAGTGTGTTGGGAAGCAAGTACTTCCGTAGGCGCCAACAGTGCGGCCTGCGTTCCTGCGTCGACAGCCTGCAACATAGCGCAGGTAGCCACCATGGTTTTGCCCGAGCCAACCTCGCCTTGCAACAAGCGCATCATGGGCAGCGGACGAGCCAGATCGTCTTCAATCTCGCTAATGACGCGACGCTGCCCTTCGGTCAGGTCAAAGGGCAGATGGCTCAGCAGTTCCTCGCGATAGCCGCCTAAGGTAGCCGGCATGGTAGAAGCGGTCCGGGCTTCGGCATCTCGCTGGCGCAATGCCATCACCAGACCAATAGACAGAGCCTCGTTGTACTTCAGCCGCTGAATCGCACGGTAGGGGCCTGCCTCCCCCGGCTCATGGATTTCCCGCACTGCCTTATCGAGGCTGATAATCATCTGATAATCCAGCGGTTCCGCAATCGGCGGGGTCTTAGATAGGACGTAGTGGATGGCGCCCATGATGTACCACGAGGTCACCTTGGACGTGGCTGGGTACACCGGTATCCATTCACGTTCCAAAAGGAGCTGGTCGAGCCTGCCAAACTGCGACAGGTTCCGCAGCGAGCCGGTGGCCTTTGGGCGGTGCTTCTTGCCGGACCCAGCCGCTGGCTGCCGGTAATCATCCAGTTCGCCATCGGGGCGACCGAAGGCATCGATCTCTACAAAGTCCGGCTGCTGTAATTGGGGTTGGTTACGGAAGAATTTGAGCTTGCCACTCATCATCACGCGCTGTCCGCGGTGCAACATCCGCATCACGTAATTGGCATTGAAAAACGTCGCAATGATGCTGCCATCGAGCTGCACATTGATGATGGTGGTCTTGCCCGAGTCATGGCGGGTGAATCCGGTAATAGTTCCGGTAACCGTGACGATATCGCCCTCGGCAGCGTCTCCTAGGCCGACGTCCTTGTTGTGGCGGATATAGTCTCGCGGATAGTGAGCTAAGAGCTCACCGCAGGTCTCATATCCCAATGCTTTGGTAATCTTCGCGGCGTCTTTCGCCGCAAGCACCTCTGTCAAAGGGCGGTTGTCCTGCCAGCCGAGCATTGCTATTCCACTCCGATTTCAGTTGCGATTTCCGGTACTTTCAGTGCCATAACATCTACGCGAAGCTGTTGAGCTAGTTCCTCCTGGTCTAGGTCTAAGGCGCTTAGGACTGTGACCTGCTCACCGCCTTCTGCCAAGAGATCGCGGCAAGTGGCAATGATTGACTGCGGGGTTTCCTGGCTCGGGTAAGCCACTCGCATGGACTTGGCAGCATCACGCATGGCAGCAACGACGGCACCAGTATCTGGGTTATCCGGTTCATAAACGGAAATCGCGGCTAAGGCTGCAACCAGCGATTGCGCGGGCACTACTCGCCCAGTAGCGGTCTGCGAACTCACCTCGGTGGCAAGAACGATGTCCTCGTCCCTAGCCGCAATAGGATCATCCGGAGATACCACGCTAACCCCCGCAGATGCCAGAAGATCGCTGATAGGCCCAGCCGGTGCGGCAGCAAACACTCGGCGAGCAATCGGCTCTTCGGAAACAGCTTCGGCGTAAGGAGGCAACACCTCCAGGTGCAGGTTGGTTACCTTTCCCGTACCAAAGGCGGTTTCAATGACCTTGCCTGCCTGGCGGGAGTGGATATGTACATTAGCGCTGTCCTCGGTGGCCCGAGCGATGACGAGGCTGTCTCCCAACGGGGCAATTGCTGCCTGCAGCGTGTCTATATCTCCCTCGAAGAAAAAGACCACTTCCAATTCAGTATCCGGCTCCGGTTCGGACAGGCCTGTGTGCCCGGTCGAGCCTTCAATTTCTGCGAGAAGAGACTCTAAAAGGATAACGAGGCCGGCGCCGCCGGCATCCACCACTCCTGCCTCGCGCAGGGCTGGCAATTGCGAAGGAGTGCGCTCGAGGGCCGTTTCCGCGGCAGCGATCGCGGCGCTCACAATACTGTGCAAGGTGGCGCCTGACTGCGCTTCAGCGTCGTCGGCGGCCTCGGCGGCTGCCTTCAGAACCGTGATGACTGTGCCTTCCACCGGCTCGGCGATGGCTCGGTCCACCAGCTCCACGGCCTGCTGCAGGGAGCGGGCAAAGACGTCGCCGTCGATAACTGAGTCCACAGTTGACTCGGCAACGCCGCGCAGAACCTGGGACAGCACCATTCCCGAGTTCCCGCGGGCACCACGCACCGCCCCGAGTGCAAGGGAGTCGGCGACATCGCCGCCATTGTCCAGCTCCGCAACCGCTGCCTCCATGGTGTGCGCCATATTCGAGCCTGTATCGGAATCCGGTACAGGAAAGACATTGAGCGCGTTGATCTCATCGCGGCGATGGGCTAATTCCCCCACGGCGCGGGTAGCCCAATTGCGCATTCCGTGGAAATCCAGCGTGCTGGGGTAGGACATGCGCAATAGTTTACAAGCGCCAGTCTATTTCCTGTGCGCCTTGGTCCCGCAAAAGGGCGTTTGCCCGGGAAAAGGGCTGAGAACCAAAGAAACCGCGGCTGGCAGATAGCGGCGAGGGATGTGGGGACTTGATACAAGGGACGTCGGGAAGAAAGCGCTCACACGCTTGCGCATCCCGGCCCCAGAGAATCGCGACCATGGGGCTGCGGTTGAGCGCGCGAATCGCAGCCTCGGTGATCTCTTCCCAGCCGATGCGGCCGTGCGACCCAGCCTGGCCTGGGGCTACCGTAAGCACTCTGTTGAGCAACAACACTCCCTGGTCTGCCCAGGCGCTCAGGTCACCATCCTCCCGGCCGTTGATACCCAGATCATCGTGCAGCTCGCGGTAAATATTAACCAAGGAACGCGGCGGTTTCACACCCGGGCGAGTCGAGAAGGCCATGCCCATGGCGTGTCCTGGTGTGGGATAGGGGTCTTGGCCCACGATGAGCACGCGGACCTTATCCAGCGGCATGCGCAACGCGCGGCAGACGTCCTCGGCCGGGGGCAGATAGTCTTGGCCCTCAAGAGCGTGAGAGATCTGCGGCCATTGCTCTTCTACTACCGGCGCCAGCACCGGTTCCCAGGAAGGGTGGTAGGTGGGGTGCATGGTTAAAAGCTCAGCCAGCCTTTCTGATAGCTCGGTGTGGTGCCTCCCAGCGTAACCCCGCAGCCGCGGGTTACGGTGCCAATCTTTCGGAATCCCGAGGGCGCGTCCTTTGCGGTCGTGCCGATGAGGGTGTGGTCTTCGCCGCCGCTGAGTACCCATTCCCACGGATCGCAGTCGAGTAAATCCGCGGCTTGGCACAGCAATTCTTCCGGTTGCAAGGCCTGCGGATCCAAGTCCATATGCACACAGGAGTGCTCGGCCATCGTAGTGCAGTCTTGAATCAGCCCGTCTGAGT
This sequence comes from Corynebacterium marquesiae, assembly GCF_030229635.1. NCBI lineage: Bacteria > Bacillati > Actinomycetota > Actinomycetes > Mycobacteriales > Corynebacteriaceae > Corynebacterium > Corynebacterium marquesiae. Next base: position 55,790 of record NZ_JASPII010000001.1, read on the forward strand.
TATCGGTCATTGCGGTCACCCCCGCGGCTCGGGCAATGACGCCGCGGCCGGGGTTGAGCCAGGGGGCACAGTGGGCGTCGATAAGCGGCTGCAGGTGCTCATGCCCTGCAGGCAGGTTCCGGCCGAAGCGCTGCAACAAGGCCAAGCCGGCGGCCGAGTGGCCGATCTTGCCGTGCGCTACCACCTGCTGACCTGCCCGCGCCCCGTCCAAAGTCAAGGCGGGAAGACTGCCGCCCAGGAAGCCTACGGCCGTGATATTAATGACCAAAAGATCGGACTTCGTAAGGTCACCGCCTACCAACTCGGCGTTATAGAAAGAGCTATGCTCCGCAATTCCCTCGGCAATGCCGCGCACGAAGGGCACCGGGGTATCACCTGGCGCGGCGATAGCAAGGAGGGCGGCCACCGGGCGAGCACCCATAGCTTCCACATCGGCAAAATTGCGCAAGATGGCCTTCTTGCCAATCTCGCGCGGGGTGGACCACTCGCGCAGGAAATGACGTCCCTCCACCATCAAATCAGTGGCCGTCACGGTGCGGGAATTCGGCGGCGCACTGGGCAGAACCGCGGCATCGTCTCCATTGAGCCCACTGGAGGCCACGGAGGTAATTTCCCGGATGGCGGCGCGTTCTCCCACATCTGCGAGAGTCTGAGTTAAGTTCACCAGCTTCCTTTCGATACTATGAGCCCTTATGACATCCCAATTTAACCGCACCGCGATCTTCATTTCACTTGGGTTGTCCATAGTGATGGTTCTAGCGGTCCTTTTCGGCGCAAAATACGTATTCAATAACGTCGCCAAAGCACCCGTGGCGGTCTCCCCCGTGGAGTCTAAGGAGGCAGACTCGCAAGCCTGCCGCAGCTTTATCGACGCCCTGCCGGACAAGGTGATGGATAAACCGCGGGCAGACATTGCCGATCCCGTGCCTTCTGGTGTCGCGGCTTGGGCCGCTACCTCAGACGATAAGGTCACCGTGCGCTGTGGCGTGGATATGCCTTTCCAGTACACCGAGTACTCCCAGACGCAGGACGTAGAGGGCGAACAGTGGTTCCAGGTGCGTGATGCCACCCCTGGCTCCAACCTCACCACCTGGTATGCGGCACAACGCTTCCCCATTGTCGCGGTCACTGCCTCCACTGATGCAGAGCCGGGCGAGCTTAACGACGCCCTCTCTTCCCTCGAAGAAAAGCCAGCCACCGCGCACGACGCGCCACTCAAGGCGCTCAAGGCGGGCAATGACCAGATGTGCGCCGAGGTGGACAAGGCCCTGCCTGATTCGGTGGCTGAGGGATACAACCGCCGCAAGGTAGAAGAAAAGAATACCTATGTGTGGAGCGCCGATGGCCGCGAAGACATCGTTGCGCGATGCGGCGTAGCCAAGCCGGAGAACTATCGCGCCGGAGTCAAGCTCCAGCAGGTTAACGATATTCCGTGGTTCGAGGACACTACCTTGGCTCATGGCACGACCGCAGGCACATGGTTTGCCCTCGGCCGCGAGGACTACCTTGCGCTACACGCCCCACAAGATGCCGCGCAGGCGGCACTGGTGGAAATCGGCGACGTGCTCGCAGAGCACACGACCGAAAAGTAGGCAGCGCTTAGGCCTACTTGGCTAGGGCCTGCTCGATAAGCGCCTCAAGTAGCGCCGGGTATTCCACCCCGGAAGCCGAGAGCACCTGCGGGTACATGGAGATCGGGGTAAAGCCCGGCAGGGTATTGATCTCGTTGATGTACACGGAGTCCTCGGTGACGAAGAAGTCGACTCGGGACAGGCCCTCACAGTTGAGCGCCTCGAAGGCGCGGATTGCCATGCCTCGTAGTTTCTCAGTCAGCTCAGGTGCGAACGGCGCCGGGATTTCGGCGGTAACCACATTGTCGAGGTACTTGGTGTCGAAGCCATAAAAGCCCTCGTCGGAATCATCGATGCCGGCGAGCAGCGCTGGGACGGAGGCCAGCAAGGTGCCATCGGCATAGTGAAGTACGCCGATTTCTACCTCTTGGCCAACGATTTCCGGCTCCACCAGGATCTTTTCGTCATCCTCGAGCGCCAAGTCGACGGCGGCGGGGAATTCCTCCCAAGTAGAGACCTTGGATACGCCAATGGAGGATCCACCGCGTGCGGGTTTTACAAAGACGGGCAGGCCTAGTCGCTGCTTTTCGTCCTCGCTTAGCTCGGTGCGGCCTTTGAGGATGACCTCGGGCGCTACTGGCAGGTCTGCGGCCGCCAGCACCTTCTTGGTAAATTCCTTATCCATGCCCACCGAGGACGCCAAGACCCCTGGGCCTACATAGGGCAGGCCGGAAAGCTCAAACAGTCCTTGGACTGTACCGTCCTCACCGAAGGGGCCGTGCAGAATGGGAAATACCACGTCGACCTCTGCGAAGAGCGTGCCGTCGGTGACGTTGTGGAATTGTCCCCTGGCATTGGGATCAAGAGAGAGGGTCAGCTCCGCACCTGGGCTGACCTCCGGCATAACGCCATCGACAATTTCTAAGCCCTCAGTGGTGCCGGGCGTCCACGTGCCCTCACGGGTGATACCGATGGGCACCACCTCGAACTTCTCTGGGTCGAGGTGGTTCATGATCGCGCCTGCGGACACGCAGGATACGGAGTGCTCGGTGCTACGGCCGCCATAGATAACGGCCACGCGGGTCTTTTCAGTCATGCCCGCAGATTTTACCCTCGACCTACTCCGACTTCTTGGACCGACCCATCAAAGCGATGATCATATCTTCCACTGCCATGCCCTCGTAGCACACGCCATAAACCGCGTGCGTGATAGGCATCTCTACCCCGGCCTGCTGGGCGAGGCGATAGATGGAGTCACAGGAGTAGACGCCCTCAGCGACCTGGCCATTGGTCGCGGCCTTGGCCTCTTCAATCGTGCCGCCTTGGCCCAGGCGGTAGCCAAAGGTGCGGTTGCGCGACAATGTCGAGGTGCACGTTGCCACCAAGTCGCCCATGCCTGCGAGGCCGGAGAAAGTAAATGGATCCGCCCCCAGCTCCACTCCCAGGCGAGTAATTTCCGCCAGACCGCGGGTGATGATGGTGGCCATGGTGTTATTGCCCAGCCCCTTGCCGGAGGCGATACCACAGGCCAAGGCGATGACGTTTTTGCAGGCGCCGCCGATTTCCGCGCCTATAACATCGGTATTGGTGTATGGCCGCAGGTACGGCGCGGCGACCGCTGCTTGCACGCGCTGAGCGCGGCCTTCATCGGAGCAGGCAATCACCGTGGCGGCCACTTGGCCGGCAGCAATCTCCTTGGCCAAGTTCGGGCCAGACAGTACCGCCACGCGGTCTGCTGGCACGCCGGCCGCATCCATAATGACCTCGCTCATTCGCTTGAGCGTGGCGGTCTCTACGCCCTTAGAAATGGAGACCAAGGTGGCGTCTTCCGGCAAGTGCGGCGCCCACTTTTCCACGTTGGCGCGCAAGGTTTGGGAGGGAACGCCGAACACGACGATGTCGGCAAGCGCCAGCGCTTCCGCATCATCATGGGTGGCCCTCACTGCGGCCGGCAGCCGGGTATCCGGCAAATAGTCCGGATTGGTGTGGGTCTCGTTGATGGCCTGCGCCAATTCCGCGCGGCGCGCCCACAGGCGAACATCATTTCCGGCGTCCGCAAAGACCTTGGCCAAGGTAGTGCCCCAAGAACCAGCACCCATCACGGCAACATTAACCATGGTGTCTCCTCCATACGTGCAAATCTATAACCCCAACCTTAAAGCATGCCCGTCCCACGTGGGGCGAGGATGCACAACGCGCCTTACCCGTGGGACAATGGGCGCTTAGACGTTGTTTTCAAACACCCAATTTCTGTGGAAAGGCCCCATGGAGGCAGACGATGCCCAATATTAAAAAGATGCACGAAACCGACAAGGATCAGCAGCACGAGGAGTTTATTTCCGGCCGCCACCAGGAAATCCCGGTGGACCCCGCCAAGGAATTCCACCGCACTACGCTTGCGGCCGGCGCCGTAATCTGGCGCGGGTCCCCGCAGGACCCAGAAATCGCGCTCATCCACCGCCCCCATTACGATGATTGGTCTCTGCCCAAGGGCAAGGTCGATCCCGGCGAATCCCTGCCCACTACCGCGGCCCGGGAAATCCTGGAGGAGACCGGCTTTAGCGTGCGTCTAGGCAAGCTCATCGGCAAGGTAACGTACCCAGTCCAGGGCCGCACTAAAGTGGTCTACTACTGGGTGGCCAAGTACCTAGGCGGAACCTATTCCGCCAATAGTGAAACCGATGAGCTACGGTGGCTGCCCATCGACGAAGCGCAAGACCTCCTGTCCTACGACGTTGATACCGCGGTAGTGGCCAAGGCGGCTAAGCGCCTACGCATCGCGCCCGCTACCCGCGTGCTTTATGTGCGCCACGCACGCGCGCATGAAAGCGGCAGCTGGCAAGGCGATGACAACCTGCGCCCACTGGATAAAAAGGGTCGCCGCCAAGCAGAGATGCTGGTTCCGATGCTGAGTGCCTTCCACCCCACCGCGATTTACTCGGCCTTGCCCCAGCGCTGCCAGCAGACAGCCGCCCCGCTTGCCGACGAACTGGGCAAGGACATCTCCATCAACAAAAACTTTGGTGACGAGGCCTGGGAGAACGACCCAGATGCAGCCAAGAAAGCTTTCCGCCGCGTGGTCAACGACGGCGGCGTTCCCGTCATCGTAAGCCAGGGCGCCACTATTCCTGGGATCATTGAAGACCTCGCCCCAAAGTTCCTCAAAAAGCCGGTGGACAAGCTGAAGTTCAAGAAAGCTTCTGTATGGGTCCTTTCCTTTAACAACGGCGAGCTGACCGGTGCCGATTACCTAGCTAGCCCGCTGCCGGTGCGCTAGCTGCTCGGCTCTTCCGCACGCTACGACTAAGGCCCTGCCTGCCACCTGATTCGGTGGACCGGCAGGGCCCTATTTGCGTGACTATCGTGCGGCTGCGGGTTTCTAACCGCGCAAGCCGAGCGTGCGACGGACGAAGAGAACCGAAATGAGTGTATTCAGCGCCGGGAACAAAATGGCGCCGACAATGGTAAAGCTCAGCACGGCGTACAGGACGGCAATCAGGACGGCCACCAAGATGGTCACTCCGACATTCTTCTTCGCGACCTCGATGGAAGCCCCAAAGGTCTCGCCAACGGATAGTTCAGGGCGTACGGCCTTAACAGCCGGCATCCAGGTAAAGAAGAAAGCGGCGAAGAGTCCCGGAATAACCAGGAGAATGAAGCCCAGGGAAATAACCAGGGACGAAAGCACATTCACCGCCATGAGACCGGCGACATTTTTAAAGCTCAGAAAGTCCTCTATCTCCAGCGTCCCGGTATCCACCTGTTTATTAGCAGCCTTGTACCAAGTGCTAACTGACCAAATAAGCACGAGGAACATAGCGATAAACGCTAGGACCATTATCGCAATGAGCCCACCGGTAAGCGCGGCATCGGAACCCGAGCCACTATTGGCTAGAGCATCAATGGATGCACCGCTGCCTGCTAGGACGGCGAACATTAGCAAATAGAGGATGAAGACAACTACCATCTGCACCAGCGGACCGAAAATCCACTGCGCCCAATTGCGGCCGAAATAGCGGAAGCTATCGCCGATTAACTGAATGGCGTCTACATCCCGGCCAAACAGGGAATCGTCTCCCGGATACGGGCTTCCGGCGTACCCAGGCTGGCCGTATTGCTGCTGTCCATATTGTTCCTGGCCGAACTGCTGTTGACCAAAGTGCTGTTGTCCGTAGCCAGACTGGCCATTCGCGTCGTGCCCACGAGATGCAGACTCATTGCCAGCTCCGGGATACTCTGCACCGTTGTTTCTTGAATTAAAGGAATCATTATTCGAATAGGGATTGCTCATAAATCTAAAGCTAGGGGCATACATTGGTGCGGGAAACTCGAGCAAGCAATTGTTACCTATACGTTACCGAGTTATACCCCCATTTACCCCAAGACGGAAGTTTAAAGTTCACGTGTGAGCGCAGGGCGCCCCTACGGCCTCTTCGCGTAGCAGGACTGTAGGGGCACTGCTGGCCCGTCGATCGCCATCGATTCTTCTGCTATTGGGCGTGAACAGCGGGCTTGAAGCTGGGGCGATGCGATTCGTAGGCAGCGATTGCATCCTCGTTGCGGAGCGTAATGCCGATGTCATCCAGCCCTTCCATCAACCGCCAACGGGTGTAGTCATCAATATCGAAGCGGTAGGTATTTTCACCCACCGTGACCGTTCGAGCCTCCAGGTCCACGGTGACCTGGGTTTCTCCTGCTTCCAGCTGTTTCCAGATGAGCTCAATATCTTCTTGCTCCATCAATCCAGTAAGCAGTCCGGACTTTCCAGCGTTGCCGCGGAAAATATCAGCAAAGCGGGAAGAAAACACCGCGCGGAAGCCGTATTCGCTCAACGCCCACACTGCGTGCTCACGGGAGGATCCGGTGCCAAAATCACTGCCCGCGAAAAGCACCGAGCCATCCTTGAATTGCGCCTGGTTGAGTACAAAGTTGTCATCGGAGCGCCAATTTGAAAATAGGCCATCTGAAAAGCCGGTACGCTTGACCGACTTCAAATAGCGCGCGGGGATAATCTGGTCAGTATCCACGTTGGAAGCGCGCAGGGGCACGCCCGTTCCCGTATGCGTAATAAATTTCTCCATTGCCAATGCCTTTCTAAGCGCTTAATCCAGATCTGCAGGGCTAGACAGGTAACCGGTCACGGCAGTCGCGGCGGCCACCTGCGGGGAGACAAGGTGCGTGCGCCCACCAGGGCCTTGACGCCCCTCGAAGTTGCGGTTGGAAGTGGAGGCGGATCGCTCGCCCGGAGCCAATTGATCTGGGTTCATACCCAAGCACATCGAGCAGCCGGCGGTACGCCACTCCGCGCCGAACTGCCGGAAGACTTCGTCGAGGCCCTCCTTCTCCGCTTGGGCCTTGACCACGGCGGAGGACGGCACGACCATCATCCGCGTATTGGCAGCGATGGTGTGCCCCTTGACCACGTCAGCCGCAGCGCGCAGGTCTTCGATGCGGGCATTGGTACAGGAACCGACGAAGACGGTGTCGATCTTGATATCGCGCAGCGGAGTACCTGGCTGCAGGTCCATATACTGCAAAGCCTTTTCCACAGTGGCCTTTTCATTATCATCACCACAATCTTCCGGATCTGGGACCTTCTCCCCTAACGGAAGGCCCTGCCCAGGATTAGTTCCCCACGTAACAAATGGGGTCAGCGAGGAGCCATCAATTTCCACGACAGTCTCGAATTCTGCGCCTTCGTCCGTGGGAAGTGTCTTCCAATACTCAACTGCAGCATCCCAGTCTGCTCCTGTGGGAGCGAACTCGCGGCCCTTGACATACTCGAAGGTCGTCTCATCGGGAGCGACCATGCCAGCGCGGGCTCCTGCCTCAATCGACATATTGCAGATGGTCATGCGCGCTTCCATGGACATCTTGCGGATGGCCTCACCGCGATATTCAATGATGTGGCCCTGCCCGCCACCGGTACCGATTTTCGCGATAATGGCCAAGATGAGGTCCTTGGCAGATACCCCCTCTTGCAGCTCGCCAGTCACCTCAATAGCCATGGTTTTGAATGGCTTTAAAGAAAGCGTCTGCGTAGCCATGACGTGTTCTACCTCAGAGGTGCCAATACCCATGGCGATAGAACCAAAGGCGCCATGCGTGGAGGTATGCGAGTCGCCACACACGATTGTCATACCCGGCTGGGTGATCCCCAGCTGCGGGCCAACTGTGTGCACAATGCCCTGCTGGGCATCACCCATAGAGTGCAAGCGCACTCCAAATTCCTCGCAATTCTTGCGCAGGGTCGATACCTGGGTGCGTGAAACCTCATCTTTGATTTCCAAGAGGTTGCCGGACTTGATGCCTTGCGTGGGAACGTTATGGTCCTCGGTGGCCAAGTGCAGCTCAGGGTGACGCAACGTGCGGCCGGCCAGCCGCAAGCCATCAAATGCCTGCGGACTGGTAACTTCATGTAGTAGCTGAAAGTCAATAAAGATAAGGTCTGGCGCCCCAGCATCGCCGTATTGGACGACGTGATCGCGCCACACTTTTTCTGCCAATGTCAGCTTCTGGTTCATAAACATCTCTCCACACTTGAAATCTCATAAGTTGGGACGTAGATTTCATTGTATGGGAGAGTATAGCGCAGTTTCCGGAATTAAGGTGTTGGATCGAGCAATGGCCATAATGATGGCCGCCGCCAACCACCCCTCCACCCTCAATGAGTTATGCGAAACCACGGGGCTGCCTCGGGCGACAGCACACCGATTGGCCACCGCACTCGAAGCACACCGCATCCTCGTTCGCACCCCCGATGGAAAGTGGAAGGCCGGCCCAGCCCTTCCCGGCAACCGCGATCACCTCCTCGAGGCAGCCGAGCCAATCATGGAGAAGCTGCGCGAACGCACCGGAGAATCCATCCAGCTCTACGAGGTCACCGGAAATACCCGCACCTGCATTGCCACTAGGGAGCCGGAATCCGGCCTCCACAACGTCGTGCCAGTCGGACGCCAGCTACCACTTAGCTCCGGCTCTGCCGCACGCATCATTGCCGCATATGTAGACATCAATACCGAAGACGCCTCGTTTACCCAAGAAGACATTGAGGCGGCCCGAAACCAAGGCTATTCCGAATCTATTGAGGAACGCGAAGCCGGCTTAGCCTCCATCTCAGCGCCGGTTTTCGATAGTTCCGGAACCTTCCTCGCAGTGTTGTCGATTTCCGGATCTGCCGAGCGTTTCCGACCTTCCCCGGCCCAGAAATACGCCAACATTCTCACTTCCGCCGCACGCGAATTGAGCAACCTCCTCTAGGGCCCTCCCCAGCTTTACGACGCCCGCCTCCACCTAACCCCAAGGAGGCGGGTCCTTTTATTTCCCAAACCAGAAAATTAGAGAAAGACACCCACGCCTATTGAAACTCAAATGAAAATACGCTTTAATGAAAACACACTGAAAACAACGGGGAACGTCCCCTACAAGAGAGGATCAGGCATCATGACCCACAACACCCACGAAGATCATACCCACACCCATGGCACCGATTGCGGCCACGTTTCTTTCCCGCACGGTGACCACACCGACTATCTCCACGAGGGCCACATTCACCGTGAGCATAATGGCCACTGGGATGAGTGCGAGACCACCGAGCACGTTGAAGCCGAGGCGCACGCCGACCACACCCATGGTGAAGGCTGCGGCCACGTAGCGATCCCGCACGGCGACCACGTGGACTACCTGCACGACGGCCACCGCCACGCCGCCCACGGCGATCACTACGACGAGCACTAAACGCCACCCCGGGGCCTAGCCCCATATCGCTTGCCGCCTAGGCCCTTTGAACTGTGGGCCTAGGCGGCCTTTTCTATGCCCACGACTGCTGCTGAAATCGTCTTCGAAATTCACACCAGAAACATATCTGCAAGCTCGACATGACGCACTCTCTCATTTCTGTTAAAACCGACAGTCAGACTATTAGTTCTTTCCGGTTGGGTGCTACGGTTCTTCGAGTGATTACTAGTTGGAAGATTTTTCTCCAAGATTTTGTCCGCTTGTGGCGGACCCCTCAGGTCTGGGTGATCCTCATTGGTTTGATGATCACCCCAGCCCTGTATTCCTGGGTAAACATCTCCGGTTTCTGGGACCCATACGGAAACACAGAACACCTCAAAGTCGCCGTAGTTAATGAGGACAAAGGCGCATCCTCGGAGATGACCGGCCACTTAGACGTCGGCGGGCAGATGATTGACAAGCTGCATGACAATGACAAGCTGGGCTGGCAGTTCATGGACCGCCAGGAAGCCGAAGACGCCGTTAAGAAGGGTGACGTCTTCGCCTCGGTAATCGTCCCCGAGGACTTCTCGGCCGATTTCGTTAGCCTTTTTAAAGGTACCTATTCTCAGCCCACGCTGGAATATCACGTCAATGAAAAGCTGAATGCCATTGCACCGAAGATTACTGATACTGGCGCTTCGACCCTAGACACCACCATTAGCTCTACCTTTAATGAGCAGGTAGCGGATTCGGTGGCCACTGAGCTAAAGAACTCCGGTGGCGATTTGAGCCAGAAGATTAACAGTACCGCAAGCAAGACCGCGGATTCTTTTTCAGATACTGCAGATACGGTAGCTAACTCCCGCAGCCAGCTTGCTGACGTGCATTCCACCATCGAAGACGCGCGCCCTACCATCGCGCAAGCCCGCGAGTCTTTGGGCACGGTGCAAAAGACCGTCGATGATGCCCAGACCGCCCTGGATGAACTTAACTCCATTACTGCAGAGGTCCAGCGGGAAGTCACTTCTTTCTCGGACGATGCCACCGCTGCCTATGTAGAAGGCACTACCGCCATGGCGGACGGAACCGCCTCCGCCAATGCCACCGTAGGCTCAGTCTCCGGCAAACTACGCGGCGCACTCAATCGCGTCGGTGCCGCATCTGCGGGCGCGTCAGGAATCGTCGGTGAGGCTGACCGGGCTATCGATCAGCTTGAAAAGCTTGCGTCTTCACCGGCCCTGCCCCCACAAGTTTCCCAACAGATTAAGGATCAGGTAGGAGACCTCCGCGAACGCAATGACCAGAATAAGGCCGTTCTCGGTGACTTAGATACTCTCAACAGCGATACGAACGACACCATCGATTCGCTCAATAAGACCACGGGCATGTTGGAAAAGATGGCCGCCCAAACGCGCGATGATTCCCACGCGCTGCGCGATAATGTGGCCGAAGGCCTACCCAAGCTCAATGCTGCGCTTTCCGACGTCACCGCTACCGCCGGCAAGCTTTCCGCCTCACTCGAAAGCCAGCAGGCACTGGTAGGGCAAACCGATGGGCTCTTGGGCGGCGTCGACGAGCAGCTAAGCCAGGCCCAGCAAGTAGTTGAGCGCTTTTCTGTGGACCTCGAAGGTATTGAGGAGGGGCTTCGCGCCTCCCGCAGCGACGTGATTGCGCTGAGCAATACCGCCAATAACAATTCCATCCTGCAGTCTGTCAAGGGGCTGAACACCGATGAGGTGTCTTCCTTCCTTGCCTCCCCTGCAGAGATGGAAAGCCACGCCGTATTCCCTGTAAAGCACTACGGTTCCGGCATGTCCTCGCTCTTTATCAACCTCACGCTGTGGATCGGCGCGTTCATGCTGCTCATCATCTTCCGCGCGGAGGTAGACCCGCAGGGCCGCAAGAACCTCACCATTACCAAGGCTTACCTTGCCCGCTTCCTTTTGCTTTCCTTCTTTGCCATCGCACAGGCACTCATCGTGTCCATCGGCAACCTGGCCATTGGAGTTGAACATGCCAATGCATTGGCCTACGTCGTTACCGCAGTCATCGTAGGCCTGTGCTACCTGAGCATTACCTATAGCTTGATTTCTACGTTTGGACACGTAGGCCGCGGCATCGCGGTGGTCATCGCCTTCATCCAGATTCCGGGCGCATCCGGCCTCTACCCCATTGAAATGACGCCGGACTTCTTCCGCGTCGTACACCCATTCCTGCCCTTTACCTACGGCATCGATGCCATGCGCGAGACCGTTGGTGGTTTCTACGGCAACCACTATGCACGCGACCTTGCCGCGCTCATCGGCATGGCCGCGATCGCTTACCTCATCGGTACTGTGCTGCGCCGCGGCCTGTCCAACGTCAACATGCTGGTCAACGACGAACTGCATAAGGGCGGTCTCGTTATCAATGAGCAGGTCCATCTGGTCGGCAGCCGGTACCGCTTTACCGACCTCCTCTATGCCTTGAATGACCGCGAGGCGTACCAACAAAGCTTGGAAGATAAATGGAGCATGGCGCGCAGGAATTACTCCCAGCTGATGAAGATTACCGTCGCGGTAGGCCTAGCGTTAGTCGTCGCTTTAGGCATCTACTCACGCATTAATCCTGAAGAAAAGGCCATCATCTTCGGCCTGGCCTGCCTGGTTACGCTCATTGCGGTGGGGGTTATCTGCTCCCTTGAGTACGTCAAGCAGAGCATCGCGCACGATAACCGCCTGGCGGATCTCAGCGATGAGGAAATCCAGGAGCACCTAGAGCACCAACAGGAACACCCAAACCGCTACCTCCTAGAGGACTTAGACGAGGAATCCACACCTTCTAATACGAGCGAGACCAAGGAAATGCCCGCCGTTGATGGTGATGACTCCGGAAAGGGAGGCGAGTAAGTCATGAAAAACATTCTGACCATCCTCCGCGATGACCTCCACGCCATTCGCACCAATGTAATGACTGCGGTCATCATCTTTGGCCTTGCCATCATCCCGTTGCTTTTCACGTCCTTCAACGTGCTGGCTAGCTGGGATCCTTTTGCTAATACCAACCAGCTCAAGATTGCTGTGGCCAGCGAGGATGAAGGCCACGAAAGCGACCTCGCCTCCCTGAAGCTTAATCTGGGCGATGAGGTGCTCTCGCAGCTCAGCCGCAATCACGATATCGATTGGGTCATTACTGATAGCGCCGATGCAGTCGAAGGAACAAAGTCCGGCGAATACTATGCCGGCATTGTCCTTCCCAAAGACTTCAGCACGGACCTTCTCACGTTCTATGTAGAAGGAACCGAACCAAGCAAGCTCAACCTCTATACAAATGAGAAGAAGAATGCGCTGTCTACCACCATCACGCAAAAGAGTGCGGACGGCGTCATCCAGAAAATCGACGAGTCCTTCACCCGCGTGGTATCCAATGTCGGCCTTGGCGTCGTCTCGGATTTTGATAAATACCTCAATGCGGACGATACCCAGACTGCACTCAATAACCTGCACAATCGCGTCAATAACGTCAGCACCCGCCTTGATGCTGCGGCTGGCACCGTAGGTGCACTAAGCAATCTGGTCGACTCCACCCTGCCTCTTACGCAGGCTGCGGACAATATTCTCGCCGAGGCTGGACGCCAGGCTACGAAGACCAACAATGACCAAGGCGAAAACCCCATCGACGTTCTGCGCTCTACCCTCAATGACTCGGCTGGTTCGCTCGACGCTTCCTTGGCGGCTACAACGCAAAGCTACGATGCACTCTCTGCCCAGGTCGATGAGTTGCTCAATAATGCAAGCAACACCAGCGCACAAACGGCGCAGACCTACCGCACCGCCGCTGAACGGGTGAATGAGCAAACTCAGGCCTTTGAGGGAGTTCGCACTTCCATCAAGGACCAAGCCGATAAAGTAGCTCTACCTGCCGCGGTCGCGGGTGGATATAAGGCGATGGTGGGCCAGATTGATGCCTCCATTGCCCAGAGCAACGCTCTGCATGATTCGCTCGTATCTACCGCCAATGACCTTGAGCAAGGCCGTGGCACGTCCCAAGACTCCCGGCAGCGCACCAAGGATGCCATCGCCAATGCCAAGCAGGCTGCTGAAAAGGCACGCAATTCCTATAACGAGAACCTCAAACCGCAGCTAGATCAGCTCAACCAGAGCGTCTCGGTTGTCGCGGACGATATTCATGCTGTCAAGCAGGACATCGCAGGCATTCGCTCCTCGGTTTCCGAGAATGACGAGTCGCCACAGCAAAGCCTGGCGCGCGCCCGCGATACCACTGCCGGCCTTGCCGGCACCCTGCGGGAGCAAAGCGGCCGATTTGCGGACATGGGCCGCAAGATCGACGAGGCGCGCCGTGGCGGCGATTTGGCCAAGCTGGCGGAAATCGTCGGCAACGATCCAGAACTGCTTGCCTCTCGCATCGCCGCTCCCGTAGCTGTAGACCGCCAGCCGGTCTACCCTGTCGCTGCCTTTGGCGTGGGTATGACGCCGTTCTACCTCACCTTGTCGCTATGGGTAGGCGCCCTTCTGGCATGCGTGCTGGTGCATACCAACGCCGAGCGTAAATACTTGCGCAAGGACGAGAACGGGAAGTACGACGAGAGCGAATTCACCCGTGGTCAAGCGTTCTTCGGCCGCTTTGCCACACTCGGCCTGGTCGGCCTCGCGCAGGCCACCTTGGTGGTTCTCAGCCTCATCTTCTTCGTCCAGATCGAGCCTGCTCACCCATTCATGCTCATGTTTGCCGCATGGATAGTCTCACTGGTGTTTATGTTGATCATCTATGCACTTGTCATCACACTCGATAGTGCCGGCAAGGCCTTAGCGGTGTTGTTGCTCGTGATACAAGTCTCCGGCTCCGGCGGCGCATACCCGCTGCCTTTGCTGCCTGAATGGTTCCAGAACGTGAGCCCGTGGCTGCCAGCAACGTACGCCATTGATGCTTTCCGCAGCGCCATTGCGGGCACCTATCACGGCGATATTTGGCGCGAGTTGGGCATGCTACTGCTATTTACCATCCCTGCACTCATCGTCGGCCTCGTTCTCCGCCGCGCCATGGATGCCTATCACAAGCGCCTGCAGAAAGCGATTAAAAAGACGAAGGTTATGGCGTAGCCACGCTTGCCGACGTCTCCTCTTCCACCCTTCCTACACCGCCCACCACGCCCTTTTCACGGTTTGGTGGGCTTTTTCATGGTCGGGTCCCACGCTAGTGCCCGAAAGACCTAGAAGGGGCTGGAAAAGCCGAATACGCATCTGCTAGGAAGGACTGGGATACCCTTTAACGCTAGGTCTAGCTCCTTCTTAAAGGATTCCCTCGAACGCAGCTATCGGGCACGTAACCACTTACAGCCCACCTGAGTCCCTACTGAAGGACCGCTACGGGAGTCTGTGCCCCGCTCTTTACCTCAGCTCCTATACCGTCCCGCGGGCACGACGGTTAGCGCTTGGACATCGAGGCCTGCCCTACATGCCGCTAGACCGAACAGGTCTTAGGGAAAGAAAAAGCTGCGAACCATGTGGCTCGCAGCTTTCCGTTGGTACCCCGTACGGGATTTGAACCCGTGTTACCGGCGTGAGAGGCCGGCGTCCTAGGCCGCTAGACGAACGGGGCGCGTTCGCAGCATTCGCACACTGTGCGTTGCGGACTTGTTAAGAGTAAACGATGGGTTAATTCAGCACAAATCGCGCGGTCACGGAGGGTTTTGAGGGCAGGCGAAGGAAAACGCAAAAATTCCCGGGTCCGGTACTGCAGTGAGGGTTCTTCGTGGCCGAGGTGCGGATCGAGTCAGTGGTTATTCCGCAAGCAATCTGTGGATAGTCCGTGGCCGAGAACGCTGTGCTAGTAGGACTCGGGATGGCGCTGTGCGTCGAAGTGCATATGCTGCAGGCTCCTATACTTCATGCAAACGTTGGTGGGAAGGAAGTTGTGGATTATAGCGTTACTACCTGGCTGTGCTTTCGGGCTGTGCGCCTTGGCTGTGGTGCGTTTCGCTTTCTGTCACCCGCTCTCCTTTCTGTTTGTTTTCTGCTGTACTTGCAGTCTATGCCTGCACGTGCAGGGCAGGAAGGGTTTTGCGCAACTTCGCGGTGGTCTTAACCCTGGTTCCATTGGCAGGACGCGGCTAACTGCGCGGACGAGTCCAATGGTCTGGGGGTAGGTTATAACCAGTTTTGCTTGCGCCGTGGTCGCGCCCCAGACTGTCGCTAGAAAAAGACATTGCCCCGGATATGAAAAATCCTCCAACCTTTAGGCTGGAGGTCTTTGTACCCCGTACGGGATTTGAACCCGTGTTACCGGCGTGAGAGGCCGGCGTCCTAGGCCGCTAGACGAACGGGGCATAGAACTAGTGAGCCTGCCGTTTAAAGCATTTTCACTGCTGGCCTACCAGGACTCGAACCTAGAATGGCGGTACCAGAAACCGCTGTGTTGCCAATTACACCATAGGCCATTTGCTAACTTGCGCTGGAAGCTTACTGCCTTCCGGCTTCGCTCCCTTGCTCGCTGCAACGTGTAATAACTATAATGATCAACGCGTAAACTGCCAAATCGCCAGCACACACGCCATTTTCAGGCCAGTAGAGTGGTTAATAAAAAGGCGGCGAATGACAGCGCTGTAGTTCAGCTATCATTCGCCGCATCGAAGGGCGGGATTAGATATCTATCGCCGCCTTATGGGAGACGCTCCCCCTACTGCGCCGCCGGCACGTAGGGAGTCACTTCACGGGCCGCACGAAGGCGGGCCAGGGTGGACTCCTTACCCAGCAGCTCCATGGACTCAAAGAGCGGTGGGGAAACCTGGGCGCCGGAAATAGCTACACGCAGTGCACCGTAAGCCTTACGAGGCTTCAACTCAAGGTCTTCAATAAGGGCCTTGGATAGTGCCGCCTCGATATTCTCGGTCTTCCACTCCGCAACACCTTCGAGGGTCTCGATACCCACCTCGAGCGGCTGAATGGCCTCTTCCTTAAGGTTCTTCTTCGCCGCCTTCTCATCGAGCTTTAGGTCGGCATCCGGGGTCACTAAAAAGCTCATGAGACCATAGGCATCAGACAGAGTCTTGATGCGGGTTTGTACAAGATCTGCGGCGAAGGCGAACTTCTCACCGTCATAGTCAGCCGGGAAATCCGTGTATTCGGTCAAGTAGTTACGCAGACGGAAGGCAAACTCTTCTGGGTCTAGCTGGCGGATGTGATCCGCGTTGATGGCCTCGAGCTTCTTCTGGTCAAAGCGTGCGGGATTACCCAGCACGTCGTGGACGTCGAAGTTTTCTACCAAGTCATCCATGCTGAAGATGTCCTGGTCCGCGGACAGGGACCAGCCCAACAGGGACAGGTAGTTGAGCATGCCCTCCGGGATGATGCCGTTATCGCGGTGGTTAAACAGGTTGGACTGCGGGTCGCGCTTAGACAGCTTCTTATTGCCCTCGCCCATCACGAAGGGTAGGTGGCCAAACTCTGGGGTGAACTCGGCAACGCCAATCTTCTTAAGGGCGTCGTAAAGCGCGAGCTGACGCGGAGTAGAAGAAAGTAGGTCCTCACCACGCAGCACGTGGGTGATACGCATCAGGGCATCATCAACCGGGTTAACCAGGGTGTAGAGGGGCGCACCATTGGAACGAGCCACCACATAGTCCGGCTGGGTCTCAGATTTGAAGGTCATTTCCCCGCGCACCAGGTCAGTCCAGGTCCAGTCCTGCTCCGGCATGCGCAGGCGCCAGACAGGCTTGCGACCTTCGGCCTCAAAAGCATCGATCTGCTCCTTGGTGAGATCGCGGTCAAAGTTGTCATAGCCCAGCTTCGGGTCACGGCCGGCCGCCTTGTGGCGCTCCTCTACCTCTTGGGCAGTGGAATATGCCGGGTAGACAAAGCCACCTTCGATGAGCTTGTCCAAAACTTCCTTATAGATGTCCATGCGCTGGGACTGACGGTAAGGCTCATGTGGGCCGCCAACATTGATGCCCTCATCCCAGCCCAGGCCAAGCCAGGTCAGGGAATCAATGATGGCCTGGTAGGACTCTTCGGAGTCACGGGCAGCATCGGTGTCCTCGATGCGAAATACCAGCTTGCCACCGGTATGGCGGGCGTAGGCCCAGTTGAATAGTGCGGTGCGCACCATGCCTACGTGCGGTGTGCCGGTTGGGGACGGACAGAATCTAACGCGTACTTCAGTCATACCCACCATCGTAGTGGAGCCGCCGATTCCAGTCCGCACCAGCCCAAGCGCCCCTGAATCCTGCCCGGCGCGCAGCGGCTTGCAGTCTATTCCTACACACAAATTGGGGTAATTGGAAACGGGTTTCACTACAAAGCCACTGGTCAGTGAAATCGGTTTCCATTACGGCTAACGGGTTATGGGATTCATTTTCTATAGTTTCTGGTGAACTTGTGAGAACTGTAGAAAGGCCTTCCCAACTGTGGCTTCCCCACGCACCCGTTTCCTTGCCACGCTGAGCACTTTGGCACTTATCACTCCCGCCACGGCTGTAGCAGGCCCCGATGATGGCAAGCACATCGCTACCAATACCCACGTTGACTCCCCCAAGTCTTTCTGGGAGAACAACCATTTCGTCCTGAAGTCCGAGTTTGGCGGTCAAGAGCCCCCGATTGCAGACACTGTTGCCTGGGTGGGCAAGGGCTACAGCGCTACGAATAACAGCAACCAGTATCTCTATACGCTTCCGGCAAACGGGACCCAAGACTACATTGGGGCCCCTGGCACGACTTACTACACAGCGCCGCACCAAGTATCCGGTAATACTTCGCCCATTTGGCTGGGCTTTGGCGCAGATGCTTCCCTGCCCACTGACAAATTTCGGGATGACGTAGCCTTCCTTGACCTGCTCAGCGTCGATGGTCCCGGCGAGGTGGAGCTTTTTACCAATAAAGATGATGAGGACGGCACCCAGCTGCACCGCATGCTCGGGTCCTTCCCGGATTCGCCGCACTCTGCCTACATTGTTGCCGGCACACATACGCACAACTCCACTCTGTTTACCAAGCCAGGACGATACCGCCTGACCTACCGCACCAGTGCGCGCGGAAAGGATGGCCAGCTCATAGCCAATGAGCCACAGACCACCACCATCCAAGTTGGCGGGCAAAAGCCCAAAGAGGAAAAAACGCCGAGCCTTAAGGAGCGCTTCGCACAGTCCGCAGCTGGCGACGCCGCTGCTGCAGGCTACAGCCTGCGCATGGCCCCCAAGTCCAATCCCGAAAAAGACGGTGACGACAAGCTCACCACCATTTCCTTCGACGCCAAGAACAAGGCACAAGGCACCCTCACGCTGCTTATCGACGGCTACTTCCTCACCGACCTTCCCGTTAACAATGGCCGCGCGCGCTGGGACGAGTACATGGGGCCAGAGCCTTCCCAGGTGCAGGCTGTGTTTACCCCAGAGGGTGATGCACCGCGCTGGATTTCTAGTCCCCTTGATTTCCAGCCCGGCGCGCCCGTCCAGACAGATTCTTCTTCCGCCGCTGAGACGTGGCAGGAAGCCTCCCACCCGCGCCAGCTGGCCCCCACCGAGGAGACCGAGCTAAAAGAGCTGGGCTACACCATCCGCATGCGCAAGCAGGGCAAGGGCGGCACCAAGATTGTGGTGGATACCGAGGATAAAAACTTCAATGGCCTTCTCACCGGCGGGCTCTATGACACGAAGGGGGCTAAATACCCCACTGTGGATCTGGAAACCCCTATTACTAACGGCCACGGCGAGGTCGCCTTTGATGAGGGCGAGTACTTCGAAGGCTATTTTGCCAAGGTTAACCTCTTCCCCCATTCCACTGTTAAGGCCGGACACGCTAGCAGCGTTATTACGGAGTATTTTGCTTTTGGTGAAAACTATGAAGTCAGTGGGAAGTTCTCCACTTCCAATGAGGAACCGGAGGCTACCCCAGGCAAGGAAGACACTCCGTCTTCCGCGCCGCAGCCTGGCACCGAAGAACCGCAAGCCGGCAATGCACAATGCAGCGAAAAGTACCTACTAGACCGTGGTCATGTAGACATCAAGGCCCAGCCTGCCGAGGGAGGCTTTGCAACGGTTCTGCGCGATGACACGGCACAGGTGGACAAGAAATCTGTTGACCGCAAACTCGATGACGTGGTGCTCGGCGTACACGATAATGCACTCACCCCGCGCAATAAGAAGCTCGCGGGAAAAGAGTTCGACTTCCTAGGAAAGCCTGGTGAGCGCTTCTATCACTTGCCACAAACCCAGGATCAAAACATCATTTGGCCCGGCTATAACACCCAGGACCTGGATTATTCCTCAACCAAGGACAATGCCGTCAACCTCAACTTGAAGCCCACCTCCACACCGGACGGTGCCGAATGGGGCGCATTTATCGATGGCACCCATGGCAAAGGTTTTTCGGTCCTCGCCAATTCTGCGGCTAAGGACTACACCATCGAAACCAACTTTCCGGCCCATACCCATACGCACTGGGCCTTTTCCAAGCCTGGCTTGTACAGCTTTGAGGCTACTTATACGGCCACGGGCACGGACGGCAAGGAACTAAAGTCCGCGCCCCAAACCCTCACCTTTGCCGTAGGCGATAAGACATTGGACTCCTGTTCCTTCCTCGCACCGGGCACGACCGGGAGCGGAGAGCCCAGCGAAAGTCCAACAGACAAGCCTTCCCAGGAGCCTTCCACGCGACCGTCCGCCCCAGATACCCCGGACACACCAGCCCACCCCGGCCGGCCAGAAGAGCCCACAGGGTCCTCGTTTAGCCCGTGGAGTTTGGTCCTACCAGCGGTCCTCGTGGTGATTTTCAAGGCCTTTTATAACTTCTTCCGAGATAACGAGGACCTCATCCGCAAGCGCTTCGGCCTCAACTTCTAAGCCTCTTCTACCCCACCAAATAGACGGGAAACCACAATGCACTATTCACCATCTTTTGCCTCCCGGCGCGTCCCGCTGCGGCGCCGATTTATTCAGGTATTTGCCGCCGTCTTTGCCACAGCATTGGCCTTCTTCTCCCCCGCCGCGGCACTTGCCTTTGATGAGGTCTTCGACTCTGGGCATGTAGACGCCTTCTATGTCACGGCCCCAGATGGTCAGCTACATCTGTCAATGAAGGAAGACATCACTGGATCGGGCGTTCCACGCTCCGGCGATGATGTGGTGCTCAAAGTTGTCGAGGATGCCTGGTCGGATGCCACCGAGGCAGTGCCGGAGATAGGCCAGCCGACCTACTTCCTGCCGCAGACGCAAGATCAGCGCATTATTTGGCCGGGCTGGGATACCCAGCCTGCACGCGATGGCGGCTTTGACAACGTTGACCTAGAATTCGCAGAAGTCTCTGGACCTGGTTCAGTGTATGTTTTTGAAACCAGCAGCTTTGGCGATGTCAAGACGGTTACAGATTCCGGTTCAATGGAGCTCACCAGCGGTGAGGTTATCAATCAGCCCACTCCTGCTCACAAGCACGTCAACTGGGCCTTTAGTGAGGCCGGCACCTACACCATGACGGTGCGAGCCCACTCCAACGGCGAAACCAGCAATGCTGTGACCTATACCTGGGAAGTGGGCGACGGCGGCGATGCGTCCACAGCGGATCGATCGGCTGACACGGGCGAGGTAAACAATGACCAAGAGGCTACGAGCGACCAACGGTCAGCAGACAAGGGCGGCGCTCCAGCTGCCGATAAGTCCGGCGCCTCCGGGGACGAAGAGTGCACCCCGGGCATGACGCCGCAAATCAAGGACGATACGGTCTCCCCTTCCCAGTGGCGCGATGCTGAAGGCGCTACCTTTTATCTCTCCGATAAATCCAGCGTCGATCTGCCGCAAGAGGTAGGTCCAGTGCCAGCTGGTCAGGCGTGGATGATTGGTTCTACCCAGGTCGATGGTGTGCCGTGGCTCGGCGCTAATACCCAAAGTCCGACCATGCGCGAGAATATCCCTGGCGATGTCACCTGGGAGTTAGCAGGCTTCAAGGGACCCGGCCCGATGATGGTCTACTCCCAGGGTGGATTGGGAAAGATCGTGGGCGATGAGTGGTTCCGCGGCAATGCAGATGCGGCGGAGGGTACCTATTCGATTGCCCCCAATACGCACGTGCACCCCAACTGGGTCTTTGGTGCGCAGGGCACCTATGACGTCACCATCCGCCAGGTGGCCAAGACCGATGGGGGCAAGCAAGTTGCCGGTGAAGCGACACTTCACTTCGTGGTCGGCGGCGACAAGCCGGCTGAAGCCTTTGACAACGGGCACTTCGACTTGGGCGCTGCGGTCAATCCGGAGGGCGGCGACTGCGGGCATGGTGCTGCGGCAGGTGGGGCGTCGGCAAGCGCTGGTGGCTCTACCGCAAGTACCGGATCAAACACTGGCCAGTCCGGGCAGGCACACAGCAAGGGCGGTTCTTTAGCCAATACGGGGACTCCTATTGTTCCCTTTGGCATCGGAGCGTTGGGCTTGGGCATGCTCTTCCTCGGCCTAGGCATTGCCCGTCTAGCTGTAGCTAAGGCAGCGGACTAATGGCGCGTGCGCTTTCCCATAGACGCCGGCTTCGGACCATAGGCGCGCTGCTGGGCTCCTGCCTGCTGGCCACTGGTTGTGCCCCTTCGGCTGCGTTGGATACCGGAAGCGGAGAAAAATTCGCCGTGGTGGCCACCACCCCGATCCTCGCGGATCTTGCGCGCAACGTCGTGGGAGAAGATGCCCGGGTACAAAGCCTTATCCCCAGCGGAAAAGATCCGCATACCTTTGAGCCAACGCTGCGCACGGTGCGCGATGTTGCCAATGCCGATTTGGCACTGAGCAATGGCTACTTGCTGGAGCCACAGTCTCTCATCGATACGCTGCACGAATCCACCGATGCCCCCGTGGTGGAAGTCGCTGATGCCGCCTCCACCCGCGGTGCCACTCTGGTGCCGCTGGTAGAAGATGTCTCGCTCGAGGCAATTTGGCTGGGCCTGCGCATCAGCGGCGCACAGCAGCGTTCTTCCGGAGTGGACTTCCGCATGGTCTCTGCCGATGGGCCAGGTAACGTCGCGGCCTATGTGGTCTCTACCTTCGGCACCCCGGAGGTCCTTTTTAACTCGGCCGATGGCGTCGATGACGAGGAAGACTCCGTGACTCTGCCGGCCAACGCCCACACGCACGTGTCTTGGGGTTTTTCCCAGCCGGGAATCTACGACCTCGGGTTCCAAGCAGAGGGCACCGACGTCCAACACCTCACTGTGGCCGTGGGAGTAAACCCGCCTAACGGCATGCAAGCCATCGATTCCGGGCACCTGGATATTGAAGGCGACTTGACCCAAGGGCGCATTGATCTGCGCGACCAAGACAGGCGCTTTGACCCCGCCACCACTGCGATTTCTATCCCGTCTTCGGTTCTGCAGCCCATCCCGCCGGATCCGGCCTACCGCTTCCTGGGCACGCCAGGCGAGGATACCTACCTCCTGCCGCAGGCCGTACTAGGAAAGCACATTCACGGCGAGGTGGACCCTCACCTGTGGCACAACGTGGACAATGCCATCGCCTACGTCGATGTCATTGCCGAGGAAATGGCGCAGGCAGATCCTTCCCACGGGGCGTCCTACCGTCAACGAGCGCAGGCCTACACCAAGCGCCTGCGGGATACGGATTCCTACGTAGAGCACGCCATTTCTTCCATTCCTCAAGAAAACCGGCACTTAGTGACCACCCACCATGGCTACGCCTACCTGGAGCAAGGATATGACATTTCTGTGGCCGGCTTCGTCACTCCCAATCCGGCCATCGAGCCTTCCCCACGCGAGGTCATTTCCTTACGTCGCACGCTGGAGAACCTCCATCTACCAGCCGTGTTTGTAGAACCCGTGCAGCAGGCAAGCACCGAGACCCTGAAGCAGGCTGCCGCGGAGCAAGGCGTGGAACTGTGCCCCATCTACGGCGACACGTTCGATGACACCGTCAGCTCCTACATCGACCTCATGAAATTTAACGCTGATTCCCTGCAGCGTTGCCTGAACCCCAACCCCACCCATGGAGATAAAAATGCTTAAATTCGCTACTCGAACCGCCACCCGCACCGCCGCCTGCGTCCTTACTGCAGGTCTGGCACTTTCTACCAGCCCTGCTTGGGCGGGCGACCTCGCCCAGGTGGTCGGTGCCGATGAACACGTTGCCCCCCAGGGCGAAGAAAAGGTCATCGACACCGGTCACGTAGACGTTGGTGCCCTGCTTGATGGTACGGATTCTGAGCTTATGGCCCGCGATGATGCCGGCGATAAGCCAGTCTGGCGTCACTTGGACGACCTCGTGTTTTCCGTGGGCGATAAAGCACAGCAAGCCCTTCCCGATACGGATGACCTTGGCTTCGTTGGAGCTGAGTCCGGTGATAAGGTCTGGGTGGTTCCCCAAACCGAGCAAGTCGGCGTTCCCTGGCTGGGCTGGAATACCCAGGCGCCCTCCCTTGTCGCCGCCGCCGACCGCGGCATCACCATGGAATTCCTCGGCCACTCCGGCCCGGGCGATTTCTCCCTCTTCTTACAAAACGGCGGCTTTGAAGCGCCACAGCTCTTGTGGTCCACCGCGCAGAAGAGCGACGAGGACTTCTGGGTAGACCTCAATACCCACACCCACGCCAACTGGACGTTTACGGAGCCAGGCACCCATCAGGTAGGCATCAGGGTGAAGGGCAAGACCAAGGACGGCGCCGAGTTCAGCACCGATGGCGCACTCACCTTCGCCGTGGGCGATGATGCCGACGTCCAAGCGGCCCAAGACACTACCTGGAATCCAGACAACGCTCAGACCGCAGGCTCCTCTATTCCCACCTGGGTCTTTGTCCTCGCCGGCGTTGGCGTCGTAGTACTACTGCTGGCCCTAGGGCTCGCCCTGCGTTCAGCCAAGCGGGGCGATAGCCGTGGCTAAACCGCTCATTTCCGTTGGCGATCTAAACGTCTCGCTCTCGCACCGCAGCGTTATCACCGCTGCCAATTTAGAGGTCCACCCCGGCGAATTCATCGGGCTCCTCGGGCCCAATGGTGCTGGTAAGACCACCCTCATGCGCGCCATTTTAGGGCTCATCCCTTCCTCCGGAACTCGCAGCATCTCCGGCACCGTGGGGTATGTTCCCCAGCGTCACGAAGTGGAATGGGGCTTTCCTATCAATGTCTATCGCACCGTGCTCAGCGGTCGGACCGGCCTTATCGGCTGGCTCAAGCGGCCGCGCGCTAAGGATCATGCCGCAGCAACAGAGGCGCTTCGTTTGGTGAACATGGAAGAATTTTCTACCCGCCCCATCGAAGAACTCTCCGGTGGTCAACGCCAACGCGTACTCATCGCCCGGGCCCTCTCCACACAACCACACGTGCTGTTGCTCGATGAGCCCTTTACCGGACTAGATGCGCCCAATACCGAATCGCTCCTCGAGCTTTTTGAAGAGCTTTCTCAGCGCGGCAAGTCCATCGTCATGTCCACCCATAACCTCGCCGAGGCGGCACATTCCTGTCACCGCCTCGTCCTTTTCAACGGCACCGTGATAGCCGATGATTCCGCCTCGCACCTTCTTCACCAGACGGACCCGTGGACGCAAACCTTTGGCGTGCGTGCCGGTTCCCCTTTGCTTTCTGCCATTGGAGTCACCGCATGATAGAAATTTCCTTCCTCGATTTCCTGCGCGACCTGGTCAATCCCCACCTTGACTTTCTCGCCCGCGCGGTAGGCATCTCCTTGCTTGCGGCCATCGTATGCGGCGTCATCGGCTGCTATGTCGTGCTACGCGGCATGGCTTTTATTGGCGACGCCGTCTCCCACGCCGTATTCCCGGGCCTAGCCATTGCCTTCGCCCTGCAAGCCTCGGTGCTCGTGGGTGGCGCAGTCGCCGGTGCAGTTGTGGCCTTGCTCATCGCCGCCTTTTCGCAGCGTCGCCACGTGCGAGCGGATTCCATCATCGGTATCTTCTTCGCCGCTGCTTTCGCTTTGGGCATGGTGATAATCTCGCGCACCGATGGTTATAGTGCCTCGCTGACAAGCTTCCTCTTCGGCTCACTCACCGGCGTTTCCCGCACCGATATTATCGTCGCGGGCTGCGTATGCGCCGTAGTTGTCGCCATCGTTATAGCCTTTGGACCCCAGCTCAACGCCACGTGCTTGGACCGGGAAACTGCCCGCGCAATGGGCTTGCCTGTCTTTGTTTTGGACATCATTTTGTACCTGTGTGTCACGGCCGCAGTGGTCATTTCCGTGAGCACCATCGGCAATATCTTGGTCCTCGCGCTGCTCATCACTCCGGCCGCGACAGCACGCCTGCTGAGCACAAATCTAACGACCATGATGTGGCTTTCCGCCCTCATCGGCGCGCTGTCCAGCTTCCTCGGCATCTACCTGGCATGGGCCATTGATCTTCCGGCTGGCGCCACCATCGTGCTCACCCTCACCGCCATTTTCTTGGTTGTATGGGCCATCCATCCACTTCTCGGCGCCCGCAAGCACGCAGGTGCCTCGCTTTCCGACGCCCCACACCCCACCCCACGAAAGGAATCCGTCTCCTCATGAAACCTGTCTGCCGCACCGCGGTGGCCCTCGGCACCGCGGGACTGATAAGCCTCAGCGCCCTTCCGGGAGCGGGGGTAGAACTCTTCGAGCCCGCCACCGCATATGCAGAAGAAGCCACTGAAGCATGCACTTCCAGCGATTTCGAGCTCATCACCAAGGGACACCAGGACATGGCGCTCAGCGGCGATTCCGGCGATCTCAGCTTCAAGGTCAAAGATGATGATAAGGGCATCGAGCATGACTCTGAGTCCTTTGCCATAGAGGTATCTGATGACCTTAAGCAGCCGCTTTCCGAGCTCAGCGATAGTTCCTTGCCCGATGAAGGCTGGGTACTGCCGCAAACGCAAGATCCCAACGCCCCCTGGCTAGGTTTTAATACCCAAGAGCTATCTCAGGATCTCCTCGCCGCCGGAGACACCGCTACTTTGAGCATGGCTATCGCACAAGGCCCCGAGGATGGCCGTATCGTGGCCTACCAGATGGAGCTTGGTGGCCCCAAGGTACTTATGGATACTGCCGATGGCTCTGCCTGGGACTACCCCGGCAATTCCCATTCCCACCCGGCCTTTGTCTTTACCGAGCCGGGAACCTACGCGGTGAGCTTTACCTTTGAGCTTCCCGACGGCTCCCGGCACCACCTCCATGCCGGTTTCCTCGTCGGAGAGCAGGCCACGGCGACAGACCTGTGCGGCGTAGACTATACCGATGCTGACGCTGCTACCGGCAACGGAGCTGACTCAAATAGCCGCCCCAAGCAACTAGAGAAAGACGTCAAAGACGTAGACAAAGCCATCGCTGGCTTGGACAAAGAGCTCGACAAGACCCTGCAGGAGGGTCAGAAATTCCTAGAAGGTGGTAAGCCGCAACAAGGCGACAAGGACTCTGGCGAGGATAGCGCGGGCAAGCGCAAGCAGGCCTCCCACACCACGGCAAAAGACGCTGGGAAGGATGGAGCTCCACATGGCACGCCCTCCACGGGCTCAGCTCAAACCTCTGGTACTCCGCGAAAGTCCGGTTCTGGTTCTGGAGCTACGACCCACCATTCTGCTAGCCGTGTGAATGATTCTGCCTCCACTGCGAAATCCGGCAAAAGCGCGGCCACTGGCACAAGCTCGCACCGTTCTGCTTCCACCAGCGGTTCTTCCCACTCGACGGCCAAAAAGTCCACCGGCTCACGGGACGCAAAGTCTGCTAAGCGTACTAAGGGCAAGGCTGCGGGCTCCGCTAGTGCACAGCAGGTTCCGGATGCCGGTGCTGCGGAAGGCAGGAACTCTGAGAATGTACTGACTAATGCCGCTGCGTATACCGCTACCCTGGCAAAAAGCAGCTTCTGGGCGGGCCTTTTAGCCGGACTAGGCGCATTCGCACTGGTGCTCGGCATCGGCCTGTTGGTCTATGTCCAGTTCTTCCGCAAGAAGAAGGCCCCAACCCAGCAGCCTGCCGATGATGCTACGACCCACCTGCCGCGCGTCGACTAGCACAGTGCTCTTGAGCAGCCAACAATAAAACTAGGCCCAGAGGATCTCTCCTCTGGGCCTTATCCGTGACTAAGCGCCGCTGTTTTATACCCTGGCCTTGGACGAGAGGAAGTCCCAGACCACCCGTGGAGTATCTGGCTGCCAGAACCAGGTGTGGTCCTGTGGAACCTTGACCAGCTGTACATCCTTCTGGCAGCCATTGAAGCTCAGGCGTTCGGAACCGCCAGCCTCCGGAGTGGATTGGAAGGTCATATCGCAGCGATTGCGCTTCAGGTAGCCGCCGAGCACGGTGCGCACTGGCAAGTAACCAGCCTCGTGCCGGTCACCGCCTTCATAGGTCATCATCTTGTCATTGACACCATGCATGATGAGGGTATTCATCGGCGCATCTGCACAGTTGACCTCGACCGGGTTATAAAATGCACCCGAGACCATGGCTACAGCGGCGAAGGTATCTTGGGCGTGGCAGCCCAGCACAGAGGTAAAGCCGCCGCCGTTGGACATGCCCATGGCGTATACGCGGTTTCTATCAACGTGGTAGTCCTTGTCCACAGAGTCAAGAATGCGCTTGATGAAGCGGATGTCCTCCCCATCGCGGGTCTTGGCATAGGGCGCTGCCTCCCAAGCTCGCTCAAATCCCTCTGGATAGACGATGATGGCCTCGTTATGGGCCTCAGTGGTCTGCATGCGTGCGTAGCTGGAGTAGTTCTCCGGGGAATCTCCCCACCCACCGAATCCAAAAAGAACAGGCGCAGCCTTATCCGGCGAATAGTTATTGGGAATACGCAATAGATACCTGCGGGTCTTTCCTTCATGCTCCATATTGAGCGACTGTATGGAACCCGGCTTAAACGGGGGGTTGGGATTAATGCTGGTATCTACCATCGCTGGCCGCGGCGCCGGCTCCGGCAGCGATGAACCCTCAGGCGCAGGTGCTGGGTTGTCTTCTCCGCTACCTTTTCCTGCTGGCGCCGGGGTAGATTCTTTAGCGCCTTCTGGAACAAGGTGGGATCCATCTGGCTGCGGAATAACCGGCTTCGCGTTTTCGGGCGCCGGAGCTGGGGCCGGTGCTGGCGCTGGAGCCGGTGCAGGAGCAGGCGCCTCTTGAGCGCGGGCAGGAGAAGCACTCAGCAGCGCCCCACTAGCCAGCACACCAATAAGGATCAGGTACAGGGAATAGTGAAGAAACTTAGTAACATTAGCCACAAAGTTAAAATTAACCACAATCTTCACTAGAGACACTGTTTACACGCCCAGTGCACACTCAATTCTGTAAGAAAAGCCCAAGGCATTAAGCTATATTTTCATGCACGAAGACAGACCAAGCACCGCCCCCGATTTTTTGCTCTCGCGAGCAACGGGGTCTGTCCGTACCCAAGGTGCGCGCCACACTTTTAATGACGCCGATACGGCAATTTCCGCTCTCCGCAGCAAAGACGTAGAGATGGTCGTCGGTGCAATCCCTTTCGATTCGGACACCCCCGCGGCACTCACCGTTCCGGAGACGATTATCCGCGAAGAAGGCCCACTGGAGCCACACGCCTATTATCGCAACCAAAGTTTAAGCTCCCGCGTGGTTGGCTTCGATCCGGAGCCTGAGGAGCACCTTCGCCGCGTGGAGGCAGCCATCGGCACGATCGAAACCTCCAAACTAGAAAAGGTAGTTTTAGCCCGCGCTGTAGACATCGAATTCCCGGAAGCTATCAATCCGCGCCTCGTAGCGGCGCGCCTTATCGATCTCTCCGCCAACCGTGACGGATTCATTGCTGATCTCTCCCCGGCTGGCCGGCCGGGCGCGATGCTGGTTGGTTCTTCCCCAGAGGTTTTGGTCAAGCGTCAGGGCTCAACCGTTTCTGCTTTCCCCTTGGCGGGCTCCTCTCCGCGCCGCACCTCAGCGGCTGAGGACCACATCGCTGGTCAAGATCTCTTGCATTCTGCCAAGGATCTCCACGAGCATTCCTTCGTAGTGGAACACCTGCGGCGGGCGCTTAGCCCGTTATGCGAGCGGCTAGACATTCCGGACACCCCGCAACTTATTAGCACCAATGAGATGTGGCACCTTGGTACGCCAATTTCCGGAACACTCAAGGATAAAGACTTGACTGCTCTTGAGCTTGCCCTGGCAGCACACCCCACACCGGCCATCTGTGGCACCCCGGCCGAAGCCGCCCAGGCCCTTATTGAGACTGCGGAAACGGACCGTGGATTCTATGCCGGAGCGGTCGGCTGGTGCGATAGCTCCGGCGACGGCGAGTACATGGTAGCCATCCGCTGCGCAGAAGTGGCCGGCGATGGGCTATCGGCGCGCGCCTGGGCCGGTGGAGGCATCGTCGGCGATTCTGATGCCCAAGCGGAGTTGGAAGAAACCACAGCCAAGCTGCGCACCATTTTGAAGGCGCTCAGCCTCTAGGCTGCACGCTTGGCGACGAGCACGACATCGCTTTGGTGGTGCGCACCCGCGCCTTCCGTCAGATGGCGCTCACGACGAGTTAGCTCGACCGTCTCCAGCTCGCGCAGGTTTTCCGCTAACCATTCCGGCATCGCTACCTCTGCCGACTCCATATCGTGATGGACAAAGAGCAGTGTTCCGCCTGGAGCCACCAATCGCTCTAGCTTTTCCACCTCTTTTAGTGTGGCGCGTACCCCACCATAATGGACGCTGACCAAGTCAAAGGGCTCATGGCTAAAGTCGCTAAACGTTGTGACCTGCGCTGCGACGCCGTGGGCTTTGGTGCGCGCCACAGCAGTCGGAGCGAAATCAATGCCCAACACCTCCCAGCCGTGGTTCTTTAGCCAGAGCGCATCCGCGCCTTCTCCACACCCGATATCAAGGGCCGTGCCAGGAGTCAGCTTCGCAGCATAATCGACAAGGGTCTCATTGGGATTGCCCGACCACAGCCGCTCAGTACTCTGGTAGCGTTCCTCCATTTCCTCGGAGGTGGGTACGTAGGCGCGGTGTTCTTGGTGGCATGGGTTATACACGGTGAATGGAATTGCGCAGGGTGCCGAGGCCTGGGATCTCGATTTCGATGGTGTCTCCTGGAACCATGGGAGCGGTGCCGGCTGGGGACCCGGTGGTGATGACATCGCCGGGCAGCAAGGTGTAGGCAGCGGAGATCTCCTCCAAAATTCCGCCCATCTTCACGATCATCTGGTCCGTATTGGAATCCTGCTTTTGCTCGCGAGAATCCTCGTGCGTCAGATAAGCATTAATCTTCTGATCGTCTAGATTCAAGCTATCCAGATCGGTTTCGATCCACGGGCCGAGCGGGCAGAAGGTGTCAATGCCCTTGGCACGAGCCCATTGACCGTCTTTGAACTGCAGGTCACGGGAGGAAACGTCGTTACAGATGGTGTATCCCAACACGTGGTCTTTCCAGTTCTCGGCCTTGATGTTTTTCGACGGCTTAGAAATGACCACGGCTAGCTCGCCCTCAAACTCGACGTTGGTGGCGTAGTCCGGGATCTTGATCGCGGCATCCGGGCCAATGACCGCGGTAGATGGCTTGATAAAAATAGTGGGAGGCAGGCTATCAGCAGACTTTTTGAAAACCTCGGCAACGTGGTCCGCATAGTTGCGTCCAAGCGCTACCACCTTGGTGGGAAGGGTCGGCGCCAACAGGCGAACCTCGTTAAGGTTCCACTCGCGACCGGTCGGCTCCGGTGGGGTGAAGGGCGTGCCGGCAATTTCCTTTGCTACTAGATCTTCCATTGGGGCGTCTTTTGGCCCATCGATAACGGCGAAACAGATTCCTTCTGGGTGTGCAATTCGTCCTAAACGCATAGCGGTAATCCTACTCAATAGCCACCTTCACATGTGTGCAAAGGATACGGTGTTAATTAGTTAATTTGAGTAAATTTCCTTTACCCTTTAAATGCCATTGCTGGCCCTACTGCGGGCTACGCCAGGAAACGCTGGGCGCCTGGGGCGTCGGAAAGCGCCTGACATAAGAGGCCCACCTCTATGCGACGAGAAGCTTGGCGATCCGGTCACCGACTTCAACGGTCTTTATTGGTTCGGCATCGCGGTGCGCAACATCCTGTGCCACCACATCCTCAATCCGCTGCGCATTAGACCCATCACCTAGGTGACGAAGAAGCATAGCGACGGACAAGATTGCCGCCGTTGGGTCTGCAATCCCCTTACCCGCAATATCTGGCGCAGAACCATGCACCGGCTCGAACATGGAAGGATTCGTGCCAGAGGCATCGATGTTTCCGGAGGCAGCAAGGCCAATACCGCCAGTTACCGCGCCCGCCAAATCGGTGAGAATGTCTCCAAAAAGGTTATCGGTGACAATAACGTCATAGCGC
Organism: Corynebacterium marquesiae; assembly: GCF_030229635.1. Lineage (NCBI taxonomy): Bacteria > Bacillati > Actinomycetota > Actinomycetes > Mycobacteriales > Corynebacteriaceae > Corynebacterium > Corynebacterium marquesiae. Next base: position 87,349 of record NZ_JASPII010000001.1, read on the forward strand.
GCCGGATCTGTCACCATATAGATGGTTGCAGCATCAATATGCTGGTAATCCACCCGAACCTCTGGAAACTCGGCGGCGACTTCATTAACGGTGCGCTGCCACAACCCACCAGCATTGACCAAGACATTTGTTTTGTGCACCAAGGTCAGATGCTTACGGCGCTGCGCTGCCCGCGCAAACGCATCGCGCACTACACGCTCCACGCCGAAACGAGTATTTTGCGATACCTCGCTGGCCACCTCGTGCTCAGTTCCCTCTCGCAAGGTACCGCCGTTTCCACAGTACAAACCCTCGGTACCTTCGCGCACCACAACGAAATCGATATCGCCCGGTTCAGCCAGCGGCGAGGAAGCGGTGGGATAAAGCCTGGAGGGGCGCAGGTTCACGTGATGATCCAGCGCAAACCGCATCTTAAGCAAAAGCCCCCGCTCCAGCACGCCTGGCGGTACCTCACCTGGGGCGCCGATCGCTCCCAAAAGGATCGCATCGTGCTCGCGCAGGCTCTTCAAATCAGCGTCCGTGAGAAGCTCCCCATTGCGCAGATAACGCCGCGCACCGAGGTCGTACTCGGTAGTCTCGATATCGGAGCGAACGGCTCGCAGCACCTTGAGCGCTTCAGCCGTCACTTCTGGTCCAATTCCGTCGCCGCCAATCACCGCAAGTTTCATTAGGTAAGATTCCTTTCTCGCAGAGTGGATATGGAAGTACCTTATCAAAACAAACCCGCGTAGCGCAGGAAATTACCTAGCACCACGCGGGTTGAGATTCTGTTACCGGCTGCAGCCTTATGCTTCCATGTTCAGCTGTTCGCATTCAGCCCCCAAGGCCGCATTAATTTCGGCGATGAGATGCTCTGGCACCTCGGCTTCCACGCGCAGAATTAACACAGCATCAGATTCCTGTTTACCGTGTGTAAGAGCGGCCGCCACGATATTAATTCCCGCAGCGCCCAACTTGGTGCCTACCGTTCCCAATGCACCTGGGGCATCCGCATAGCGGAAGAAGAGGTTGCGGCCGGTAGCACGCATATCTACGCCGCGGCCGTTGATGCGAATGAACTTTTCGGTTCCATCGATGCCGATAAGTGCGCCGGTGAGCGAGGAGATCTCGCCATCGGCACCAATAACCTTCACCTGCAAGGAAGAGCGGTGCCCCTTGGATTCCGCATTAGTAGAAACCTCCACCTCTACCCCACGACTATTCGCGATCTGCATTGCATTGACAAAGGTCACCGGCTCCGAAGTCACGCCGCTAAACAGACCTCGGACGGCAGAAAGTCCTAGCACCTCCACGTCTTCGGTAGACAACTCGCCACAGGCCTCCACCTCGACGGCAACGGGGGCCTGACCCAAAAGACGGCCAGCAGTAAGTCCTAGCTTGCGGGCGAGGTCCAACCAACCAGCAACCTCTTCTCTCACTGCCCCGCCGGAGACGTTGACCGCATCCGGCACAAACTCTCCTTCAAGCGCCTTCAAGACAGACTCCGCTACATCGGTTCCCGCACGGTCCTGGGCCTCTACAGTGGAGGCGCCTAGGTGCGGGGACACGGTGACCTGCGGCAGCTTAAAGAGCGGAGAATCAGTGCACGGTTCCGTGGCATAAACGTCAAAGCCCGCACCTCGATGAGGTCCCAACTCGATAGACTCAGCCAGAGCCGCTTCATCTACCAAACCTCCTCGCGCTGCGTTAATGAGAATCTGTCCTGGCTTCGCCTTGGCCAAAAGTTCCCTATCAAACATTCCGGCCGTCTCCGGAGTCTTTGGCAGGTGAATGGTCACGAAATCGGAACGCGACATCAGCTCTTCTAGCTCAACTAATTCCACGCCCAACGCCGCCGCGCGAGCTGGGTTGGCATAGGGATCGTGCGCGATGATGGTCGTCTCAAAGGACTTCATACGCTGGGCAAAAAGCTGGCCAATGTGCCCAAAGCCAACAATGCCGATGGTCTTTCCGTAGACCTCTACGCCCTTGAAAGAAGAGCGCTTCCACTCCCCTTCGCGCAGGGACCGGTCGGCCGCTGGTACTTGGCGCGCCGTCGCTAAGAGCAGTGCGATGGCCTGTTCACACGCAGAGTGAATATTCGATGTTGGCGCATTGACCACCATGATGCCCTTGTCTGTGGCTGCCGGAATATCGACATTGTCCAGTCCTACTCCGGCCCGGCCCACAATTTTGAGCTTTGTGGCCGCTTCCAATACCTCTGCATCAACGGTTGTGGCAGAGCGCACCAGCAAGGCCTCGGCTTCCGGAACCGCGGCAAGGAGCTCGGCGCGATTCGGCCCATCCACCCAACGGACCTCAACAGAGTCCCCCAAGGCCGTAACCGTGGACTGGGCTAATTTATCGGCAATAAGGACTACCGGCTTCGACATATCTTCCTTCGCTTAAGTGAAATGCGGTGCACGCGGGTTGTCCGCATGTCAAGGAAGTGTAGTTCAGTCAGGAGTGCCCTGCTTGATTTTTGCCTTAAATTCTTTCACTCGACCGAATTCCGGCCCCAAGGCTACTAAGGCGCCGTCCTCCAGGCCCGCTACAGCAGCCATGCTGTGCTTATCCGCTAGCGGATCGGCAGTCGGCATGACCAAAACTCTTCCGCCGTAGGCTGCCGCAGTAATGACGTTTGCGATGGGGCTATCCTTAGTGGCAACAATATTTGGCGCCATCTGGCCGTCCCTGCGGGACTGTGCTGGGATGGGTTGATTCTTTTCCTCGCCAGCATCAAGTTCGCCTTCATACGGCACCCAGGCAGGACGCAGCTCCATATGGGGAGTCTTATCCAGCCGTGCGATATCCTTTACCATCTGCTCCGGCGAGGCTACCACCTTGGAACCATACTGGAATGCCGTGAACTCCCCTAGTGCCCTATGCGTTCCTGGATCCTTGATCACGCTGAATTCACCAGAGGTTTCCGTCCACGGCACGTCACCGATTACCACCAGGCGACTTACTCCCAAGTCCGTGAGCAGCTTATGGATTTCCAAACGCCTAGCATCGTCATACTGCACCGCCGGCAAATGCTGGTTTACCGCCAAGGTTGCTGCACGAAGAATGGATTTATCATCCGGGGAAAAAAGGACAAGCGAATCCGAATCTTCAAAAAATAGGCGGCTGGCTTCAATTCCAATGGGGTCATTAACAATGACCAACTTGCCATCAAATTTCGGATCAATAAGACGGTTTTGGTTTTCCGCCTTGGCCTTGCTGAGATCGATTTCGGACTCATCCAAATCGGACAGACCGCGCCTGACCAGCTTGGATTCTGTGACCGGAGTGCCACAGGCTGCTAGCGCTAGGGAAGCAACAAGCACTGTAGCGGCCAAGCGCACAGATTTAGCGATCAAAAGCTTGCGGACCTTCCTCTCCACCACACAGGTTTGCTTCATCCACATCGCGGATAACGGGTTTACCTAAAGCATATTCCACGATGCCCAAGAAACGGTGACGGCGGTCCGCAAGGAATTCACGCGGCTGTGATGCGCGCAGGAAATCCAGGTTCATTTCGTGGGATGCTAGCACCTCATCAAATTGCGCATCTTCCATGATGGACTTGGACTGAACGCGAGGTAGGTAGCGGTTGGGGGCGAAACCGTCGAGCACTACCTCGGTTCGTTTGCCCATCGGGGTGTAGTTCATCACCGACTCAGCCAAGACGGGATCAACTCCGTGACGCTTGCACCAATTGAGCGGGAACACAGGGAAAAAGCCTGGCTTGAGCTCTTCAAAGGTATGCCGGGTAAAGGCTTTTCCGGTGCGCCAGTCCTTCGCGCCGCGCGCCATGAGGAGGGCATAGAGTCCGTGCCATACGCCATCTTTGCCATCTACGGAAAGCAGACGGGACTCACGGAAGGTGGCATCGGTAACGGTCTTCGGCGCCTCATCCGTTGCACCGGCTACCCATTCGGTGACCTCATCCACGTCGCGAGCTGCGCGCAGCTGCACCGCAGAAGAGCCGTAGAGCTCGCCAAAGACGCCACACCAGAACCATTGGTTAATACGGTTCCAGGACTGCTCGGTAGAAAGCGCTCCCCCGCGCTTGGCCAAGCGGGCGATAATGACTGCTAGGGGAACAATCTGCTCATTAAACGGAACCTGATCCATGCTAAGGATGCAGCGCTGCGCCAAGAACTCTGATACCTCGCGGAAGGTGATGCGCAGATCGTTAGCTGCCGACTTGTACTCCGCCAATGACAATTTCAAAATATCTTCGCGCTGGCCACCGGCACAGCCCTTTTCACCGGAGACCAGAAGCGATATTGCGGAGAGAAACTCGGTGCGGCCAATTCCGTCCAAGGCTGGAGACTTCCGCAGGTCCTTTTCCACTTCGTGCCAATCAGCGGCCAAGTGGAAGCTGGGGTCCTCAGAGGCAAAGACGGCAGTAAGCAGATCGAATACGTCCATCTGCAAACCGGCCGAGTTCGCTTGAGCGAAAATCGAGCCGATTCCGGCTCGCTCCGTCTCGCGGGAAAGTCGAATCATTGGCAGGTCATAGCCGGACAAAGGTCGAACGATGCGATTATTAAAGGCAGCCAGTTCCGCGCTGTATTCCTGCTTGGTTGCCGCAAGTTCAAAAAGCATGCCGACGCCGTCTTCACTGAGCAAAGAAGCCACGGGAATGCACATATTCTCTAGTGCATCTTCGCGCGTTAGGACATCGCCCTCAATTGCTGGTGCAAAGTGCGAGCGAATCTTACCGTCTTGATTGACCGCGAAGATGGCATCATCCGGCATTAGATCTCCGCGAACGGCCGCGCGAATATCGATAAAGAAGCGGCGGTGAATCTTCTTCTTGCGGAAGTCAGTGGTATCTACAAAGCCCTCGCCGTTGAAGCAGTGATACAGGGTGGTCAGGCGCTGCTGCCCGTCCAAAAGGAGCAAGCCGGGGTCGACGCCAGTGTCAGGTGCGCCCGCAAGGGCACGGGGACGGAAGCGCATCTTTTCGTTTCGGGTGTCAAGAGCCATGAGCGCGCCGATGGGATAGCCGCGCAGCACGGAAACAATAAGAGATCGAATACGATCTTCATCCCAGGCATAGCTGCGCTGGAAGTCAGGTAACTGGATATCCCCGCGATCAATTCGTGCAAAGAGGTCTTTGAGGTCATAGCTTGGCGTCGTAAAACCCATGGCCCTCATCCTACTCCCCGCACTGGAGTTTTACCTGAAACAAATAAAGCAAAACCGACGGTAAACATGCCTGTTCACCGTGGGTTTGCACTGGTTTGCACTATAGACGCCGCCTTTTATTTCTAGGCAGTAGCATCCAGCGGGTTCTTGACCCAGCTCATCAAATCGCGCAGCTTGGTGCCGGTCTTTTCAATTTCGTGCTGCGCAAATTCCTCACGCAGACTCTCCAGCTCCTTGTTGCCGCCCTCAATATTGGCCAGCAGGCGCTTGGTGAAGGTGCCATCCTGGATATCGGACAAGATATCCTTCATGCGCTGCTTGGCATCGGCATCAATAACGCGAGGGCCAGAAATGTAGCCGCCAAACTCGGCGGTATCAGATACCGAGTAGTTCATGTTGGCGATGCCGCCCTCAAACATCAGGTCCACGATGAGCTTCATCTCGTGCAGCACCTCAAAGTAGGCCATTTCTGGCTCGTATCCAGCCTCAGTCAGAACCTCGAAGCCGGTGCGAATCAGGAACTCTACGCCACCGCACAGAACAGCCTGCTCACCAAAGAGGTCAGTAACCGTCTCTGCTTCGAAGGTCGTCGGGATAACGCCGGCACGCGCACCACCGATGGCTGCTGCATAAGACAGGGTCAGATCGTGGCCTTCGCCCTTAGGATCCTGTTCGGTAGCAATCAGGCACGGAACACCCTTGCCATCAACGAACTGGCGGCGAACCAGATGACCAGGCCCCTTAGGCGCAACCATGCCAACGGTGACATTGGCTTGCGGTTCAATCAGCTTAAAGTGGATATTCAAGCCGTGCCCAAACAGCAGCGCATTGCCGTCTTCCAAGTTGGGGGCAATTTCATCTTCAAAGATCTGCTTCTGAGAGGTATCTGGTGCCAGCAGCATGATTACGTCTGCCCACTTGGCAGCCTCTGCAACGGTCTTGACCGCAAAGCCTGCTTCCTCAGCCTTGGCCGCCGACTTGGAACCTTCACGCAGACCAATAACAACCTCGACGCCGGAATCGCGCAGGTTCTGCGAGTGTGCATGCCCCTGGGAGCCGTAACCAATAACGGCTACCTTGCGACCCTGAATGATGGACAGATCCGCATCATCGTCGTAGAAGGTTTCAATAGCCATGTCGTAGTCCTCAATTCTGTAGTGATTGTAAGTTCAATGAGTTAACGTCCCACCTAGCACTATACCACTGTGTGAGACGCAGCGCCCATATAGTGGGATTTAATTTCGTGGGGGTGCCATCGCCTTGGGACCACGCCCCAAGGCCACGTCACCAGACTGCACCAGCTCGAGCACACCGAATGGCTCCAGGACGTCGAGAAGCGCCGCTAGCTTTCCAGGAGTACCGGTAGCCTCCACCACCACTGATTCTTGTGCCACGTCTACCACGCGGGCACGGAAGATATTAACGGCATCGACCACCTGCGGCCGGTTGGCGTTATTCGCAGCCACCTTGACCAGCATCAGGGCACGCGCCACGGTCGAGTCCGCCTCGAGCTCCACCACCTTGATGACCGGCACAATCTTGTTGAGCTGCTTGGTTACCTGCTCCATAATCCTTTCGGAAGCATCAACCACGATGGTCAGCCGGTTAATCCCTGGATTTTCCGTCTGGGCAGAAACCAGCGAAATGATGCTGTACCCACGCCGGGAAAACATGCCGGTCACACGGGACAGGATCCCTTCGACGTCTTCTACCAGGACCGACAGAGTATGCCGGGAAACGTCACTGGGTGCCATGCCTATACCTCCTGGATAGTCTCGTCGATATCGGCAGGAGCTTCTGCTGCCGATTCATTGTCATCAAACAGCGGGCGCAAGCCACGGGCATATTGAATTTCTTCGTTGGACGCCCCACCGCCAATCATTGGCCAGACCTGGGCATCCTCACCAACGATGAAGTCAAGGACCACTGGGCGGTCATTGATTGCGCGGGCCCGTTCAATGGCCGGCACTACTTCTTCCTCACAGGTGACTCGGATGGCCTCGCATCCCAGCGCCTCTGCCAAGCGGACAAAGTCTGGGGTATAGACATCTCGTTCTCGCAGCTTGGTATTGGAGTAGTTCTCATTAAAGAATAGTGTCTGCCACTGCCGGACCATACCGAGGTTGCCGTTATTAATGACGGCAACCTTAAACGGAAAGCCCTCCAATGCCGCGGTGGTGAGTTCCTGGTTGGTCATTTGGAAGCAACCGTCACCGTCAATCGCCCACACTTCTTTATCCGGGCATGCTGCCTTGGCGCCGAGGGCCGCCGGCACGGCATAGCCCATGGTTCCGGCACCGCCGGAGTTGATCCAAGAGCGTGGATGCTCAAAATCAATGAACTGTGCCGACCACATCTGGTGCTGTCCCACACCGGCACAGTAGATAGCCTCAGGACCTACGGTTTCACTCAGCTTTTCCAACACAAATTGGGGATTGAGCTGCCCATCCGGAATGGGATCATAGCCACGGGGGAACCGTTCCTTGAGCCCATCGAGGTAATCCCGCCATGGGCCTACTTCCGGAGATTTCACCGCGGAGTTCTTACGGTACTCCTTTAAGAGACCTGCCAACACGTTGCGGGCATCACCCACGATTGGCACGGCAACGTCGCGGATTTTCCCAATTTCAGCCGGGTCAATATCAGCATGAATTACCTGGGCCTCAGGGGCAAAAGTGGAGGTATCACCGGTTACTCGATCATCAAATCGCGCGCCGATAGTAATCAACAGGTCAGCTCGCTGCATGGCCGCAACTGCAGGGACGGTGCCATGCATGCCCGGCATGCCCATGTGGAGCGGATGAGATTCCGGGAAGGCCCCCAAGGCCATGAGCGTAGTCACGACAGGGATTCCGGAAAATTCCGCAAACTCGCGCAGCTCCTTGGCTGCCTCGGCCTTGATGACACCGCCGCCGGCATAGATGACCGGCTTTTCTGCCTGTGCAATGAGCTCAACCGCTTGCGCGATCTGGCGAGAGTGTGGCTTGGTCGTCGGTTTATATCCAGGCAGGTCAAACGTAGCCGGGAAGGAATATTCCAATTCACCGTTTTGCACGTCCTTCGGGATATCCACCAAGACCGGCCCCGGACGGCCCGTAGACGCCAGATGGAATGCGGCTGCAATGGCAGCTGGAATCTGGCTCGGTTCCGTCACGATGTAGTTGTGCTTGGTAATCGGCATCGTCACGCCGCGAATATCGGCCTCTTGGAAGGCATCGGTTCCCAAGAGGTTGCTGCCCACCTGGCCGGTGATGGCAACGATAGGAACGGAGTCCAGGTTGGCGTCGGCAAGCGCTGTCACCAAGTTGGTCGCACCCGGCCCGGAGGTGGCAATGCATACGCCTACCTTGCCGGAAGCTTGGGCGTAGCCTTCGGCGGCGTGGCCGGCACCCTGTTCATGGCGGGTGAGCACATGGCGCAGCTTGGTCGAGGTGTGCAAGGCATCGTATAGAGGAAGCACGGCACCGCCTGGAATGCCGAAGACGAGATCGGTTCCCAAGTCTTCGAGAGTGCGGACAATGGCGTGGGCACCACTCATCCGCTCCGGAGCGTGGGCGCGTGAGGCTGCAGCCACCGAAGCGGGCGTGGGCGAAGTTGTCGTAACCACGGTTAATGTGCTCCTTGGAATGGTCTATTACTGGTCCTGATCATCATTGGCACCGGCTCCAGATATGAACAAAGCCCCCGCGGGCTTTTCTGTCTGCGGGGGCGAAATGCGTCGACGTCATGAGGCGTCGCGGTCACCACCGCGTTGGTACTACCTGAAGTCGAATAATGATCATGGGCATGACTATACATTGATAGGTATTACACTCGTGGAGATTACCCCCTTTTGGGATCGCATTCCCACCTGGTGGGACACGCCTGAAAAATAGGTTCGCCCTTGCCGGCCTTAGTGAATTAGGCTTGCACACTATGACTCCACCACCTAAGGACAACAAACCTCGTCAGTCCACCACCCAGGCAGAGGTTTTCAAGCCATCCCGCGACCACATCTTGGGCATCCTCATCCTGTCCGCCATTGCTCTACTAAGCATCGGATGGGCCCCCAAATACCTCGCATGGCTGTTCATAATCCCCATCCTCGGATTGTGGTGGGTCATAAAATCCCGTACCAAAGTCTCCGAATCTGGAATCGCCATCTCTTACGCATTCCGGAAAAATATCCAGATCGCATGGGACGATTTTGCCGGAATCGGCTTCCAACGCGCCCGCGCCTTCGCCCGCACCAAGGCCGGCGCGGAGCACAGCCTGCCCGGCGTTACCTTTAACTCGCTCCCGCGACTTTCGGAGGCCTCCCGCGGCCGCATCCCTGACGCCCTTACCCAGGGCCGTGAAGCGGCAGATGACAAGGTGGTAATTGTCCACCGTGACGGCCAACAAGTCCTCCTCAGCAAAGAAGAGTATGAGGACTACCTCGAGCGCCACCCCGAGCTCAAGCCTTCGGCCGAAAACTAAATACGCCGCCTACACCCCCACACACATCCTTGAAGGAATGGTGACTGAAAACCATGTTCCCGCTGCGTTCAAAAGTAACTACCGTCGGCCGCCAAGCCTCTGGAGCCCGCGCCCTCTGGCGGGCCACCGGCACCAAGGAAAATGACTTTGGCAAGCCGATCGTCGCCATTGCCAACTCCTATACCCAATTCGTCCCCGGCCACGTACACCTTAAAAACGTTGGCGATATCGTCGCCGACGCCGTACGCGAGGCCGGCGGTGTACCGAAGGAATTCAATACCATCGCTGTCGATGATGGCATCGCCATGGGGCACAGCGGCATGCTCTACTCGCTGCCTTCGCGCGAAATCATCGCCGATTCCATCGAGTACATGGCCAATGCCCACACTGCCGACGCCCTGGTGTGCATCTCCAACTGCGATAAAATCACCCCGGGCATGCTCAATGCGGCGCTGCGCCTGAACATTCCCACCATTTTCGTCTCCGGCGGACCGATGGAGGCCGGCAAAGCCGTCGTGGTTGATGGCGTAGCCCACGCCCCCACTGACCTCATCACCGCTATCACCGCCTCCGCCAATGACGCGGTATCTGATGAAGGCTTGTCCCAGGTAGAGGAATCCGCCTGCCCCACCTGCGGGTCCTGTTCTGGCATGTTTACCGCCAATTCGATGAACTGCCTGACCGAGGCACTCGGCCTGGCGCTGCCCGGCAACGGCACCACCCTGGCCACCCACACGGCTCGCCGCAGCCTATTTGAAAAGGCCGGATCCACCATCGTCGATATGTGCCGCCGCTATTACGGCGAGGAGGACAAATCCGTTCTCCCCCGCAATATCGCCACCAAGGAAGCCTTCACCAACGCCATGGCGCTAGACATGGCCATGGGCGGATCCACCAACACCATCCTGCACACGCTTGCAGCCGCACAGGAAGGCGAGGTGGATTTCACCCTCGATGACATTAATGACATCTCCTACCGCGTGCCTTGCCTGTCCAAGGTCGCGCCCAATGGCACCTACCACATTGAGGATGTCCACCGCGCCGGCGGCATCCCCGCCATCTTGGGAGAACTTCGCCGCGCCGGGCACCTGAACTTGAAGGTGCATACGGCGCTGTACGATAACGCCGAGCAGTGGCTCGATGATTGGGATATCCGCAACCCGCACGCCACCGATGAGGCCCGTGAGCTTTATCTCGCCGCCCCCGGCGGCGTGCGCACCACCGAACCATTTTCCCAATCCAACCGCTGGGACGAGCTCGATACTGACGCCGCTAATGGCTGCATTCATGACGCCGATCATGCCTTTTCTTCCGACGGCGGCCTCGTTGTCCTGCGCGGAAACCTGGCTCCAGACGGTGCCATCGTGAAGGCAGCGGGCGTCGATGAAGAGCTGTGGACCTTCTCTGGACCTGCTCGTGTGGTCGAATCCCAGGAAGAGGCCGTATCGATAATCCTGAACAAGGAAGTTCAACCGGGCGACGTGGTGGTCATTCGCTATGAAGGCCCGTCCGGCGGCCCTGGCATGCAGGAGATGCTCCACCCAACCTCTTTCCTCAAGGGCGCCGGGTTGGGCAAGGCATGCGCCTTGATTACCGACGGCCGCTTTTCCGGCGGCACCTCCGGCCTTTCCATCGGCCACATTTCCCCCGAGGCGGCCCACCAGGGCCTAATCGGGCTCATCGAAAATGGCGACACCATCACCATCGACATCCACGAGCGCCAACTCACCCTGGATGTGGACGAGGACGTGCTGGAGCGCCGCCGCGCTGCCCAAGAACTGCGCGAGCACCCCTGGACTCCAGTGAGCCGCAACCGACCGATCACCAAGGCGCTGCGCGCGTATGCGGCCATGGCAACCTCTGCCGACCGCGGCGCGGTACGCGTGGTCGACGGTTATGTGAATTAGCAGGAGATAGCTGCTAAATTGCTGTGCCTCGGTGGGGTGCACGCCCGTTTACCTGCAGATCGCATAAAGTGTACTGCGATGAAACTCGCGCGCACCCCATTTTTCCGTTATGCCTTAGCTCTGCTGGGGCTCCTCTGTGGCGCCCGAAAGGTTGTTCAGGACACCCGCATCACGGACTTCCCCATCGATATGGTGATCTACCGCGAAGGCGTCAAGGCCTTCCTTGAGCATCGCTCCGTCTATAGCGAGCCCATGCTGGCCGGCGATGTCGAACTTCCCTTCATTTATCCGCCCTTTGGCGCGCTCGTCATGGTTCCGATCACGGCCTTTGACGGCATTGACCACGATATGGCGGGCGACATTATGGTCGTCCTTTCCGATCTACTCCTGCTTGTCTGCCTCTACTTTGTCTTCAAGGCGGTGCTAAAGAAGCCGGAGTTCCTCCTGCCCGTTACCGCCATTACTTGGGCCATTGCCTTGCGCTTCGAACCGGTTGACCTCAACAATGGTTTTGCACAGATCAATATCGTGGTCATGACACTCGTTATCCTCGACCTCGTTCCGCGCAAGCGCTTACTGCCGCAGGGCGTCTTGATTGGTTTGGCCGCCGCTATCAAAATTACCCCACTGGCGATGCTACTCTACTTCCTCGTGCGCAAGGAATGGAAGCAGATTGCCACGGCTTTCCTTTCCGCAGTCGCTGCCACCCTCCTCGCCGCAGCCTTCCGCTGGGACGCATTCGTAGAGTTCTTCAGCTCAAAATTGCTCGATATGGGCTCTGGCGGCGACTTCGGCGTCGCAACCGACTACCAGTCCAATAGTTCCATCAAGGGCGCCATTCAGCGCATGTATTCCTCTACGGAAGCCATGGACGCCAATGGACTGACGATCAACCTTGCGTGGCTCGCAGCTTCCCTAGTAGTTATTGCCTTTGCTGCGTGGCTTATCAAGCGACTGTGCGAGAAGCACTTGCTTGTCGACGCCCAATTGGTCACCGCTCTCACCCTCCTCCTCATCTCCCCTGTTTCCTGGTCGCACCACTGGGTCTGGCTCACGCTCATTATCCCGGTCTTCGTCTACCGCGCTTGGTCCTGGCTGCCGTCTGGAGGGGCTGCGGGCAGCCTCTTGACCGTCCTTATCGCCTGGGCAGCCATGCTGCTAACCGTCCCTCCCAAATGGTGGTGGGGCGATCAAGTCGATGTCCACGCCATGGAGCGCTACCAGAAGTTCTGGGTGGATGACTTTGTGTGGCTAACCATACTGACCGTCGCGCTTTTCGCAGCCGCTTTCTATGCCTCCCAGCACAATAACCGGAACGCGAATACCGCTACTCCTGCCCTGCTAACGTCTTAAGCGCTGCAAGGTGCGAATCGAATGCGGCCTTGCCTTTGGCCGTGAGCATCACCCATACCGTGTCCTTGCCGCGCGAGGATCCATACTCACGAAAACGGCTGATATAACCCTCTTTTTCCAGTGCGCTTAGCTGCTTAGACAGCGTGGCATCGGATTGATTAACTTTGTCCCGAATCGCTGCAAAGCGCATCTCTTTGTTGATGGCGCCTTCCACTGCGCCAGCCGCATTGAGCACCGCACAAATCTTAAACCGATTAAGCGGGTGGATTACCGGATCAAGCTCACTCATCGTCGCTTGCCTGCTTATTACTCTCGTGGTCTCGCGTGGACAGATCCATCGCACCGGAGTTAAAAACCCAGAAGACAGCGAGTCCCCACAGCGTGGATGCTACGGCCGCAATTACCATGTGTCCTTCGAAAAAGGTCTGGAAAAACGTAGGGACAAAAATCAGAATGATTCCGAAGTAGTATTTCTTATCCGGCTGCGGCTGGGCGAAAGGATCTTGCCTATAACCTGCGCGCACGTCGCGCTTCTGAGCGCCAACCCAGAGAGCTACTCCCACGCAGACCACCACTAAACCAAGGGACAACCACCACGGCATGCCATTGCCCCATTGGATCAAGATAAACCAAAGTACTGCCAGCGCTGCAGCAAACAAGGCATTAAGCGCAGTCCGCCGTCTGTCGCTTTGTTCCTTCTCCACTTCTTCATTGAAGGCCAGTGCCTCGTGCACGCTCTCGTCCATGATCGTCGTTCCTTTCGCCTTCAACCTTTCGTTGTTTTCCACTTTAGAAAGTATCATACTTTCCACCCCGGAAAGCAAGAGTAAAAGAAAATCCGTCGCTATTGCGACGGACTATCTATCAAGACCTAATTCAGCGGATTAACTCCTGCGCCGAAGAACCACAGTGCTACGAGAATGGCTACGCCGATGAGCACAAAGATCCACGAGGTACCCAGTGGGCGGCGTGCCCACGAACGCTTGAAGTCTAGGGAGATAAAGCCTGGGCCAGTAAACTGCAGGCCCACTGCGATGACAAAGAGGACCAAGGAAAGCCATACGGATTCTGGCCAGCTAAAAACGTCCAGGCCGGCATCGGCCTGGGCTAGCTCGTGGACGGCGGTAAAGCCGGTCACTACCAGGCCAATCATGGCCGCCAGCGGCGTAATGAGGCCGAGCAGCAAGAATACACCAGCGATAAGCTGCATGGTCGGCACCGCAATGGACAGTGCGGTATCCCAGGCATAATTAGCAAAGTCGCCCTCTAGACCGGACAAGCCCTGACTATCACCGAGCTCGAAAAAGGTTTTTGCACCGGCAATGATCAGGTAGGCGCTCAGTGCGATGCGAATGAATAGCAGACCAAAATCGATGGTGCCACGGCGGCCATAGCGTTGATAGCCTTCCTTTTCTTCTTGTTCCGCCCGTAGGCGTGCCTCACGCTCCTCTGCGGTTTCAGTGCTGAGGGTGTTTTCCGCAGGGGCGTCGGCAGTAGCAAGTGCCGTCTCCTGCTCTACGCTGGCCGGCGTGGTGGACTCCGGTTGCGCGAAGGCTACGGTCTCCTCGCCGGCGCCACTGTCCCGACGCGCGGCCTCATTCGCACTGGAGTAGGACAGTACCTCGGTTTCCGGGTGATCCTGCTGCGCCTGGGAAGGCTTGATCTCCTGCGGCTCAGCGCGGCCGGCGCGCTCGAAGAGGCCAGGCTTCGACTTTCCCTGGCCGGAGACAGAATCCTTACTAGCGGGCTTCGCGTTGTAGGTAGGGACGTCCATATCCTCATCAAACGGGGTGGCTTTATCCGGTTGCTGCTTATCGCTCATAGCTCCAACTTAGGGGACGTGCCTGCACTTTTGTGGTACCCACCACGGCGCGCCGCGCGAGCATGCGTACTACGTCGCCACTAGATCGCCCGCAGCCTCGATTACCGAACGCGTAAGTTCGCTCAAAACCTCTGACTCCAAGCGCCAACGCTGCCAATAAAGGTCAATATCGAGCGGCGAGTCGTCGAGAAGCACCAGCTCTTTTGCCGCCAATAGGGGCAGCGCTTGGGCCTGGGGCAACAATCCCCACCCCAGGCCAACGCGAACGGCCTCCAGGTAGCCCTCGGAAGAGGGAATCTGTGATACCCGGGCACGCACCACGGCCGAATCAATGAAGCGCTCGCGCATCGCATCATCCAGTACTTGATCGTTGGGCCCATAGCCTACAAGGGGCATAGTTTCCCAAGTCAAGTGGCCGCTATGGAAGCTTTCTGCAATATGTGGTGCCGCGACTGGGAAATACCGCATCGTACCCAAAAAGCTAGACTCGCAGCCCGAGACCGGCGTGGCTTCCCTCGTTACCGCGCCAAGCACATCGCCCCGCCGCAGCATGGCTAAGGTGCGGGCCTCATCCTCAATCCGGATGCGCAGGGCGACATCACCCTGCCGCGCGGTATCGCTAAGCACCCTACGAAACCATGTCGCTAGAGAATCCGAGTTCACCGCGACAGAGAGCGGGACCCGGGCCAAGCGGTGGCCTAGGCGGGCATCCGTCTCCGCCTGCACCAACGCCATGCGGCGTGCGGATTGAACCAGGATCTCCCCCGCTTCCGTGGCGGTTACTGGGGTGGCACGGCGAAGGAGTACTCGTCCCGTGCTCGACTCCAAGGCTTTGATTCGCTGGCTTACCGCAGACGGCGATATGCCGAGTACAGCAGCGGCGACATCGAAGCTGCCTTCGTCCACGATGGCGAGCAATGTTTCTAAGTGCACCGGGTTCATGAAGCTATTCTAAACCAACTGTAGATTCATTAACTGGATTAATCCAGCCCAAGAATTCACACTAGAAGGCATGTCCATCGTGCTTGCTGGTTTCTTTTTAGGATTATCGCTCATCGTGGCCGTCGGCCCGCAAAATGCCATGCTGCTCAAGTACGGCATCCGCCGAGACCACATTGGCCTCATCATTGCCGTCTGCGCACTTTCCGACGTCATCCTGATTACCGCCGGCACGGCCGGCGTGGGCTACTTGGTAGAAAAATTCCCCAACGCCCTTAAGGTTCTGAAATATGTTGGCGCCGCTTACCTAGCGTATTTCACCTTTACCTGCTTCCGCGATGTGGTCAAGACCAAAGGCGAGGCCATCGAGGTGGAATCGACAGAGCCGAAATCTCCGCAGGAAGTCGCTTCCTTCGATGGCTCTCAGGCACGCAGCACGACCAAGACCGCAGCTCGCGTCGAGATCAAGCGCTCCCCTTCGTGGGTTAAGCCGCTATTGACCGCCCTGGCCTTAACGTGGCTTAACCCAGGCGCCTACGTGGACGTAGTGGTCATGCTCGGCAGCATTGCTAATCAATATGGCGAATCGGGGCGCTGGCTTTTCGCCGTGGGTGCAATCTGTGCCAGCTTCACCTGGTTCCCCTTTATCGGCTTCGGTGCCGCGCGCTTTTCCCACGTGCTGTCCCGGCCCACAGTGTGGCGTTGGATCAACTTCGGCATCGGCGTCATCATGATTGGCCTAACGCTCAAGTTGCTCCTGCTCTAGGGGGCCGGGGCTCGGGAGCGGCCTAGTCGCCGCGAACGCGCGAAGCAGTGGCCTCGGCCCACCGGTTGATTCCGGCGTCATGGGCGGCGTCATCAATAGCAGCAAGCTCGTCTGCGCTGAAGTCAAGCTTGTCCAGCGCGCCCAAGTTGTGCTCAAGCTGCTCCACCGAAGAAGCACCCAACAGCGCCGAGGTAAGCGTGCGATCCCCCTGATCACGCAGCACCCACGAGATAGCCATCTGCGCCAGAGACTGACCACGCTTGCCTGCAATATCGTTGAGCGAGCGGATCATGGAAAGGTTTTCCTCATTGAGCCAATCCTTTTCCAAGGTCTTATTCTTCGCCGCGCGCGAATCTGCGGGGATGCCATCGATATAGCGATCCGTCAGCATGCCCTGTGCTAGTGGACCAAAGCCGATGACACCCAACCCACTGCGCGCCGTGACATCAAGAAGGGACTCACCATCCTCGCCCGGGCGCTCAATCCAGCGGTTCAGAATGGAATAACTGGGCTGATGAATCAGCAGCGGGCAGCCTTCATCTTCCATAAACTCCATGGCCTCCGCGGTAAGCTCCGGCCCATAGGAGGAAATGCCCACATAGAGGGCCTTGCCGGAAGCCACGATATCGCGCAGCGCATAAAGAGTCTCTTCCAGCGGAGTGTCCGGGTCCGGACGGTGATGGTAGAAGATGTCCACGTAGTCCAAGCCCATGCGCTTCAAGGAAGCGTCCAAGGAGCTCACCAGGTATTTGCGAGAGCCGCCGAAACCGTAGGGTGAATCATTCATTACCCAACCCGCCTTGGAAGAAATGATCATTTCATCGCGGAAGGGGCGGAAATCGCGGGTGAAGATGCGGCCGAAGTTTTCCTCCGCGGCACCTGGTTCAGGGCCGTAGTTATTGGCCAAATCGAAATGAGTAATCCCCCGGTCATACGCCGCGCGCAGGATTTCGCGCTGCGTGGCCAGGGGACGATCGTCGCCGAAGTTCTGCCATAGGCCAAGGGAAATGGCCGGCAGCTTCAGCCCAGAGTTGCCTACTCGGCGGTACTCCATCGAATCATAACGGTCAGATGCGGGTGCATAGATGCTCATGGCACCCATTGTCCGCTTAATTCTTGGAATTGTCAGCCTGTGGCAGATCCTCATCTTCTTCCGGGTCGCCGGATGCGCCGGTTTCTTCGACCCACTTTTCAATTTCTTCCGGCGTACGGTCGGTTTCTACCGCGTCGCGTTCGGTGTAATAGGAGTAGTCGTGGCGCTTTTCTGCGTAATCCTTTTTGTCAAAGTCCACGTCATCGTCACTATCGAGCTCTTCGGCGACTTCCTCCACCAGCTCATCGTAGAGGGCCTCGTTATCCATATTGGAGTCCTCGATGTGCTGGCCAATTTCATCGTCATAGCGCTCAGCATCATATGCCTTGTCCGGGTGCAGCTTCAGGTGCATGAGGGCACGTACGCGCTCACGGCGCACGGCCTCATCCTGGATTTGCGACTGGCTGCGGAACCAAGCAAAGACCAGGATGGCCACCATCAGAATGCCCATGTAACCGATGACGGGGTAGATGTAGTTCATCAGGGTCTTGAAGCCGGCGAAGGAAACGGCGAAACCAGCCAAGCAGCCGATAACGAAGATAACCGGGAAGCGCTTCTCATGACCGGCAGATAGGCGCTTGCCCAGCGCGTAGAACATGCCGATGGCGGTATTGAAGATCATCAAGTAAATGATGACCGCCATAACCGCACCCAACGTTGGATTGACGTCATCGACCAAAGACAGCATCGGAATATCGGAGCCTTGCGCCTTATCCGAGTTCATCAACAAGGAGAATCCGGCAAGGCCCATCATGATGGAGTAGATGACGCCGCCTACAACGCCGCCCCAGCCGGCCTCGCGCGGACTAATATTATCGCCACCGATAACCAGGGACATGGACACAGCAAGCATCAGGGCAAGGCCGTTGTAGTTCAGTGCGGAAATCAGCCAATTCCCAATCGGAGTATCGATTTGACTGGAGGCGTCCATAGCGGCGCCGATGTCATCCGGCATATTAAGGCCGGTGTAGATGGCTACACCAATGACCGCAATGATGATGGTCGGTGTTACAGCACCGATAACCTTGGATACCTTGTCCACGTCGAGCATGCCCACGACAAGCACCAAGACCAGCATGAGTGTGGAGCCGATCCACGTCTTCCAGCCAAACTGCTGCTCCATATTGGAACCCGCGCCGGCCAACATCACAAAGCCAATAGCAAAGAGGGTGATGATGACCGCGATGTCCAGCAACTTGGAGACGATCGGGTGGGTGACATTGCGGAAAACGGTGTTGTGTTCAGAAGCGTGGAAGTAGCTGCCCAACTGCAAGAACACGGTACCGGCAAGGGTCATGACGAGTGCGGCGATGATGAGGCCAGGAATGCCCCAAGAACCAAAGGCGGTGAAGTACTGCACCACCTCTTGGCCCGTGGCAAAGCCGGCGCCGACCAACAAGCCCACGAAGGACATGGCAATGGCGATAATGTTTTTAGAAGACACGGTTGCCTAACTTTTGTAGCGAATATCTTTCGCATACTGGTGCGCGCGGCCCCTGTCCCCCACTCCCCAGCACGTGGGCTACACAACACCGATATGCGTTCCTTAAGGAATGGTACGTAAGTGACCCGTTAAACACCTACTGGCACATACCGATGTTGTGCTAAATCACATTCTGACGTTCCGCGAATTCAACCTAACGCTTTAGTCGTCAAAGGTCGCGGTATCAATCACGAAGCGGAACTTTACATCGCCTTGCACTACGCGCTCATAGGCGTCATCAACATCGTTGACGCCAATCTTTTCAATAACGGCGCCGATACCGTGCTCGGCACAGAAGTCCAGCATCTCCTGGGTCTCTGCAATGCCGCCGATATTATTACCTGTAAGCACCTTGCCGCCGCCGACGAGGCTGCTCATATGGATCCCCAGCTCCTCCGGCGGAAGTCCGACAACGGACATGATGCCGCGCGGCTTCAGTAGCTGCAGATAGTCATCGAGGGAGTACCGGGCAGATATGGTGGACAAGATGACGTCGAATTCGCCGCGGTGGTTGGCAAAGAAGTCTTCCTCTTCACCGGTGGCCAGAATATGCTTTGCACCCAGCTCATAGGCTTCCTTTTCCTTGCACAGGGAGCGGGAAATCACGGTTACTTCCGCGCCCTTTGCCGCAGCGATCTGCACACCCATGTGGCCCAAGCCGCCTAGGCCTACTACGGCAACCTTGTCGCCTTCTTTAACCTGCCAGCGAGCCAGCGGCGAATAGGTGGTGATTCCGGCGCACAGCAGCGGGGCTGCGACGTCAAAGTCAATACCCTCTGGAATGGTGCACACGAAGTCTTCGTTGACTACTACCTTCTGGGCATAGCCGCCTTGAGTAATGGTCCCGTCTACGTCTTCGGAGTTATAGGTGCCCACGTTGCCATTCAGGCAGTTCTGCTCTTGGCCGTTGCGGCACTGTTCGCACTCGCCACAGGAGTTCACTAGGCAGCCCACGCCCACGCGGTCGCCCACTTTGAACTTGGTGACCTTATCACCCACAGCTTCCACAACGCCGGCGATCTCATGGCCCACTGTCAGGGGGAAGTGCGCCTGACCCCACTCGTTACGGATGGTGTGAATATCGGAGTGACAAATACCTGCAGCCTTGATATCAATGACCACATCGTCTTCGCGCGGATCGCGGCGCTCGATTTCTACGATTTTGAATGGCGCTTCAGGGCTTTCCTTTTGCAATACTTTGCTCTTAATTGTCATGCCCACGACCCTACGCGTAACCCCACTGACCTCGCCTAACGAAAGTAATCACCATTTCCGGCAGGGGAGGAAAACTAAAAACAGCCACGCCCCTCTCGTTGAGGAGGGAAAGCGCGGCTGGTTCTTTGGGGGTCTTAGTTCAGCTTCTCTGCGATAAGCTTATTGACTTGGCCTGGATCGGCCTTGCCCTGCGTGGCCTTCATGACCGCACCCACGATGGCACCGGTGACCTTCTTATTGCCGGCACGGTACTTTTCCACAATGTCCGGGTTGGCGGCCAGCGCGTCATCTACGGCCTTCTCGATGGCGCCGTCATCGCGCACGACCTCCAAACCACGCTTTTCGACGACTTCGTCGACGTCACCCTCGCCCGCCAACACACCATCGACGGCCTTGCGCGCGAGCTTGGTGGTCAGCTTGCCTTCGTTGACGAGCGCGATAACGCGCGCCACGTGCTGCGGAGTAATGGACAAACCAGCAAGATCGGTATCCTGCTCGTTGGCCTTGCCGGCTAGGTAGGAAACCCACCAGGAGCGTGCCTCGTCTGGCTTCGCACCGGCCTCGACGGTATCCACGATGAGGTCGAGGGCACCGGCATTAACCAGGTCGCGCATCTCCTCATCTTTGATACCCCACTCTTCCTGGATGCGCGCACGGCGAACCCATGGCAGCTCCGGAAGGGTCTGACGCAGCTCTTCTACCCACTCGCGCGGGGCGATGACCGGCGGCAGGTCCGGATCATTGAAGTAACGGTAGTCTTCCGCGGTTTCCTTCGGACGACCCTTGGAGGTGGTGCCATCGGCCTCTTGATAGTGGCGGGTTTCCTGGTCAATAGTGCCGCCATCTTCGAGCACCTGCGCCTGGCGCTGCATCTCGAAGCGAACCGCCTGCTCCACGGAACGCAGGGAGTTAATGTTCTTGGTTTCGGTACGGGTACCAAACTCTTCCTGGCCCACCGGGCGCAGGGATAGGTTGGAATCCACACGCATAGAGCCTTGGTCCATGCGGGCGTCGGAAACGCCCAAGGCTGCAACGAGCTCGCGCAGGGCGGAAACGTAGGCCTTAGCCACCTCGGGCGCGCGCTCACCGGCGCCAATGATCGGCTTGGTAACAATCTCAATGAGAGGAATACCCGCACGGTTACAATCCACCAGGGACGCCGTGGCGCCGTGAATACGACCGTCCGTACCACCGAGGTGGGTCAACTTGCCGGTGTCTTCCTCCATATGGGCACGCTCGATTTCTACGCGCCACTCGGTGCCGTCCTCCAGCACAACGTCCAGGTAGCCGTCATAGGCAATCGGCTCGTCGTACTGGGAAATCTGGTAATTCTTCGGCTGGTCCGGGTAAAAGTAATTTTTGCGGGCAAAGCGTGAGGACTCCGCAATGGAGCAATTAAGCGCAAGCCCAATCTTGATGGCACCCTCCACACCCTTGGAGTTAACTACCGGCAGCGCACCGGGAAGGCCCAGGGATACCGGGTCAACGTTGGAATTAGGCGCTGCGTTGAAGTTCGTAGGAGAGGTAGAAAACATCTTGGTTTCCGTATCCAGCTCTACGTGGACTTCCATGCCCATTACCGGTTCGAACTTTTCTAGGACCTCATCGAAGTCCATCAGGTCATACATCGCAGCAGTCATGCGTGCCATCTTAATACGTCCATGCGCCCGCGCGCTCACGCCCCTAAGCTGAATATTATGACTACACCACATAGCGTTGATGCCACCCTTATCGATGCCCCATTGATCAACATCGCAGTCTTCCGCACTGCCCCTACCCCTGAGGAGGTAAGCGAGCGCCTGACCACCACTTTTGGCGACCGCCTGGGAGAAATCACACCGGGTAAGAATCCAGGAAGCATCATGGTTGAGCTTAATGATTCATTTTTATTGCACTACCAAGCCGTCGATACCCCTCCCACCCGCGATAGCTATGGCCTCCACCCCATTTTGAGCGCGGATGCCCGCGGCCTCGATTCCGCCACCGCACAAATCCTCGTGTCCGTGCTTCCCCGTGAGACCGAACTTGATCGCGCGAAGCAATTCCGCGAGGCCCGCCGCGATCACCTTGAGCTACTCTCCAAGGCCACTGCGGTGGTAGCCGAGCACCCCGACTGCCTGATAGTCCATAACCCGCGCGGCAACGTTTCTATCGCGCCGAATACTTTCCTCGAGGCCGTTCGGGATAACCTTGCACCAATGCACATCGCTCCGGTGTGGCTTACCCAAAAAGAAAACAAAATCTTGGGTTATACCGTTGGGCTGGTCCAAGCCGGACACCCGGAAGTCCAGGCGGCCACCGAATCCATGGATCCCACCGATCTCTATTACAAGCTGGCCAATATCGCAGACCATGTTCTGCAAGGCGCCACCGTCAAAGACGGCGACACCCTATCTTTCGAGCAAGGCCAGCCCCCACTCACCGTGCAAAAAGAGCCCTGGTATGTAGACGAGTCCTACCCTGCGGTCACGATTATTTTTTAGCAGTTCTTCCGCCCTACTTCCGGGAATCCGAATAGCGGCAGATGGCTGCAAGCACCGCACCAGAGAGGTTGTGCCACACTGAAAAGACGGCACCTGGTAGGGCGGCCAATGGGTTCATATAGGTCGATGCCAGGGAGGTGGCCAAGCCGGAGTTTTGCATGCCCACCTCGACGGCCATGGTGCGCCGCGCGGAGATCGGCTGCTTGGTGACCGCTCCTGCAATGTAGCCCAGCAGATAGCCACAGGCATTATGGGCAACTACGGCCGCAAAGACCAGCGCACCCGCCGTAGCGATGGTGTCGTGCGCGCCGCCGACCACGATGCACACGATGGCCGAAATGGCCGCAACCGAGATCCACGGCAATGCCGCGTTAATCTTTGCCACCAGGCGCGGAACCAGCATGCCGATAAGGATGCCGGCAACGACGGGAATGAGAACCACCTTGACAATGGACCCCGCCATGGCTGAAGCGGAGACCGGCATGTACTCCCCTGCCAGCCACAAGGTCAACAATGGGGTAAGGACCGGCGCCAACAGGGTGGAAATGGACGTCATGGTTACCGACAGAGCCACATCACCGCGCGCAAGATAAGACACCACATTGGAACTCGTACCGCCGGGCGCGCATCCTACAAGGATAACGCCGGCAGCTACAGCATCGGGAAGATCCATCACCGCGACTACCAGCAGCGCCACCAGCGGCATGATAACGAACTGCGCTACCACTCCAATGAAAACGGGCAGCGGACGGCGTGCCACCAAAGCAAAATCCACCGGCTTGAGGGTTAGGCCCATACCGAACATGACAATCCCCAGCAGCGGGGTGACCTGGGGGGCGAAGGAAGCTGCGGTTTCTGGCGCGAGGTATCCCACCACGCCACCGATAATCACGAGCACGGGAAAGCCTAGCGCTGCAATGAGCGCTTGACGGTCTTGTGCTGCGGAGGGCGCAGAGGGCACCTCTACCCGATTATCTGTCATGCTATCGATACTCATGAACAAAAGAATACGCTCCCACCCAGTGGGAGCGCTATCTTAATATTCGGAACACGGAATGCCTTTAGCCAAAGAGCGCCTGGGCGTTGCGGTAACGCGATTCCGGTACCGTCTTCAATTGGCCCACGGCATCTTCGAGTGGAACTAGGTCAATATTTTCACCATGCAGGGCAACACACATGCCGGATTTGCCCTCGTGAATAGCACGGGCTGCATGTACACCGTAACGAGTTGCAAGGACGCGGTCATAGGCCGTCGGCGTGCCGCCGCGCTGGATATGCCCCAGCACGGTCGTACGCACGTCATACCCGGTGCGTGCCTTGATTTCATCGCCGATTACCTGGCCGATGCCGTTAAAGGTCTGGTGACCGAACTGATCGACGCCGCCAGCCTCGAAGTCCATCGTCCCTTCCTTCGGGAGGGCGCCTTCTGCCACGCAGATAATGCCGTACTTCTCACCCATCTGGAAGCGGCGTTCCATCGCCTTCGTAATCTCCGCGATGTCGAAGGGCTCTTCCGGTACCACGGTGTAGTGCGCACCGCCGGCCATGCCCGCATGCAGGGCAATCCATCCCACGTGGCGGCCCATAACCTCCACGATCAGGATGCGATTATGGGACTCCGCGGTGGTGTGCAGACGGTCGATAGCATCGGTGGCCACAGAAACCGCAGTATCGAAACCAAACGTGTAGTCGGTGGCATTGACGTCATTATCAATGGTCTTCGGCACGCCCACTATCGGCACGCCGTTATCAGAAAGCCACTTTGCACCCTTGAGGGTACCTTCACCACCGATGGCGACTAGAGCATCTACCCCGGCATCCGCCATGTTGGACTTAATCTGGTCAAGGCCGGCCTTGAACTTATCCGGATGCAGGCGACCGGTGCCCAGGATGGTGCCGCCACGCAACAGAATACGGTCGATTTCCGCATCGTCATAAAGATCGCGGCGGCGGTCTTCCATCAGGCCCACCCAGCCGTCTTCATAACCTACAACGGTATCTCCAAATTCATTGGACGCGGTACGCACTACCGCACGGATTACAGCATTGAGGCCGGGGCAATCGCCGCCGGACGTTAAAACACCTAGACGCATACCTACCAATCTAGCGCGCGATTTTTAGGCCTGCAGAGTGTCCCTAAAACCTAGGGCAGAAACCAGGCCCACCACCAGCGCAGCCACGATGACGAGCAGCGAATTAATAATTGCCGCCTCTGGGCTACCCGTTTGCATAACTGCGGATACCAGGGCAACTCCCACCACGGATCCCACCTGGCGGGAGGTGTTGTACACACCGGAGGCAGCGCCCATAAGTTCCGGTGAGATATCGCGCAAGGTGGTGGCTGCGTTGGAACCCCAAATGAACGACTGCCCCACACCTAGGCCGGCAATAGGCAGCCCGAGTACCCACGGAAGGGCGTCGACCTGCATGACCCACCATGCCGCAAGGAGCGAGAAGATAAGGATAGAAAATCCCATTACCCCAAGAATCCGTGGATTGACGCGATCCGCCATGATTCCAGCCAGCGGAGATATCAGGAGAGACACCAGCGCCATAGGAGCCACGATGATGCCGGCTTCGTCTGCAGGCACTCCCTGCATGGTCTGCAGCCACAGCATGATGGGGAGCATCACCGCAGCAGCCATAAACCCCATTGCGATGATGCCTACCGAGCCCGCCAGGTAATTACGGTCACTAAATAACGCCAGCGGCACCAGCGGACTCGACCCGCGGGCCTGGGCGGTTGCCTGCAATCGAATAAACCAGACGCTAGCGGCAACTCCAGCGAGCAGGATCAACCAGATGGTCCAACCCCAGCCAAGCACCGGGCCCTGCTGAATGCCAAAGACGATTGCTGCCAAGGCGATGAGCGAAACGATGGCCGAGGGCGCATCGATAGACTGCGCGGTCGTGGGTAACTCAGGCACCCACAGCAGCGCGAAGACAATGGCTAGGACCACGAAGGGAACGTGTGCCCAAAAGGCGGCTTGCCACCCAAAGTGCCCCACAAGGAACCCGCCGGCGAGTGGACCGGCAAGTGCTGCTACAGAGCCGATCACACCCCATACGCCCAGTGCGCGCCCACGCCGCTCACGCGCGAAGATGCGATTGATAACGGACATGGTCTGTGGCATCTGGAGGGACGCACCCATGCCTTGCACGGCACGCGCCGCAATGAGTACTTCCACAGTGGGCGCCACGGCACACGCCACCGCACCCAGCCCGAAAACGCCCACGCCCAAACAGAACATCCGGCGCTGGCCTAAAACATCGCCCAAGCGGCCGGCAAAGAGCAGCGGCACCACCACAGCCAGCAAATAGGCCGCGGATACCCACATGGTGTGGTTTACGCCTGCGTTCAGCTCACGTTGCAGATCAGGCAGCGCCACCGCCACCATGGATTGGTCCAGCAGGGACACAAAGAATCCGAGGGACAATGCAAACATGGCGCGCCATGCTTGGCGCTCGGGCGGCAGATGCGTCTCCACAGTCATGGCCTTAGAGTCTAGCGGGCCGAGAAATGTCGACCTAGACTGGTCACATGTCCATGATCGATATTAAAAAGCCCCAAGACGTTTCTACCGCCACCACTGTTACCCTCGGCCTTATCGGTGGCTGGGTCACCGCCCGCGAGACCGGAATTCGCCCGCTGGGCGGCGTAATCCTCGCCGCTGCCGGTGTCTGGGCGGGTCGCTCTTGGGCCAAGAAAACCACCCCGGTTACCACTGCCGGCCTGTGCGCACTCTACGTGGGTGCATTCGGCGCCTCCCACCCGTTGGCTAAGAAGATTGGCGCTTGGCCAGCCGTCCTTAGCGTGACCGCGGCTTCGGCGGGCGCGGCTTATGCGCTTTCCGACGCCAAATAGTCCCCCACACAAAAATGCGCACCATGGCCGAAGACATGGTGCGCATTTTAAATTTTAGTGTGCTACGAGTTTTTACTTGTCAACAGTAAACTCGGCCGCAGCTTCCTTGCTGCCCAAGGCTACGGTGCCGCCGGGAAGGTTGAAGAAAGAAGGCTTGGACTCAAAGAGGCCCAGCAGGGCGTCGGAAAGCTGCTGGGTGTGCTCATCGCAAGCCGCACGGGTGGAGTTGAACTCGCCCACGCTGATGGTGCCATCCTTAGCCACCTCGTAGGTAGAGGTGTAGGTATTGCAGCCATCATTCATCACCAAGGAGTGGTCCTTGGCAAACCCAACACTAAGCTTGCCTTCTTCCTTAACGGAGTGGAGAGTTCCAGTGATCGTCTGGCCCTCGATCTGGGGCTCCAGCTTCTCCGCACCCTTCGGCAGCGGAGAAATCAGGTCAGACTGAGTCGGCGCGGTCATGCTGAACCCGGGATCAACGGAGGGCACCTGCGCGGCGTTGGCAATACCCGCGCCCATCAGTGCAGCGGCGGACAACGAAAATAGTGCGGTCTTCTTGAAATGCATGCCCAATAATTTACCCCCGCCGAATATAAATTCAACGGGAGCAAAGAAACCTTTATGGAATCGTTAGGGACTCCACAGGCGACGATTTACTTATCGCGGCCAGCCTCATAGGCAGCGCCCACCTTGTAGAGGCGGTCATCCGCGAATGCCGGCGCCATGATCTGCAGGCCAGTCGGCAGGTTGGTATCGCTCGCCGTACCGGAGGGCACAGACATGCCACACAGGCCGGCTAGATTTAGCGGCAGGGTGCACAGATCGAAGTTATACATTGCCATCGGATCCTCGGCCTTCTCCCCCAGCTTGAATGCCGTGGTCGGGGTGGTCGGGGAAACGAGCACGTCAACCTGCTCGAAGGCACGAGCGAAGTCCTGCGCAATGAGGGTACGCACGCGCTGCGCCTGCAGATAGTAGGCATCGTAGTAGCCCACGGACAGCGCATAAGTACCCAGCATGATGCGGCGCTTGACCTCAGGGCCAAAGCCTTCTGCACGGGACTGGGACATGACCTGCTCGGCGGAGTGGGAGCCGTCATCGCCCGCACGCAGGCCATAGCGCATACCATCGAAACGTGCCAGGTTGGACGAGACCTCGCACGGCATAATCAGGTAGTACGCTGCCAAGGCGTCATCGAAATGCGGGCAATCAACCTCAACAATATCGGCACCCTGCTCGCGCAACTGCTCAACGGCGGCGTGGTAGTTCTCCATCACGCCTTCCTGCCAGCCATCGCGCTCAAACTGCTTAATAAGACCGACCTTGACACCAGAAAGGTCACCCTTGGCACCTTCGCGTGCGGCGGCGACAACCGGTGCTACCGGCTTATCCACGGAGGTCGCATCGAAGGCATCGTGGCCAGCAATGACCTCGTGCAGGAGCGCGGTGTCGAGGACGGTACGGCCACACGGGCCGGCCTGATCCAGGGAAGATGCGGCAGCAATAAGGCCATAGCGGGACACGGTGCCGTAGGTTGGCTTAACACCCACAGTATTGGTCAGCGCGGCTGGCTGGCGGATGGAGCCACCGGTATCGGTACCAATGCCGAGTGGCGCTTGGCCGGAAGCGAGTGCAGCTGCGGTACCGCCGCCCGAGCCGCCCGGGGTGCGCTCGGTGTCATAAGGGTTATGAGCCGGACCAAAGGCAGAGTTCTCATTAGAAGAACCCATGGCAAACTCGTCCAGGTTGGTCTTGCCCAGGATGGGAATTCCGGCCTCGCGCAGACGCTTGGTCACGGTGGCATCGTAGGGAGAAACGTAGCCTTCCAGCATCTTGGAGGCTGCGGTGGTCGGCGCATCGGTGGTAACGAGCAAATCTTTCAGCGCCAGGGGCACGCCTGCCAGACCAGAAGCTGGCTCTTCGCCGGCATCGAGGGCCTTATCCACGGCGTCGGCAGCCGCGAGGGCTTCTTCCGCCCCCACGTGCAGGAAGGAATTAAGCTCCTCATTGGTCTCTGCGATGCGATCCAGGAAGGCCTGAGTAACCTCGCGGGAGGTAATTTCGCGGGAGTGAATCTTTTCCGCCAACTCGGCGGCGGTCAGGGAGGTCAATCCCTCCGCAGGAACGGTCAGGTTAGACATTTATTCTCCTCCCAAAATCTGTGGCACGACGAAGCGCTCATCCTCTACGGCCGGCGCCTGATCCAAAGCCTGTTCTGCAGTAAGGGTGCGCACAATAACGTCCTCGCGCATCGGGGCGTCCACGGAGTGCGGGTGACTCATCGGCTCCACACCCTCGGTATCCACGTTTCCTACCGCGGAAACGGAATCAACAATTTCATCAATCTGCGTTGCAAACTGGGCTAGCTCTTCCTCACTGAGGGCCAGGCGGGAAAGCTTGGCGAGGTGGGCTACCTCATCACGCGAAATCTCAGACACGCGAACTCCATCCTTTATCTGCATAATCGACATGCGGGTGAAAAATATTCACACGATGCATGTACTATGTGAATTGCTAACGACCCATGGTACTGCACCTACCGCGACGGTTGCCGCGTCACCCCAAATTTGCGTTGCTTGAAGCCTGCATTGTGACGCACGTATCATGTCTGGGACTACAAACTACCGAAAGCGTGCGAGACCTTGTCCTTTTTGATCCGTGTACTGCTCCCCGATGCCCCTGGCAGCCTGGGCCAGCTTGCCGACGCCTTTGGACTCGTCGACGGCAATATCCAATCGGTCGATATCGTAGAAAACTTCCCCGACGGCACTGTTATGGATGACATTGTCATCGAGCTGCCCCAAGGCGCCATGGCCGATGTCCTCATCACCGCCGCCTCCTCCGTCGACGGCGTGGAAATTGACTCCATCCGCCCGTTTAGCGGCCGAGTAGACCGCCGCGGCCAGATTGAGCTGCTCGCGCGTGTAGCTAATGCCACCAATGTCACTGCGGCCATGGAAGAGGTCGTCGCGGCCATCCCGAAGGCACTCACCTCCACCTGGTGCATCGTCATTGATAATAACGAGCCTATCCGCCGCCTGGCCTCCTCCAACGCCGCCCCGGAAGATGACGGCACCGTTCCTCACGACATTGAGGTCGAAAGCGCCCGCGTCCTCCATCCCGAGCGCGACGAGTGGGTGCCAGAAAGCTGGTCCCTGCTTGACTCCGCA
The DNA here is from genome assembly GCF_030229635.1 of Corynebacterium marquesiae. NCBI lineage: Bacteria > Bacillati > Actinomycetota > Actinomycetes > Mycobacteriales > Corynebacteriaceae > Corynebacterium > Corynebacterium marquesiae. The sequence continues at coordinate 117,024 of NZ_JASPII010000001.1, forward strand.
CTCGCCGCCGCCCCACTCGGCGATACCGGATTGGTCATCGCCATGGGGCGAACCGGCGGCCCTGACTACCTCGCCTCCGAGGTCGAGCACTTGGGCCACATCGGCACTATCTTGGGCAGCTTCCTGAAGTAACTGAAGCGAATTAGACTTCGCCGGTTTCGAGTAGTTGCTGGAATTGCGCCTCGTTGAGAATTGGGATGTCCAGCTCGCGAGCCTTATCCTCCTTCGAGCCAGCCTTTTCGCCGGCAACTAGGTACGAGGTTTTCTTCGACACCGAACCGGTGGCCTTGCCGCCGCGCGAGACAATAGCTTCTTTCGCGGAATCCCTGGTGAAGTTCTCCAAGCTGCCGGTAACCACAATGGTCAAGCCCTGGAGGGTCTGCTCCTTGTGATCCTCGGCCGCTACCTCCATGGCCACGCCCGCAGCAGCCCATTTGTCCACAATCGTGCGGTGCCAATCCACCTCGAACCAATCGTGGAAGGATTGCGCGATGGTCATGCCGACGCCATCGACCTCTGCAAGCTCCTCCGTCTTCGCAGCCCGCAGCTTGTCCATGGAACCATAGCGGGAAGCAAGCGCCCGAGCCGCAATCGGGCCCACGTGACGTATGGACAGCGAGACCAAGACGCGCCAGAAGTCGCGTCCCTTTACCTCCTCCAGGTTGTTTAGCAAGTTCTGGCCTGCCGTATTGACCTTGACATTGCCCTCCTTCTTAGAGCGCTTGTCTTTGGTGTCCTTCTTTGCGGTATAGACATCTGAGGCCAATAGCTTTTCCGCGGTGAGCTCAAAAAGCTCCGACTCATCAACGAGAATGCCGTTGTCGATCAGATCCATCGCACCCTTCTCGCCCAAAGCCTCAATATCCAACGCCTTGCGGGAAGCCAGATACTCCAGGCGTGCCGAGAGCTGCGCCGGACAGGACTGTGTATTGGGGCAACGCCAATCGGCGTCGCCGTCCTTCTGCGGGGCCAATTTCGTACCACACGCGGGACAGTTCTCTGGGAAGGTCCACTCATACTCGCTACCATCGCGCTGCTCGCGCACCGGCCCAAGGACCTCCGGAATAATTTCGCCCGCCTTGCGGATAATGACGGTATCCCCGATGAGCACGCCCTTGCGCTTGACCTCGGATTGGTTGTGCAGGGTTGCCATGGACACCGTGGAACCGGAGACAAAGACCGGCTCCATAATGGCGAAGGGCGTCACTCGCCCGGTACGCCCTACCCCCACCTCAATATTCTTGAGTTTCGTGGTCACTTCTTCCGGCGGATACTTATAGGCAATGGCCCAGCGCGGCGCGCGGGAAGTCGAACCAAGTGCGCGCTGCGAAGCCAAATCATCCACCTTGACCACGAGTCCGTCCATTTCAAAGATGGCGTCGTGGCGGTGTTCTGCCCAATGCGCCACCTCTTCCTGAACCTCTTTGGCCGAGTGCACCTGCTTGGTATACGGGGAAACGGGTAGCCCCCAAGCCGCAATCGCCTTATAGGCATCGTGCTGTGAGCTGGGCGAGAATCCCTCGCGCGCACCCAAGCCGTGGCACACCATTTTCAGGCGGCGTTTTTTCACCTCGGCGGGATCCTTCATGCGCAGTCCACCGGCCGCGGCATTGCGCGGATTAGCAAATTTATCCTTGCCCTCAGCCACGCGTTCCTCATTGATCTCCTCGAAGTCCTCGGGGCACATATATACCTCGCCACGGATCTCGATAAGCTCCGGAACTGGGTATTCATCAGTCCCCGTCAGCTCGTGCGGAATATCCTCGATTACGCGTGCATTGGCAGTGATCTCCTCGCCCACCGTGCCGTCGCCACGAGTCGCAGCGGTGGTCAAACGCCCATCACGATAAACCAAATCGATAGACAAACCATCAATCTTCAGCTCAGTGAGATAAGTTTGTGCCGGAGTTCTATCCAACCAATCCTGCATCTCGCCAGCGCTAAAAACATTGTCCAAGCTCATCATGCGCTCAAGGTGCTCAATATCTTCGCCGCCGCTCGGAGCGGCGCCTACCTGCTGGGTGGGCGAATCAGGCACGGCAAGCTCTGGGTGCTCTTCTTCTAGCGCAAGAAGGCGCTGAAAGAGTGCATCAAAGTCGGCGTCGGGAATAGCCGGCTCACCGTTGTAGTACAGATTGCGGTGGCGGCGCACTTCCTGCGCGAGGTCGTTCCATTCACGGTGCAGATCAACTGGATTAGTCACGCTGCACAAGTGTAGCTATCCCTCGTGTCGGAGCTAGCTACTAAGGTATGAATCATGAACTTCGACGCCTCCCGCATGCTCGCCTTCGACCTTGAGACCACCTCGGCCAACCCTAAACAAGCCCGCATTGTTACCTCTGCCCTGGTCCGCATTGACGGCCGCGATGTGCAAAAAATTGAGCACCTAGCCGATCCCGGAATCGAAATTCCACAGGAAGCGACCAATGTCCATGGAATCACCACGGAAAAGGCCCGCGCAGAGGGCCGCCCCCACGAAGTTGTGCTCAAAGATACGGTCGAGGCAATCAAGGCTGCATGGGAGGATGGCCTGACGCTGATCGTCTACAACGCAGCATTTGATCTCACCGTATTGCGCAGCCTTACCGGTGATTTTACGGTAACCGGCCCGGTCTATGACCCCTATGTGATCGACCGCGTCAGCGATAAGTGGCGAAAAGGAAAACGCACCCTTGGCGCAGTGTGCGAACATTACGGCGTCGAGTTGGGCAACGCCCACGAAGCTACAGCCGATGCCCTAGCGGCCGCCCGCGTGGCGTGGAAGCAGGTTCGCCAACACTACCCCAACCTGGCGCAGATGGAGGAAAACGAACTCATGGAGTTCCAGGCAGTCAAGTGGTATGAGGACCGCGTCGCCTTTAAGAAGTATCTAGAGGGAAAGGGCCGCGATGCCTCGGACGTCTCGACGGCGTGGCCGCTGATTTCTTAAACACGTTGCCAAAGTTCTAGCTTTTTGGAATTCTAGAACTATGGAATCTATAGAATCCCGAGTTTTAGCCCTCGAGGAGCGCGTCGCCAAGCTCGAACAACCCACACCACCCTCGGCAGAAGCTTCCGCTGACGAGTCCACCATGTGGCTTGCGGATGCCCTCGAGCCTTCTGAAGAGCTTCCCGAGGGGTCCGTAATCTTTGGTGGCAACCTCACTATCGGTGAGAATTCCTATATCTACCAATGGCAGCAGCCTACAGAAGCAGTGACACATGGCGACTGGTCCGAGAACCTCGACCGCCTTGCCGCTCTGGCCCACCCGATTCGTAGCGCCATCCTGCGCCGGCTCCTTACCGCACCGGCCAGCGCCACAGAACTTGTCGAAGAAGAAATCGTCACGTCTACCGGTACGGCCTATCACCACCTCAGCGCCCTCACGAGCGCGGGCTGGACTACCAAGGCAGGCGGAAAATACGCAATTCGAGCCGCCCGAGTGGTTCCTCTCCTGACCATCATTACCGCAAGCGAGGCTCACTAATGCGCAAATTAGCCCTCGCCGCCGTCGCAGCCGTGGTATCGGCCACCTTCTTACTCATCGTTGGACCCCAGCGAATCTCGATGGCCGATACCGCAACCGGAGATCCGGAACTCTCTACACACCTACGGGAACACCCGGAAGCTGGTTTCAACAACCTCACAGCCTTCACACTTGATCAGGGAAAGGCCACCTTCGCCGGACTCGGCGCCGATGAGCATACCGAGGTGGAAATCGGCTCTGTAACCAAGATGTTCACCGCAGAAATTGCCCACCAACTAGTAGAAGAGGGAAAAATTCGCCTCGACACCACGATGGGTGAAGTCCTCGAGGTCGGTGACTCACCAGTCTCCGATGTAACAGTTCGTGAGCTACTCGATCACACCTCGGGTTTGCCCAGACAGGCAAAAGCCATGACTTTCTCTTCTGCTGTCTTTAGCATCACCGGTTCAAACCCGTACGCAGGTGTATCCACAGAAGATATCGTGGATTCAGCAACCGAATCAGAGCTTGCAGATCGTGGCACAGAATCCTATTCCAATTTGGGCTACGCACTGCTCGGCCACACCTTAGAAACCGCCGCCGACACGCCATACGAACAATTGCTCCACGAGAGAATCCTTAAGCCCGCCGGAATGAAGGAAACCTACCTTATGACACCAGGTTCCGTCCCTGACGATGCCCCTCGTGGGCTCACGGCCGCAGGCCGAGAAGCTGAGCCTTGGGAGATGGAAGGATGCCCTGCCGCAGCTGGAGCCGTTCGGTCCACCGCCCAGGACATGGCAGCTTTCACTGCATGGTTTATGGAACATGGCGACACTAGCTATGGATGGCAGAAGAATGATGACGGCAAGAGTTTCTGGCACAACGGCGGTACCTCTGGCTATTCCACAATGCTCGTCATTGACCCGAAGGAAAATCGCGCTGCCTTCGCAAATAATGACTCGCCAGCGGGAACTGAAGGACTCACAGAAGCGCTTTTCGAGAGGATTTAGGAAACCGCAATGCTCCTCACATTAATCCCTGCCGCTATCACTGCGTTCGAACTCTGGTCTGCATGGAAGACCCTAAAGAAGCCAGTTTCTTCCCCTATGCTGGTTATAGACGCAATCTTCACGATCGCCATCATTACGCTTGTCGGCATTGCAATGCCGTGGTACAGAGCAGTAGATTTTGGATGGTGGTACGCATTCGTAGCCGCTGGCTCTCTTCATATCGGTGCCATCGCTTGGCGCCTAGGCTGTCTCCATAGTAAGAAACCTATAAAGTCTCCCAAATCTCCACATTGAGCCGAAAGTCTCCCAAATCTCCGACAAAACAGGTTACACTAGCCGCATGGACAACCCATTCCGCCCGACATTCGGCGCCCCTCCCCTGTTCTGGGTCGGCCGCGGCGTCGTGCTCGATAGTTTCCGCACTGCCCTCGATGGTTCAGCAGGTAATGCCTCCCGTTCCATGGTGCTAAGCGGCGCTAGGGGCATCGGCAAAACGGTCCTTATCAACGAGTTGGAAGATATTGCTGAAGCGCGCGGTTGGGTAACGCTACGCGCCTCCGGGCGCTCCACCATGGTGGAGGAACTGGTCAACACCACGATTCCGAGGCTTCTCGAGCGGCTTTCGCCCAGCGATAAGAAGAAGGTCAGCCGCATCGGCATCGGCGGCGTAGGATCGATCGGTTTCGACCACCAGAATGAAACCCGCTTCACCCCCACGTTGAATACTCGCCTACGCGAGCTTTCCTCCAAGCTGAAAGGCACCGGCATCCTCCTCACCATCGACGAGGTTCAAGACGCCGACGTCGAAGAGCTCACCACCATCGCCGTGGCCTACCAAGATTTGGTACGCGATGAAATCGATATCGCCTTGGTCGCCGCTGGCCTGCCGCAGGGAGTCAACCACTTGCTGGACCTGCCCGGGGTAACCTTCCTGCGCCGGGCCCAAAAATTCGTGCTCGGCCCCTTGTCGCCAGCCAATGCGGAGCAGGCCCTAGAGCACACGGCCTCGGGGTCGGGGCTGGAGTTTAGCCACGAAGCGATTACCGACGCCGCCGCGCTCACCCGCGGCTACCCCTACCTCGTGCAATTGGTCGGCTCACTGGCATGGGAGCGCAGTCGCCGCAACCAAGAAGGCGGCATTTCCCAGCAGACAATCGCCTCTATCGCCCCAGATGCAATATCGATCATGGGCGCGCAGGTGCACCAGCCTGCGACGCTAGCCCTGCCGCCGGCGCAGCGGGAGTTCCTGGAAGCGATGGCCGCAGTCGAAGTCGATGGCATCGCCACCATCGCAGACATCGCGGGCCACATGGACCGCACGGTGCGCTCACTGTCGGCCACCCGCCAGCGGCTTATCGACGCCGACCTCATCGAACCCACCGCACACGGCAAGCTGCGCTATGTCATTCCCTATATGGGCGAATACTTCACCACCACGGATAGCCGCGGGCGCGTCGATTAAAGATCACCGGCGTCGCGAATGAGGATGCCCGCCACCTCAGCAGCAAAAGAATAGCTGGGCGCGGCCTTTTCCACCGGCCAGGGGAAGATATCAACCTGTTCTGGAATTCGCTCCCGCGACAGGCCCATGCGGTCAAAGTGCTGTGCAATAGAAATAGCCTCCGTGCGAGCATCTTGCCCTGCCACGCCCAATCCGACGCGAGCGCCGCCATCAATCCACTGCCCCAAGCCATCGAGATGCTCGGGCGAGGCCAGACCAACAAAATCGAGCAGCACCGTCTTCGCCGCCACTTCCCATAATGGCTCGCGAAGCCGAAGGTAGTCCGCGCCAAACTCCACCAATGTCGCATTGACCTGGTCCGCGGGAAAAGCCCTGATCGTATCAAAGTCGGTGGTGCCTGGAAGGGTGCCTGAAAGGACGTCGGCAAGCAGAGGCTCGTCCAGCTGCACTCGCACTTCTGCCCCAAAGCGCTGTGCCACCTGTGCCTTGTGTTCCTGAATTCCGGCCAATAGTGCACCACACAGGTCCCGGAAAGCACCCGAATCAGTAATCGCGCGGTGCCCGTTCCCTAGCTCCACAGCGGCCGCCAAACTCCACGGGCCTACCGCTTGAATCTTGATACGGGGAACTGACTCGCCCCACACCTCCTGAATCTCGTCCAGGTCGCGGCTCATCTGGTCAACAATCCGGTGCGAAATGAGCTGTGGCCGATCACTGAGCACCCACGAGCGCGGTCCGCGGTCAATGGAGACTGCTTCCAACAAGCTCGCTGTGCGCCCAATGGCCCCAGCATAAATCCCGCGGTCCGGTAACTGCGGAAGGTGCGGGAGACCACCCGTCTCACCCATCACGATGTCTGCCGCCTCACTCATGGAGTATCCCGGCATAGGGCCTAAGCCAAAAGCGTCCATATTCACCTCGGCGCTAGTATTATTTCTCAAAATTATCCATCCGATACGCGACGTATCACTTCGAAAGGAACCTTACTATGGGCGTGGAAAAATACTCCGGCTGGACCTTCTACAACGAGTGCGAAATTCCCCAGGACATTTCCACTGTTTTGGCCGAACAGGAATATCCCGTCTGCGCTTTCAAGACAGTCCGCGATGCCGCCGTATTTACCAATAGGCGCCTCATCATCCGCGACGCGCAAGGCCTTACAGGCAAAAAGGTAGAAATGTACTCCCTGCCCTATTCCTCCATTAACATGTGGTCTACGGAAAACGCGGGAAAGCTCCTTGACTTCAATGCTGAGCTGCAGCTGTGGACTAGGGCTGGCGAATTCAAAATCAACATTGGCCCCGATATCGATGTCCGAGCGCTAGATCGGCTCATTGCCAACTGCGTGCTTAATTAGTTCCACAGATGGTGCCGGAGCCGATGACGATGTCTCCCAGCTCATCCGGCGAAGGCAAGTACAGCACCGCCGCTTGGCCGCGGGCGACACCAGATAGCGGCTCCTTGAGTTCGAGGTGCATTTCGTCCGCCTCGCGGTCAACGTGGGCGGTACATGGCACCACGGAGCCGTGTGCGCGCACCTGAACCTCGCACTCGAAATCCCCATCCATGCCCGGGTGGAGGTACTTCAGGCGATCGGCCTGAATCGAGGTTACGGCCAAGTCCTCGCGGGCGCCGACGGTAACCGTGCCGGTAGCAGCATCAATATCGGTGACGTAGCGGGGGCGGCCGTCGGCAGCCGGCGCCTTGATGTCCAGGCCCTTGCGCTGGCCGATGGTGTAGTTCCACGCGCCATCGTGCTCCTTGAGCTCCGTGCCCTCTTGATCCACGATCATGCCGGGGCGCAATCCAATACGGGCGCCCAGAAACGCCTGCGTATTGCCGTCGGGAATGAAGCAAATGTCATAGGAATCCGGCTTTTTCGCGGTGGAAAATCCGTGCGCAGCAGCCTCTTCGCGGATTTGCGGCTTAGGAGTATCGCCGATGGGGAAAAAGCAGTGCTCCAACTCCTCGGCCGAAATCACGCCGAGCACATAAGACTGGTCTTTATTCTCGTCCAAGGAGCGGCGCATATAGCCGTTTTCGTCGATAGTGGCATAGTGGCCCGTCGCAACCGCATCGAAGCCAAGCGCCATGCCCTTTTGCAGCAGCGCTCGGAACTTAATCTTCTCGTTGCAGCGAAGGCAGGGATTGGGGGTCTCGCCGCGGGCGTAGGAATCCACGAAGTCCGTAATGACCTCTTCTTTGAATTCCTCCGAAAAATCCCAGACATAAAAGGGAATGCCCAGCTTATCGCAGATGCGGCGGGCGTCGGCCGAATCCTCCAATGAGCAGCAACCGCGGGCCTTCTCCCTGGTCTGCTGCGCGTCTTTGTGCAGCGCGAGGTGAACGCCAATTACCTCGTGGCCGGCTTCTACTGCACGGGCGGCGGCAACCGATGAGTCCACGCCGCCGGACATGGCAACCAATACTCGCATTGTGCTCCCCATTTCACCTTGACTACAGGCCCGAAAGTCTACTCCCTAGCCCCAACGCGGTTTAAATCGAATCCATTCCCTAAGCTTGTGTGACATGGGCAGAAAGCGAGCTTCCACCGATCCGGGAATTACCGGCACCTACGATATTTCTACCGGCACAGCCGAGGTTGTGCCGGATGAGTTTCGCGACCGCGCCTATATTCTCAACGTTAATGGCGTGCCGAGCAGCCACATTGTACTCGGTGAGCCGGAGGAGCTGGAGTTTGAGTACATGCGCTGGATTGCGGCGGCGGTTGAGCACCTCAATACTCGGCCAGCGAATAAGCTCCGCGTGACCCACCTAGGCGGCGCGGGATGCTCCCTTCCGCGCTATTTTGCCAGCAAGCTTCCGGGCAGCCGCCACACGGTGGTCGAACTCGACGCCAAGTTGGGCGAGTTGGTGCGTACGCTTTTCGACGTCCCCCGTTCCCCCACCGTCAAAATCCGTGCCGGCGAGGCCCGCCAAGAAACTGAGGGGTTCCTGCCGTCCAGCCGCGACATCATCATCCGCGATGTCTTTGCTGGCGACAAGACACCAGCCAACCTCACCACCGTGGAGTTCTTTCAGGTTGCAAAGCAGTCGCTGGCGCCGGGTGGCCTCTACGTAGCCAACTGCGGCGACCATTCCGATCTACAGCTGGCAAAGAGCGAGCTGGCGGGCCTCGATCGAGTTTTTGACCACCTCGCCGTCATCGCGGACCCACCGATGCTCAAGGGTCGGCGCTACGGGAACATCATCCTGGTAGCCTCAGATACAGAAATGCCAGCCGAGGGCTCCGTCGAAGCCGCCCAGCTGGCAAAGGCACTCTTAGGCGGGGCCGTGCCCGCCCATTACAAAGACGAGGCCTGGATCCGCGCGTTTTTCACCGGTGCTACTGCAGTACGCGATTAAGCAGCGTAGCTACTTGTCCCGCGTCAAAATCGGGTACGTCAGCGCCGGCGTTCTTGGCGGCATTCTTAGCTTCCGATACCTCCGACTCGGAGACGTTGCCTGACTTAACGTTGTTCACGTGACCGGCATTGTCCAGCAGGATAGCTAGGTCGCTGACGGAGAAGTTGCCCTTGGCCATATCGCCCAGGTCCTCCACTGGAAGGGCGTCCTTGTCTTGCAGGGTCTTTACGAAGCCAGCCAAGCCCTCCGCCGCTTGGGGATCGAGGCCGGACTTCTCGGCGGCGTCGGCAAGCTGCGGAATCGCAATCAGCCCCGCCGCCAAGGCCAAAATAGCACCGATGAGCGGCGTACTATCGGAGCTCAAATCAAGCCCATCGCTCACAACCAGCTGCTCTAGCGCGCCGCCCACGTCTACGTAGTTGCCGTCGCTGAAGGACTGCAGTTGCTGCTTGGAACCATTAAACAGGTTCATGTCGACGTCGGTAGGAATGCCTGCCACCTTGCCGGAGCCAGAGCGCTGCCAGAAGGATAGCTTGTTCCAACCGCCTACGGCATCGGGCGCTTGATCTTGGTAGGCCGCGAGCCACAGTGGCATATCCGAGAACTTCTGGGAGTTATTCATCTGCCCCATCCAGAAGTACTTGTAGGTGTAGATCATGGGCGTGCGACCGGTAAGACGCTTGAGCTCGCTAGTAAATTCTTCAATCCACTGCTCCAGCTGTGCCGCAGACTTTCCTTCCGCCACCTCGATATCAAGTGCAGGAGGCAATGTCTGATCCGGGGCTAGGGCGATCTGCGCGGCAAAATTGGCCGCCTGAGTCTTGGCGTCGCCAGCCGGACGTGCGTAGTGGTATGCACCGGTCTTGAGTCCAGCAGCATTAGCCGCCTGAATATCCTCTACATAGTGGGGGTTTACCCAATCACCGCCCTCGGTAGCCTTCACGAATGCAAAGGACTGACCGTCGGTACGCACCTTTGACCAATCGATAGGTGTACCGCCTGGATGCTGGTGCGCTGCAACGTCAATGCCCTTAGGTGCACCGAGGCTCACCGCCTGGGCGACGGCGGTACCACTTACGGCTAGTGCAGCCACGGTGACCACCGCAGTAATGCTCTTTCGGAGTGCCTTCTTTGATGTCATGCGCGTGAGTCTAGCAAGGCCTTCACTCGTGTCACATCTTTAACACGCGCCACTTGAAATAATTTTCTTTACCTCCATTTCACTCCCTCTTGGAATACATCCCTTTAGAACATATCTTTGCCCACACCCCTTGCAAAGGGGCAGGGCACGGCTTAAAATATTCACCATGGAGTTAAGTACACATGTTCTACAAATCGGGGGATTTCATCTTGGACGCCTACTACATAGTCAATGACCCCAACGATCCGCTTGCAGTTAAAGCCACAGAAATCAGAAAACAAGATTACCTATTCTGGAATGAGGTGAAGCCAGACCTAGAAGAAGATTTCGACATATCTTGCCACACACTTTCCACCCGCACGGGCTTAAGCGAGCGGCGCACGCGAGACATAACAATGGCCCTTTATCGACTCGCAGAGCTACCACTGACAAAGGCGCTCCAGGAAACCTATTACTTCCTGGATTTCTCTCGTCTTATTACTATCGACGCCGTGCTTAGCAAGCTGGGCGACATCCCGACCGAAATTCTCGAGCGGATAGACCAAGAGCTTGCGCGTTACCTGACCCCCACGAAGCCCGGCCAGGTACTGCCTTCGAATACCAATTTGCGGCGAAAGCTAAATGGCCTCATCGCTGTGGAGGACCCACACCCCAATGAAGATAAGGAGCCTGATGCAGGGAACGACTCCTATTTCACCTACCACAGTTTCGGCGGGAAGGCTGGGCTAGCAGTGGAGTTCGATGAAGCTACCATGCTAGCCATCGATGAACACGTTAGTAAGGCAGCCGAAGAGCATAACCTCACGAAAGCTGAAGCCCTAGCCAAGTTGATTCTGGGCGAAATTGAGTCGCGGGCAAAAGTGGTTCTTCATATGTACCGAGCCCTCGACCAGGAGGCTGCTCCCGCATTTATCCGGGGATTCGGATGGGTAAGCCCTGAGACCGCTGACAGTCTGCGTCCCACCCAGACGCGGGATATGGACCTTGCAAAAAGGATGGAGAGCGAAAGCTACGTTACTCCCCCGCTCGTTGGCGCCTACGTGGAAGGCCGCGATGGCGTGTGCCGCTGGCCAAGTTGTAATCGCCCCGCAGAGAACTGCCAAAAGGACCACCGGATTGACCATGCACAGGGAGGGAAAACGGCGGGGAGCAACTTGGCATCACTCTGCCAGCATCACCACAACATCAAAACCGATGGTGGTGCCTTCTACATCATGGATCCGCATACTGGAGACATAGTATGGCTCTTTGACGATGGCCGCTGGGAATATGATGAGCCCCAAGGACCGTTAGCGCCCAAGAACAAGAACTGGGCGCTTACGGTAGGCCAAGCTATCGCCGCCCGGCGAGCTGCGGCGAAAGAAAGGAATGATAACTAGACGGAACGGGCTCGGGAAATAACCTCCGGAAGATGAGCCAAGACGTAGTCAACATCCTCTTCCGAAGTAAGCCTGCCGAGAGTAAAACGCAGGGAACCGATTCCTTCCGCCTCACTTACGCCCATTGCCTCGAGGACATGAGACATGCGGTTTACGCCAGCGCTGCAAGCACTGCCGGAAGAGGCCTCGATCTGCAAGGAATCCAGCAGCATGATGAGGCTATCGCCATCAGCACCGGGAAATGAGACGTGCAGATGGGAAGGCAAGCACGGCTCGGCAGAGTTGACCACTACGTCGTCGATGGTGGCGAAAATTCCGTCGCGCAGCTTATTGCGGAGAGCAGTAATTCGCTCACCCTGGGCGGTGATTTCGGAGACGGATTCCTCCAATGCCGCAGCTAGACCGGAAGCGCCCGCCACGTCCACGGTGCCAGGGCGGATGCCCCGTTCTTGGCCACCGCCGTAAGCAATCGGCTGGGGCGCAGGACTGCGCTTGGCCAAAAGCAGACCGATGCCGCGGGGGCCGCCGAACTTGTGGGCGCTGGCGGCGAGGCTGGTGATCCCTAAATCAGAAAAATTGATGGGAACTTTGCCCACAGCCTGCACCGCATCCACGTGCACGGGTGTGCCTGTCGCATTCGCACGTGTGGCTATCTCTTCGATGGGCTGAATGGCCCCGGTCTCGTTGTTGGCCCACATGCAGGTAGCGACGTCGGCAAGCGTGTCTAGGGCCGATAGATCTGCAATGTGCCCGGAACGGTCGACGGGAAGGATATCGACAGCTGCTCCGGTTTTCTCCAGCTTAGAGACGGTATCGCGCACGGCCGGGTGCTCAATATCGGTAGAAATAATGCGGTTTGTTTGCCCAGCCGCGTAGAGACCTTGAATGGCGATATTGTCCGCCTCGGTGCCAGAAGAGGTAAAGATGACCTCGATGGGCTCGCAGCCGAGGAGGGAAGCCACCTTTTCACGGGCATCATCCAGCACGGACCGAGCCTTGCGGCCAGAACCATACTGCGCGCCGGAGTTGAGGGATCCAGCCGCCGCCACCCACGCGTCAATCGCGCTCTGACGCATCGGCTGGGTAGCGGCATAGTCAAAGTAGTGCGGCATTACCGGCGCGCCTTCAGTTCCTCGGTCAGGGCAGGTGCGATTTCATGCAGGTCGCCCACGACGCCGAGATCAGCGATCTGGAAGAACGGCTCATCTTGGTCTTGGTTGACCACCACAATGGTGCCGGAAGTCTGCATGCCAGAGGTGTGCTGGATAGCGCCAGAGATACCCAAGCCGATGTAGAGGTCGGGCGAGACGGTAACACCGGTCTGGCCGATCTGATAGGCGGCGTCATAAAAGCCTTCATCGACGGCGTCGCGGGTGGCGCCGACTGCGGCCCCGAGGGCATCGGCAAGCGGCTCGACAACGGCGCCGAACTCGTCGCCCACGCCACGGCCGCCGGCGACAACTGCCTTGGCCTCGGTAATTTCTGGTCGTGCGGACTTCTGTGCCGGGGTAAAGGAAGTTACCTTGACGTCTTTGTCCGTGGCGGCCGGCAACGGCATCGGCGCCGGCTGCGCCTCCACCTGCTGTGGTGCAGCCTCAACCGCGCCCGGTCGAAGGGTGTAGATCGGGCACTGCCCAGCGGCGGTAGAGGTGGTCTCATAGGAACCACCGAAAATGCTCATCTGGGCGGAGCCATCGGCGGCGATGCCACTAACATTGACCAGTGCGCCAGAGGCGAGGCGAGCCGCAAGTCGGCCGGCAATCTCGTTATTGGCCGGAGTTGCGGCCAGCACAATGGGCGCTGGGTTCGCAGCGCCAAGCGCATGCAGGGCATCGACCTCCGGGGTGAGGAAACGCTGTTCATAATCCTCGGCCGTTGCCTGAACCACCTGTGCGGCACCGAGGGCGGCAAGGTCGGCATCGAACTTATCGGCCTGCTTGCCGACGACCACTGCGGACACCGTACCCAATTCCCGCGCGGCCGTAATCAGCTCGCCGGTAACGGGAAGGAGGTTGTCCGCGTCGTGCTCAACTAGTACGTAAACGTGCGACATATCTACTCCTAAATCAAGTTCTTTGCGGACAGGAAGTCAGCGATCTTCTTCGCTGCATCTTGCGGGTTGGGCTCCGAAATAACTTCGCCGGCGGTGCGCGGTGGGCGCTTCTCAGCGGCCGACACGGAGGTTGTCGGCGCGATGGCCTCGATGCCCAGGTCAGCCAGGGTGAAGGTGGTGATTTCCGCCTTCTTAGCTGCCATAAGACCCTTGAAGTTGGGGAATCGTGGCTTGTCGCTCTTATCGTTCACCGTAACGATCGCTGGCAGCGGCGCCTCGAGTTCCCAGGTGCCGCGCGCATCATCGCGGGTGCCCTGCAGGGTGCCGTCAGCTAGCTCTACCTTGTGCAGGCCGGTAAGGGCCGGCAGCTGGCGGTATTCGGCGAGCAGGCCGGCAAGCAGGCCGGTGGAGGCGTCGGAAGCTTCGGTGCCGGCGGTGATCAGCTGGACGTCGTCAAGCTGATTGAGCGCAGCATTGAGGGTCCAAGCGGTCGATAGCGCGTCCGCTCCGGCCAAGGAATCATCGGAGACGAGCACGGCATCGTCGGCGCCCATAGCCAAAGCCTTACGCAGTGCCTCGTCGGCCTGGGCCGGCCCCATCGTCAGTGCTACGACTTTGTAGCCCGCATCGGGGTTATCGTCGCGCAGTCGCAGGGCTTGTTCCACGGAGTACTCATTAACCTCATCAATGACGTTATCCACGGAGGTGCGATCCAGGGTGTGGTCATCGTTCAAAGACTTGGTAGACCACGTATCCGGCACGTGTTTGACCAGAGCCACGATAGTTGGCATTGGGCACTCACCTTTCCGATATATTTATGTTGCGTAATTATCCTCGGACGATGATACTCGGGGTTGACACAGCAAGGCGATTCCCTGTGAGCCAATTCGCGTAATGATGACCGCAAAAGGCCTCGTCCCCTTCAGCTTCATCTTCTTCCGCAGCTGGTCAGGGTCCACTTCTACCCCGCGTACAAGGATTTCTAAGCTTCCTGCGTCATAGGATTTAAGTACGGATTTTAATCTCTTTAGGGGTACTTTTTCTATGAATGGAAATCCCGAAGTCCCCTCCGGAATCCTCTCTCCTGTCAGGTATGCGATGCGCGGATCGATTTGGTGCAGCCCTTCCCTGGCCGCGTAGTGCTGGACCAATCCCGCTCGAACGATGGCCCCATCCGGGTCGATGAGGTAACTGCCAATGTCTCCAGCATCGGGTAGGTTGTCTGCGTGGTCATCGAGGACATCCAGCTTGTTTCCTCGAATCATTACCGCTCTTCGGCCGCTGCCAAGGCCTGGGGTATAAAGGCAGGCTTCTTTTACCCCGCCATCGACGCTCGCGACGGTGACGAGGCCGTCCCACTCGCTAAAATCAAGGCCAGGAGCGCACTTGATGGCCAGTTCCTTGTCGCGATGCTTATCGACGACCTCCGGGAGCGGTGGCACCAAATCCTCCGGCCGCGTGATTCGCCTGCCACCGGCGCGGCGGGCCGGGTCTGCAAGGAGAACATCAGCGGTGGTAGTAGTCGTCAGCGCATCCGCACGGAAAATCTTGGCGGAAGAGAGGTTATGTCTCGCCATTCTTACCCGTGATTCATCCAGGTCTGAGCCAATGTAGTCGAGCGGAGAATTATAGCCTTCGGTGCCGATGGAACAGGTGACGTCGTGGACGCTGCGCACCCCCTGCTCGGCAAGGAATTTCGTCCGATACGCCGCCACTTCGATGGGGGTTGCTTGCTGGGCAGAGTCTGTGTCCATAAGCCAATCGTGCGGGAGCTTTCCGGAACTGCGGGCGGTTACCAGCTCCATGACCGCGCGGCCATACTCACCGAACTTAGCTTTGAGGATTTCGGTGTCTTTGAGCCGAGAAGCCTTGGTTAAGGTGAGGTCGAGGTGTGCTATTTCCTCTTGATGTTCGGCAAGGAAGTCGACTTCTGCGGGGGTATAACTCATATTCGGTCTAAAGGGGTGGTGGAAAAGAATTCGCGGTAACGGGGATCTTCGCGTGGATCCCCAATGACGGGGCGCAGGTCCGAAAAGGACGCGTCCTCTACGACCTCTTGTACGGAGGAATAGTTGCTCAGCCTTTGCATCTGTGCCCACGTGGGGATGGCAAGGCGCACCAGCCCGGCGCGCCAGCCGTCCAGGATGAGCTGCGGGGAGAACCATCCGGCATCGTCTGCTTCATCGGTATCCCCGTCGGGTTCTTGGCCGGAGGGCAACACCCCAACGAAGAAGAAGGTGTCGAACCAATGGCTTTTCCCCTTTCCTACCCAGCGGGCCCAAGGAAGAAGCATATCGGCGTCGACGCGCATTCCGTTATTGCTGAGGAATTCGGTAAAGGAAATTGTGTGGTTTTCTAGTAGTTTTCGCTCTTTGTGATAGCGCCGCGCATTGGAGACAATGCCGTCCTCGCGGATGGCGAAAAGGGTGCCGGCCTCTTCGAAGAGCTCGCGGGCAGCGGCGAAAACAAGGGCGTGGGCCTTGTACTTGGTCACCCCCATCCGGCGCGCCATGGAGATGACAGACTTTCCGGCCCACAGCTCGCCCGAGTCCCAGGCACGCGGCGGAAAGTCACGTGGGTCTACACCGCCGCCCGGAAATACTGAATGTCCCGGGTAGTTGTGCATGGTGTGGACGCGCTCTTGTACCCACACTTCAAGACCGTCAGCGCCGTCCCGTAGGAGCAGGACGGTTGCCGCCAGGCGTCCACCGTGGAAGCCGGTGGTATCGCTGGCGTCAATGGCATCGAGACGGTCATGAAAAGGATTGGTCATAGAGAAGCTCGGCGGGCGAAGTATCGCTGTCCAATGCGGTCCACCTGTATGGGTTGGTGGAAGGCGCGAGTCAGATTTTCGGAGGTGAGGACGGAATTAATCAGTCCTTTTGCCACAACTTTACCCTCATCCAGCAGCATGGCGTGGGTGAAGCCATAGGGGATCTCCTCCACGTGGTGGGTGATCATGACAATCGCTGGGGCATCGGGGTCCATGGCTAGATTGCCAAGGTATCCCACGAGGTCTTCGCGGCCTCCCAGGTCCATTCCTGCGGACGGCTCATCGAGGATGAGCAACTCCGGGTTAGACATGAGTGCGCGAGCGAGGACGACGCGCTTCTTTTCTCCCTCAGACAGGGTTCCCCACGTGCGCTCTTTGAGGTGGGTGGCACCAACTTGCGCCAAGATGTCATCCGCGCGGGAGAAATCCATGTCCTGATATTCTTCCCGCCAGCGGCCCAACACAGCGTAACCGGCGGAGACAACTAGATCGTCTACTCGCTCAGTGTCCGGGATGCGCGATTGCACCGCCGCGGAAGAGATGCCTATGAGTGCACGCAGATCGCGCATGTCGGTTTTGCCGATTTGCTCCCCCATCAAAAAGGCGGTGCCTTTCGAGGGGAACTCTTCGGCCGCGGCCATGCGCACCAGCGAGGTCTTGCCCGCGCCATTGGGGCCAATAATGACCCAGCGCTCATCGAGCTCTACTTGCCAGTCCACGGGTCCGACGAGGGTCTTGCCGCCACGGCGCAGCTCGACGCCGCGAAAATCTACGAGCCAATCTTGATCAGTGGGAGTTACGTCGTTCACGCCTTCCATTGTGACTGATTTGTTCTTTGCCCGGTGAAATTGACACAGCTGCATTAGTCTTATGGGCATGACTACTCGCCTTGGTATTGACGATGTCCGCCCGCTTATCTCCGCCGGTTCTGTAGCCTCCAAAGCCGTTGTAGGCGAGGTAATTCCTGTCACCGCCCTCGTCTGGCGCGAGGGTCACGATGCGGTCTCGGCAACCCTGTCTGCGTGGGCGGCACGAACCACGGCTACCTCCTCCGTCACCATGCAAGTCGATCCCGATGACCAGGATCGCGTCCACGGTGTATTTACCCCGGGCACCCAAGGCACCTGGTACTTCCGCGTCGATGCCTGGTCCGATCCCATCGCCACGTGGAAGAACGCGGTAACCAAGAAAATGGCGGCTGAGCAATCCGCTGCTGAGCTGGCCAATGACCTGCAGCATGGCGCCGAGTTGTTTTCTCGTGCGGCTCTGCAAACCCCGTCGGATGTGGTGGAACCGCTCTTTACGGCCGCTCGGGACTTGGAGGATGAGTCCTCGGACGTCGATAAGCGCGTGCAGGTAGCGCTCTCGGAGGAAGTAGCAGGCATCCTGCACTCGCATCCCCTGCGCGACCTGCTGGTGGAGGGCGCAATCCACGAGGTATATGTGGAGCGCCGGGCCGCACTCTATAACTCGTGGTATGAGCTTTTTCCCCGCTCCACGGGAGGCTGGGATAAAGAGGGAAATCCAGTCCACGGCACTTTTGATACCACTGCCAAGGCACTAGAGCGGGTGGCCGATATGGGATTCGATACGGTGTACTTTCCGCCCATCCATCCCATCGGCAAGGTACACCGCAAGGGAAAGAATAATTCGGTCGTGGCCGAGCCCGGCGATGTGGGAAGCCCCTGGGCCATCCAGGACCACTCCACCACCCATCCGGACCTGGGCACGATGGAGGATTTCCAAAAACTCGTCTCCCGCGCCCAGGAACTCGGCCTGGAGGTAGCGCTTGATTTCGCGCTTCAGGCATCGCCCGATCATCCATGGGCTAGCAGCCACCCAGAATTTTTCACCGTCCTTCCGGATGGCTCCATCGCCTACGCCGAGAACCCGCCGAAGAAGTATCAGGATATTTATCCGCTTAACTTCGATAACGCTCCTGAAGCCATCTACCACGAGATCTATGAGACCTTGATGGTTTGGGTGGAAGCCGGGGTGAGTATATTCCGCGTGGATAACCCGCATACCAAACCGGCAAACTTTTGGAACTGGCTGATTACCCGCGTACATGCCACCCACCCGGATGTCATCTTCTTGGCGGAGGCCTTTACCCGCGCGCCTCGCCTCTTCGGTCTAGCGAAGGCGGGTTTCTCTCAGTCCTATACCTACTTCACCTGGCAGACCTCTAAACAAGAACTCACCCAGTTTGGCCGGATGCACGTCGAACAAGCAGATATCTGCCGCCCTAACCTCTTTGTTAATACTCCGGATATCCTGCACGAGTCCCTGCAGACCGGCGGGCGTGCCATGTTCGCCATTCGCGCTGTCCTAGCCGCCACCATGTCGCCTCTATGGGGCGTGTACTCCGGCTTTGAACTCTACGAGCACACCCCGGTAGCCCCAGGCTCCGAGGAATATCTCGACTCTGAGAAGTACGAACTGCGCCCGCGCGATTTTGCGGCGGCGGCTGCGTCAGGAGATTCCCTCGAGTCCTATATCCGGCTGCTCAACCAGATCCGCCGCGATAATCCCGCTTTGCAGCAACTGCGCACCCTGCGCTTCCATGACACCGACAATGAAGCCATAATTGCCTATTCGAAGGCGGATCCAGCCTCCGGCAATGTAGTCCTCGTTGTGGTCAACCTGGATCCGCGCAATGCACAGGAAGCCACCGTCACGGTAGATATGCAGGCTATCGGCCGCCACCCCGGCGAGTCCTATACCGTCCAGGACACGATTACCGGCTCTGCCTACCACTGGTCCGAGCGCAACTTTGTGCGCTTAGAGCCGCTTCGCGACGTCGCCCATGTCTTCGTCCTTCCCCCTGCCGACCACGCCCTCCAGGAACAGCTCACCTGGCGCGTAGTTAGCGACTATCGCCCGTAAATATTCGCCCACCGGACCGCACTCGAACTAGGTACTCTGATTGTATGACTATCCCGGCCGCTGACCTCGCCCGCCTCAATGACTGCCGCCACCATGACCCGCACGGTTTCTACGGCTGGCACGAAGGAACCGTCCGCACCCGCCAACCAGGCGCTTGCGAGGTGCAGCTTCACACTCCCACGCAATCCGTGTCCATGGAATTGGTCGGCGACGACATCTGGGAGGCAGAAATTGGCGATAACTGCGATTACCGCTTAGAAATCTCCTATCCAGAGGCACCTACCCGCACCGTGGCAGACGGCTATCACTTCCTTCCCACGGTGGGCTCGCTGGATCTGCACCTGATTGGGGAAGGCCGCCACGAGCGCCTCTGGGATGTCCTCGGCGCCAACCTGCGTTCTTATGACACCGAAATGGGTACCGTTTCCGGCGTCTCCTTTGCCGTGTGGGCACCCAATGCCCAGGGCGTTGCCGTAGTAGGCGATTTCTGTGGCTGGAACCCCACCCACTATCCGATGCGTTCACTCGGCTCTACCGGCGTATGGGAGGTCTTTGTTCCGGACATCGGTGCTGGCGAGCACTATAAGTTCGCCATCTTTAGCCACGAGGGCCGCAAGGACAAGGCCGATCCTCTAGCCAAGCGCACCGCCTGCCCGCCGGAGACGGACTCTATCGTGGATTCCACCAGTTTCGCCTGGTCCGATTCTGCCTGGATGGACAAGCGTACCGGCAACCTCGATGTGCCCATGAACATCTATGAGGTGCACGTCGGCTCATGGAAGATCGGCGCCAACTACAACCGCTTGCGCGAGGATCTCATCCCATACCTTAAGGAGCACGGTTTCACCCACGTCGAGCTCTTGCCCGTGGCCGAGCATCCTTTCGGCGGGTCCTGGGGATACCAAGTCTCTGGCTACTACTCGCCGTCTGCACGTTGGGGCTCGCCGGATGAATTCCGAGAGCTGGTCAATGCCCTGCACGAGAATGGCATCGGCGTCATCGTGGACTGGGTGCCCGCACACTTCCCCAAGGATGATTGGGCCCTGGGTCGCTTTGACGGCCAGGCTCTCTACGAGCACCCCGATCCCCGCCGCGGCGAGCAGGCCGATTGGGGCACCTATGTCTTTGACTTCGGCCGCAATGAGGTCCGCAATTTCCTCGTGGCCAACGCCCTGTATTGGGCCGAAGAATTCCACATCGACGGCCTGCGCGTAGACGCCGTGGCTTCCATGCTCTACCTCGATTACTCCCGCGATGAGTGGCTGCCCAACCAATATGGCGGGCGCGAGAACCTGGAGGCCGTGCAATTCCTGCAGGAAACCAACGCCACCCTCAACCGCACGCATCCAGGCGTACTCACCATTGCCGAGGAATCCACTTCCTGGCCGGGCGTTACCGCCCCCACCTCTGAAAAGGGCCTAGGCTTTTCCCTGAAATGGAATATGGGCTGGATGAATGACACCTTGGAGTACTTCAAGCACGAGCCCATTCACCGTTCCTATCACCACGGCGAGCTCACCTTCTCCATGGTCTATGCCTATTCTGAGCGCTATGTCCTCCCGTTTAGCCACGACGAAGTTGTGCACGGCAAAGGCTCGCTGTGGGAGCGCATGCCTGGCGACGACTGGAATAAGGCCGCCGGCCTCCGCGCCCTCTATGGCTACATGTTCTCCCACCCCGGCAAGAACCTGCTCTTCATGGGCCAGGAGTTTGGCCAGACTACCGAGTGGGCCGAGGGGTATTCCGTGGACTGGAGCAACCTCGACGGTTGGGGCAGCGAATGGCACCAGGGCATCAAGCGCCTCGTAAGGGATATCAACCTCGTCTACCGCGATACCCCAGCACTGTGGAGCCAGGATTTCAACCAGGATGGCTTCCAATGGGTCAAGGCAGATGACTCAACCAATAACGTCCTAGGCTACGTCCGCTACGGTGCAGATGGCTCTGCTCTGCTCGCCGTGTGCAACCTTTCTGGCTCTTCCATCCCCAACTATGGCCTCTGGGTTCCACAGGACGGCGAATGGCAGATGGTGCTCAACACCGATGACGCCGTCTACGAAGGCGCTGGGAACCCACTTCCCCAGCGCATCCGCGTGGAGAACAACTCCACGACGCTGCATCTGCCGGCCAATTCCGTGCAGTGGTACGTGCTGGAAGGATAGAGAATTATCGCTGGGCGCGCACGAACTCAGCTACGCGAGCATCTATGTCATCGCGCAACGCGTCCATGCGCTCTTCACCCTCCAAACCACGCAGCGAAGGATCCTCGATGTCCCACCGCTGCGCTGGCCCCTCATATTTCGCATCACCTACTACGATGACGTGGTCGACAGCGGCAGCCAGGTGGGGATCCACTAGAGCAGGGGTACCAGTCATTTCTGCGCCCACCTTCGCGAGGGAAGCTTTGGCTTCTTGATTGATGCCCTGCTGGGTATGCTCCGGGGTAGTTTGCACCCCAGCCGAGTAAATATCCCAGTCAGGCGCATGCTTGGCGGCTAGCGCCGCAGCCATCTGCGACTTGCCGCGATTTGTATTACACAGGAAAAGCACTGAAGTCATGCTTTTATACTACCGAGCTAGTACAAGGCACTTGCCAGCTTGGTGCGAGCTTCCATCACGCGCGGGTCATTCCCCTCAAAAAGGCCAAAGAGCTCCAGCAGGCGCTCGCGCACGTGCGCTTTCTCATCACCAGCTGTTGTCTTCATCGTCTCGATGAGGCGATCAAAGGCCTTTTCTGGGGCTCCGGCTACCACCTCGGCGTCGGCAGCTCGCATTTGCTTATCGACGTCCCCTTTATCCCCTTCCGCGGCCGCAATCGGGTCTTCGGTCTGGTTGGCAGGATCGAGGCGCTGGAGCAAGACTGTGGTGTCGCGCGCCTGTTTGATCTGCACATTATCGGGCTCGGATTCCAAGATGGAGTTGTAGACGTTGAGAGCGCCATCAAAGTCACCGGCGTTCAAGAAGCTTTCTGCTTCCTGGAGACGCGGATCCTCTTCTTCCTCTTGTGGCTGTTCCGATGCCTCATTGCCTTGCAGGCCCTTCAGCTGTGGTCCAACATTTTGCACCAGGGTATCGACCCATTGTTTTAGGGCGTTTTTGGGTTGCGCACCCTCAAAGTTCGTCAGTGGCTGCCCAGCGCCCAAGGCCACGACTGTCGGCAGATTCTTAACACCAAAGGCCTGCGCAACCTGCGGAGTAGCATCCGCATCCACGTAAGCAACCAAGAAGCTCAAGTTTCCTTGCGCGGCCAAATCCGCAAGGTCAGTCTTCAACTGCTCCGACTGGGTAGAGCGAGCAGTACCGATGAGGACCACGACCGGAACTTCCGTAGACCGGCGAACCACATCTTGATCGAAGTTGGCCTCGGTCACCGTGAAGAAGGGCTGGACGCCGCCGGCACTTGTCTGCGGCGATTCCTGCGCCTTCTGCCGAGCCTCGGCTCGCGCCTTGACCTGGCTGAGGTCGAGCGCTCCTCCTACATAAGCATTATTTGGTGAAGTCATCTAGTCCTCCTTTGCAAGGCGGCGGTTAACCGCATCCACTTTGTCCGTTAGCTGATTAGTTACGCCTTCGCGAATATCGGCCTTGACTACCAAAGAAGTGCGTGGGGAAACCGCACGCACTGCATCAGTGGCCTTTTTAATCGTGTCAAAGACCTCGTCCCATTCGCCTTCTAGCAAGGTGAACATGGCATTAGTCTCGTTGGGCAGGCCGGATTCGCGGACCACGCGAACAGCCTCGGACACGGCATCGGCCATTTCTTGGGAGTCATTATTGACCACCGCAGGGGCTACAGAAAATGCAACAATCATGCCCGCTAGTCTACCTACGCTCCCAGCAGTGGCGGTGCCAATGCCGGCGATCGTCGCCCTGGCGGCCCACGTCCCGCGGCCAGGCGACGATGTGCGCCACCCCGGGCGGAATGTTTTGGTTACAGCCAGGGCACAAGTAGTACTTCTGAGCGCGAGCAGAACCGATATGCCGCATGACGTAGGGTTCGCCGTGCGTCCAGCTTGGTCCCTCGACCGTTTGCGAGCCCAGGAAGGTTGAGCCGTCCTTAGGTAGGGATCGAACTTCTAAGGGTTTACGCCTATTCCGCCGTGGCATTAGAACAGCCGCAATTCATTAGACTCAAGCCCACGCAGCTCTTGGTAATCCAGTACGACGCACCGAATGCCGCGGTCCTCAGCCAAGGTACGAGCTTGCGGCTTGATTTCCTGGGCCGCAAATACACCGGACACAGGGGCGAGAAGCTCATCGCGGTTAAGCAGCTCTAGATACCGTGTCAACTGTTCTACGCCATCAATGCCACCGCGGCGTTTTACCTCGATGGCGACGTTATTATTGTTCTCATCCTTAGCCATAATATCCACAGGACCGATGGCCGTGGGATATTCGCGGCGCACCAAAGTGTAGCGCTCGCCCAAGGTATCAATCTGGTCCGCCAAGAGCTCTTGTAAGTGAGCTTCGACGCCATCCTTGACTAGGCCTGGATCCTCGCCCATCTCATAGGAGATTTCTTCATGAATCTCAGCAATGGTGATACGCAACTGCTCGCCCTTGGGGTTTTCCACCAGCCACAAAACTTCGCCGGTGTCTTCCCCGTCGAGGTCCTCAATCGCTGACTCCTTCAGGGTGCACGGGGGTGTCATCCAGTTAAGCGGCTTATAAGCGCGGTCGTCGGCATGTACGGACACGGAACCGTCCGCTTTGACGATGAGCAGGCGGTCTGCCATCGGCAGGTGGGCATCCAAGCGGCCCACGTAATCTACTGAGCATCGGGCGATTACTAAACGCATGTTCTCTACCCTAGCGGGTGGAGTTATCGTTTGGATTGACGGGTAGCACGCTCGCGCAATTCCCGGAAGTCAAAGCGCTGCTGGCGCTTTGATGGAGCGGCTTCTACCCACGCCCCGAAGGCCATGATGCCGTGTGCGTCGGACGCCAGCTCATATTCTTTCCCCTTGGCCCGAAAGCGAACGACCTCGGTGGCAGCGGACATAAAAGAAGCCTCGTCATCATCAAGCGGGCGGGTGCTTACTACTTCGATGTCGAGGCGATTGATGCGCAGATCGCAGCGCGGAGAGACAGAACGGAGCTTGAAATACTCCACAAATTCGCCTTCATAACGCAACGAACCATGGCGCCAGGAAAGGGAGTTTCTGGCAGGATAACGGCGCAAAAGCACAGAGGTACCGCGAGAGCGGATAGTAAAAAACCGGAGCGCCGCCAAAAAGAGGACTAATAACAGGGCCACTCCGAAGGCCCACAGAAGCACTGCAACAAACGTTGAATTCATGGGCTAATTCACGCCATCCTCGCTCTGTGGAGATACTGATTTCTTGAATTGTAGCGCCTAGCGGTCCCAGTATGCCAATAAGAATAGGCAAAGAAAAAACGAAGAAGGCGCACCGGCTATAAACCGATGCGCCTTAAGAGAGCAGGAAGGGCGGCTATTGCTGCCCTCTCCTACCAATCCAAGGTATTAAGCCTTGGCGCGGCGAACTGCACGCTGTGCGGCCTCGCCACGGGACTTGGTGAGCTCGTGCTCAGAAGCGACATCCTTCTGAGCCTTCTCCTCATCCACCTCATCGGACCAGATGGCCCAATCAGCGAGGACGGTAATCTTGTCCTGGGTAACGGAGAGGAAACCACCCTGCACGGCGGCGACGCGGCGCTCGCCGTCCACTGGGTGGATGGTCACCACGCCATTATCGATCAGCTGACCGATCATTGGCTCGTGACCGGGAAGCACGCCGATCTCACCCTCGGTGGTCTCAGCCGTGACCATGGAGGCCTGTCCAGACCACAGCAGGCGCTCGACGGAAACCAATTCGGCGGTGATGTCAGCCATGTGCCTCTCCCTACTTCTCGTTCAACTTCTCGTATGCAGCCTTGACGTCGTCCAAACCACCCAAGCCGTTGAAAGCCTGCTCTGGGTAGTGGTCAAACTCGCCATCGCAGATGCGCTCGAAAGCATCGATGGTCTCAGACAGCGGCACGTAAGAGCCCGGCAGGCCGGTGAACTTCTGTGCGACGAAGAAGTTCTGGCCCAAGAAGCGCTCGATACGGCGGGCACGCTGAACGGTGACCTTATCCTCCTCGGACAGCTCGTCCATACCAAGGATGGCGATGATGTCCTGGAGTTCCTTGTTCTTCTGCAGAATACCGATGACGCGCTGTGCAACCTCGTAGTGCTTCTCGCCAACGATACCCGGCTCGAGGATACGAGAGGTAGAGGTCAGCGGGTTCACTGCTGGGTAAATACCCTTGGAAGCAATAGCACGGTCCAGCTCGGTGGTGGCGTCCAGGTGAGCGAACGTCGTTGCTGGAGCCGGGTCGGTGTAGTCATCGGCAGGAACGTAAACGGCCTGCAGGGACGTAATGGAACGGCCCTTGGTCGAGGTAATGCGCTCCTGCAGGACACCCATCTCATCAGCCAGGGTTGGCTGGTAGCCCACAGCGGAAGGCATACGACCCAGCAGGGTCGAAACCTCAGAGCCGGCCTGGGTGAAACGGAAGATGTTGTCGATGAACAGCAGCACGTCCTGGTTCTGCACATCGCGGAAGTACTCCGCCATAGTCAGGCCGGACAGAGCCACGCGCATACGGACTCCTGGCGGCTCATCCATCTGGCCGAAGACAAGTGCGGTATCTTGCAGCACGCCCATCTCTTCCATCTCCAGGAAGAGGTCGGTGCCCTCACGGGTACGCTCGCCGACACCGGCGAAGACGGAGGTACCGGAGAACTCACGGGCGATACGGGTAATCATCTCCTGAATGAGAACGGTCTTACCCACACCTGCGCCGCCGAAGAGGCCAATCTTGCCGCCCTTAACGTACGGGGTCAGCAAGTCAATGACCTTAATGCCGGTCTCCAGAATCTCGGTCTTACCCTCAAGCTGGTCGAACGCTGGCGGCTCGCGGTGGATGCCCCACTGCTCACCATCGCGGCCGAGACCCGGCTCGTCGAGGCAGTCACCGAGGGCGTTGAAGACGTGGCCCTTGACGACGTCGCCGACCGGCACGGAAATTGGCTTTCCGGAGTCGATGACCTCGGCACCGCGGACGAGGCCGTCGGTGGGTGCCATGGACACGGTACGGACAAGGTTGTCACCGAGGTGCTGAGCGACCTCGAGGGTGACGGTCTTTGCAACAGCTTCGAGCTTAATGTCGACGTGCAGTGCGTTGTACAGGGCCGGCAGTGCCTCACGTGGGAATTCCACGTCCACAACCGGACCGATGACGCGCACGACACGACCGGCGACTGCCGAAGACTGTGCATTCTGCTCTTGCAGAGCTGTAGTCATAATCTAGTCACTTTCTGCGCTGTCAGATAGCGCGCCAGCGCCACCGACGATCTCTGAAATTTCCTGGGTAATCTGTGCCTGACGGGCCTGGTTAGCCACGCGAGAGAGGTCCTCGACCATCTCGGTTGCGTTGTCAGTAGCAGACTTCATAGCTGTACGGCGTGCAGCGGACTCGGAAGCAGAAGCTTCCAAGAACATGGCAAACAGGATACGCGAGACGTACTGCGGAAGCAGCGCTTCCATCAGCGTATCTGCGTCTGGCTCAAACTCGAATCCTGCGGCGACATCGTCCGCAGACTCGGAGTCAGTCAGAGCGGATTCACCGAGGTGATACTCCTCATCCTGAATAACCGGCTGAACTGGCAACAGCTGCTGAGCACGCGCAGTCTGGGTCAGCATGGACTCAAACTCAGTGTAGACAACGTGTACCTGGTCAAAGCCACGTACACCGGCGCCCTCACCCTGCGCATGCAGGCCGTCGCGGCCCTTAGTAGTGCCATGAGAACCAGCAACAAAGCCATCAATCAAGTGACGGCGCACATCGTGGGTGGTCTCCCAGGTAGGATCCTGAGAGAAACCGCCCCAGCTGCCAACTACCTCGTCCTCGCGGAACTTGTAGTGGCCGATGCCCTTATTACCGGTAACGTAGCGAACTACCTCGTAGCCCTTGCTTTCCAGGAGAGCTTGCAGCTGTGCCGCCTTCTTGAAGACGTTGTTGTTGTAGCCACCGCACATACCGCGGTCAGAAGTGACCACGAGGATGGCGGCGACGTTTCCGTCTTCACGCTCACGCAGCATGTCATGCTCCAACGTAGAAGCCGCAGCCAGCTTGTTCATCATGCTGGTCATCTCAGCCGCGTACGGCTGTGAGGCCTCTACCCTAGCCTGCGCCTTGGTAATGCGCGAGGTAGCAATGAGCTCCTGGGCCTTGGTGATCTTCTTAGTCGAATTGACGGACCGGATGCGGTCACGTAGTTCGCGAAGAGTAGCCATCGTTTCTCCTCCCTTCTTTAATCTAGACGGTTAGTTTTGAGTTCTGAACTCTACTTAGCCGTCTTGC
The DNA here is from genome assembly GCF_030229635.1 of Corynebacterium marquesiae. Taxonomy (NCBI): domain Bacteria; kingdom Bacillati; phylum Actinomycetota; class Actinomycetes; order Mycobacteriales; family Corynebacteriaceae; genus Corynebacterium; species Corynebacterium marquesiae. The sequence goes on from NZ_JASPII010000001.1 coordinate 144,913, forward strand.
GGGAGACGTTGAGCTCGGTGTTCTTTACGTCGCTTTCATCCAACGGCTCTACCGGCGCCTCGGAGCCTAGGTTGTGGCCCTCGGAGGTGCGGAAGGTCGGCTGGAAGTCCTTAGCTGCCGCAACCAATGCGTCCTTGGACTCATCGGTCAGCGGCTTGCCGCCGGAAATCTGCTCAAAGACCTCTGGGGTATTGGCATTGAGGTACTCGTGCACCTCGTCCTCGAAGCGGCGGACGTCTTCAACGGGAACGACGTCGAAGATGCCAGCCTCGGCGAGGTAGATGGACACCATCTGGTACTCCACCGGCTGCGGGGAGGACTCCGACTGCTTCAGCAGCTCGACCAGACGGGAACCGCGCTCCAACTGAGCCTTGGAGGCAGCATCAAGGTCAGATGCGAATGCCGCGAAGGCCTGCAGGTCACGGTAGGAAGCCAGGTCCAGACGCAGGTTACCGGCGACCTTCTTCATGCCCTTGGTCTGTGCAGCGCCACCGACACGGGAGACGGAAACACCGACGTTAATAGCCGGGCGAACGCCCTGGTTGAACAGGTCGGACTCCAAGAAGACCTGGCCGTCAGTAATGGAAATGACGTTAGTCGGAATGAAGGCGCCGACGTCGTTTGCCTTGGTCTCGATGATCGGCAGGGCGGTCATGGAGCCGGCACCCATGTCGTCGGAAAGCTTTGCAGCACGCTCCAGCAGGCGGGAGTGCAGGTAGAACACATCGCCTGGGTATGCCTCGCGTCCCGGCGGACGGCGCAGCAGCAAGGAAATGGCACGGTAGGCCTCAGCCTGCTTGGTCAAGTCATCGTAGATTACCAAGACGTGGTTGCCCTGGTACATCCAGTGCTGGCCCAGCGCTGCACCGGAGAACGGCGCTAGCCACTTGAAGCCGGCGGAATCGGAAGCCGGTGCGGCCACGATGGTGGTGTAATCCAGTGCACCGTGCTCCTCAAGGGTGCGACGCACACCAGCGATGGTCGAGCCCTTCTGGCCGATAGCGACGTAGATGCAGCGTACCTGCTTGTCCTTGTCGCCGGACTCCCAGTTAGCCTTCTGGTTCAAAATGGTATCGATGCAGACCGCGGTCTTACCGGTCTTACGGTCACCGATGACCAGCTGGCGCTGGCCGCGGCCGATCGGGGTCATTGCGTCGATAGCCTTGATGCCGGTCTGCATTGGCTCTTCAACCGGCTGGCGCTGCAGCACGGATGGTGCCTGCAGCTCGAGGACGCGCTCCTCTTCAGCGTTGATTGGGCCCATGCCGTCGATCGGCTGACCCAATGGGTTAATTACGCGGCCGAGGAATTCCTCGCCCACTGGGATGGAGAGAACCTCGCCGGTCCTCTTAACCTCGTCGCCCTCCTTGAGGGACTCGAAGTTGCCCAGGACCACGACACCGATCGAGTTAGTGTCAAGGTTCTGTGCGACGCCAATCACGCCGCCTGGGAACTCGAGCAGCTCATTCGCCATAACGGACGGCAGGCCAGAAACCTGCGCAATACCGTCAGCTGCCGAAATGACCACGCCGACCTCCTCACGGGAGGCCTCCGCGGAGTAGCTCGAGGTGTAGTTCGCAATCGCACTACGGATCTCGTCGGAGGAGATCGTCAGCTCCGCCATGTTCTTCCTGCTCTCGGTAGTATCTTCCAGCACTTACTTAAATCGTTTCTGTCGTTTCGGCTACGCCATCTGGGCACGCAGGCGGGCAATCTTGCCTGCCGTGGAGCCATCAATGACTTCATCGCCGACGCGGATGCGCATGCCACCGAGGAGGCTGGTGTCAACCTCAGAGTGAATGGACATCGCACGACCATAAATTTTGCCCAGCTTCTCAGCGAGTACTGCTTGCTGACCTTCGTTTAGTTCACCCGCTGCGGTAACGCGCGCAATGGTCCGGTCCTGCAGGTCAGCTGCAGAATCAGCCAGAGCGGCTACGTCATCGATCGGGTTCTGCTCTGGGCGGGAGATGGACTGAAGCACCAGGGCCTCAGTAAACATCGTGACCTTGCCGTAGAGCACGTTTGCCAGCAATCCGCGCTTGCGGGCGGAATCAGCAGTTCGGTCGGAAAGCAGCTGGGTGAGCTCGCCCTCACGGTCAAGAATCTGGGACAGGCGGAAGAGCTCGTCTTCTACCTGGCCCAGCTGACCCTGCGCCTCAGCACCACGCAGCAGTGCGCGGCGGCCCAGGGACACCAAGCCCTTGACAAAGTCCTTCGGGGTGGACCACTGTGCGGCCGCAGCTTCCTGGATGATGCGCAATGCGCCATCGGAAATCTTGGAGCCAAACAGGGTCTCAGCCAGGGACTTGCGTGCCTCGCTCGGGGCGGCGATATCGGTGAATGCGACGCGCAATTCGCGGTCTGCATCCAAGACATCGACAACCTCGAAGATATCCAGGCCCGCCTGCGCGGCGGTCGCGACATTGTTGTCGCCTCCCAGGATCTCATCCAAGCGGGTTTGTGAGGTTGCGAGTGCTTCGCGGCTAGCTGCCTTCATAGTTGCCTACTTTCCGGCCGGTGCCACAGAGTCGAGCTCGGACAAGAAGCCATCAATGGTGGAGGACTTCTTAGAGGCGTCGGAAAGCTCGCCGCCCAGAATCTTCTCCGCCAGGTTGATGGAGTTCTGGCCCATTTCGGAACGCAGCTCAGTAACAACCTGCGAGCGGGAAGCCTCCAGCTGCTTCTCGCCATTGGCGACGATGCGGCGGGACTCTTCTTCCGCGTTGGTCTTAGCCTCGGCCTCAATCTGCTTACCGCGCTCGCGCGCCTGCTCGCGGATCTCGGCTGCCTCTGCACGGGCATCGGCCAGCTGAGCATTGTACTTTTCCAGAGCAGCCTTAGCCTCGGCCTGCTGAGCCTTGGCACGCTTCAAGCCGCCCTCGATCCGGTCTTCACGCTCCTGCAGCATCTGGCTGTACTTCGGAAGAACGAACTTCGCGAAAATCAGCAAGATGATGGCGAACGGAATGATTGACCAGACTAAGTCGTACATCTTGGGCAGGAGGATGGAGTTGCCGCTCTCCAGCGGCAGGTGCTCACTTCCTTCTGCTGCAAGGTAGTAAATGACGTTGTTCATGGGACTCCGTTCTTAAAGTTCGATTTACTTGTGTAAAGCGTTCTTTAGAACAGGAAGCCTGCAACGAGGCCGATGAGGGCAAGTGCCTCAACGAAGGCGATACCCAGGAACATGGTGGTACGCAGCTGGCCGGCCATCTCAGGCTGGCGTGCCATGCCCTCAACGGTCTTGCCAACGAGGATGCCGATGCCCAGGCCCGGGCCGATGGTGGCCAGGCCGTAGCCGAGGGACTGAAGGCCGTCGAAGGAGGTGGTTGCTGCGTCCTGAGCCAGGATGATCTCGTTCATGTGAAAGTCGTTCCCTTTCAATGTATATCCCGCGGGAGTGTCCTGCGGGGCGGTGTTGGTTTGATTTTGGGGTATTTAGTTAACCGCGAGGTTCGCGTTGTTGTTAGTGCGAATCTGCATGCAACGACAATTCGATGTATACCGCCGTCAGCAGGGCAAAGATGTATGCCTGCAGGAAGATGACGATAAGCTCGTAAAGCGTGAACAGAACCGCTGCGACCAGGGTCAAGCCACCCACTGCGGTCCAGGCGTTGAACTGGAAGAAGAAGAAGTTCGTAGCCGAGTACAACAGGACCAAAATGAGGTGGCCAGCCAGGAAGTTCGCCATAAGACGAAGAGCCAGGGTGACTGGGCGCATAACAAACGTAGAGAATGCCTCAATCGGCACGACAAGAATGTGCAAGGCCGGCGGCAGGTTAGGAATAACCACCGAGGACTTGATGAACTTGCCAAAGCCATAGCGCTTAGCGCCGGCGTAAATCATGGCGATATACGCAACAGCTGCCAAGACGATTGGCATACCGATACGGGCGTTCGGAGAAATGTTCAGACCCGGCACAATAGTTGTGAGGTTCCAGAACAAAACTGCAAAGAAGATAGAGGCCAAAAGTGGAAGGAAGCGACGTCCTTCCTTCTTGCCCAAGATGTCTTCTGCGATCTGAACTCGCACGAAGTCAATCGCATGCTCGCCTACGTTTTGAATTCCTTTAGGAACCAGCTTGGGGTTCCTGAAGGCGACAACAAATAGGAGCACCAGCACGGCCGCCATCAGAAGGCGAACGAGCATGATGCGATCCAAAGCGAACCAACCGTTGGCAAAATCGCTCAACCAGAGGTCAACGACTCCGCCATCTTCGGTTACGTGCCCCGGGAAAAATTCTGGGTCCAGTTCGGGTGCGTGGAAGCTACCCTTCATGGCCAATGTTGTAACGCTCAGCGTTCTCTCCCGTGTTCGGGCCACACAGCTTGTCGAAGGCCGTGTGGTGCGATGGACGTCTCAAACTCTCTGCCTCACACACGGACTCCGTCGCACATCAGCGTGCGCAAGACAGGGATTCACCGCTGCGAAAGCCAGCTTTTGCGCTAGCCCGCGGTAACCCGAAGAAAAGCGTATCAGTTAGATCAAGAGTTTTCGCACGTGGGGGGCCACTAACGGCCCTAGTTTCGCCACTGCAGGCTCAATTCCGCCACAAATTCACAACAAAAAGGCCACATTCTGCCGAAATCCTGCTACGTGGAGTTCATCACACTGGCCTATTTCCCCACCTTGACGGGGGTAACCCCAACAGAAACGATTGCATGCACACAGAGCAAAAGGGCCCACCACCTTTCCTTAAGGAAAAGCGGTGGGCCCGTACAAAGGCCACTTGCCTGCTACGAGACGTAGGTGACCCGCGAGGTAACGACGGCCCATACCTCCGTGCCCAAAGTGGCAAAAAGGGCCAGCATCACGGTCACGAACAGCGCCACGTTGTCATAGAAATCCATATCTCGGATTACGAGAAGCACCATGACCAAGACGATGACCTTGAGCAGCCAACCGCCCAGCACCACGGCCATGGTGTTGGCAGGAGTGGTATTGGCAGTCAGCAGGACCGACAAGGCGGTAAATAAGACGAAGCCGCCACCGATAGCGGCACCGACTAGGACTCCCCAAATACCGGGCAGGCCACTGATACCGCCCCAAACGGCTAAGGAGACCACCGTAATAACCAGCAGGGCAAGACCACCCAGCTTGACCGCCCTTTGCATAGGACGGCGGTGGTCATCAAATTCCGAGGGTTGCGTAGTCGCTTGTGCTTCACTCACGGCTACACACCCTACCTCACGTGGGCTCGGATTCCTTCACCACGACAGTCTCCCGCACAGCGGGGCCAATCTTTCCTTGCCGCAAAGGTACCAGGGTCGCCGCAAACGCAAGGACCAAGGCAACGATGGTGACGCCGATGGCCACCGGCGCGGGCACGATGGAAAAGGACACCGCGCCGAAGGCCACGGCGGAGACCCACAGGTAAAGGACCAGCACAGTCCGGCGGTGAGTATGGCCGAGCGAGAGTAGGCGGTGATGGATGTGCGCCTTATCTGCAGCAAACGGCGAGCGCCCTTGAGACAGACGGCGAATCACCGCCCAGACAAGGTCTAGGACTGGAATAAACACTGCTGCGACCACCACAATGATGGGCGACATCAAGGCGACAATGTCCACCGTGCCATAAAGCGACATGTTAATCTTGCCAGACGCGGAAGTCGAGGCCGCAGCGAGCAAAAGACCAATAAGCATCGAGCCAGAATCGCCCATGAAGATGCGAGACGGTTCGAAGTTATGCGGCAAGAATCCAGCGCACATTCCCACCAGGGCAGCGCTGATAATGGCCGGTGGGTAGGCCGAGACTGCACCGCCTTGGTCGTGGAGAACCGTCAAAGAAAATACCAGAATTGCCCCGCCCGCAATCATGCCAAGGCCTGCCGCTAGACCATCGAGGCCGTCAACAAAGTTAATGGCATTGATGAGCAGAACGGTAAAGAATGCGGTAAGCAGGGTACTTTGCAATTGGTCGAGGACGACCGTGGTACCGCCGCCAAAAGGAATGAAAAGCAGCGTCCAGGTAAGGCCCAGCCCGCTCATCAAGGTGGCCGCAAAGAGCTGACCAAAAAGCTTCACTATGGCACTCAGTTCCACCAAGTCATCAACCACTCCGACGAGCACGAGTGCCAAGGCCGCCCAGAGCACCGCATTCATCTCCGGAGTGACGGGCATAAAGCCCCGAGTCAAGGCTGGAAGCTGGGCTGCGAGGAATATCGCCGCCACGAAGCCGGTAAACATGGCCACCCCACCCATGCGCGGGGTGGGCTGTGTGTGGGCGTCGCGCAGTCGAATCTCCGCCACGCGGCCGGTGCGCACCAAAAAGGAGCGCACCACACCGGTGGTGAGATACGTAAATGCTGCTGCGACGAGGATGACGAGGGCCAGCTCGCGCAGCGGGACACCACTGCCGCTCACGCGAATTCCCCCTTAAGCCTGTGGGCGGGTTCGCAGGGTCTGCGCGTCGACGCCAATAACCTCGCCGATTTCCTCGGCCGAGAGCGCTCCTTCGCGCAGCAGGTACGGGCGCTCGCCGGAGAGATCAATGATGGTCGACGGCTTGCCGACGGCCGTCTCTCCCGCATCCAAGTAAACCGTCACGGCTTTACCAAGCTGCTGCTTGGCCATAAGTGCCGTGGTCGGCGGCTGGTGGCCAGAAATATTGGCGGAGGACACTGCCATGGGGCCAACCTCGCGCAGCAACTCGATGGCAATGGGGTGCAATGGCATGCGCAGCATCACGGTGCCGCGGGTATCGCCGAGGTTCCACGGCAGCGACGGCGCTTGCGGAACGACGATGGACAGACCACCGGGCCAGAAGGCCTCCACCAAGTCACGCGCGGTATCGGTATAGGAAGCAACCAGACCGCGAACGGTATCCCAGGAACCCACCAATACCGGCACCGGCATATCCGGGCCGCGTTGCTTGGTGGCCAAGAGGTTGGCTACGGCATCGTTATCAAAGGCATCGCAGCCGAGGCCATAGAGCGTATCGGTGGGCATGACCACAAGGCGACCGGATTGCGCAGCCTTGACCGCAATGTTCATGCCCTCTTCGCGCTCGGCATCGTTGGCGCAGTTAAAAATCTTTCCTTGCATAATCTTTTCCCCTTCTTGCCCTCAATGGTGTCTTAGTCTACCCCGCGCACCGCAGTGACAAACCGGGGCGTTCCCGTCAGGTCTTGCAGCGGGGCGATCTGTTTAAAGCCGCCGTGTCGGGCCAATGCGGATTGTACGGCCTCGCTCGTGGAATCGTCGTGTTCGATGGCCGCCTTGCCGCCTGGGCGCACAAGGCGCGCAATGGTCGGGATAAGGCCGGTGATGACCCCCATCCCATCCGCCCCGGCGAAGACCGCGTTATGCGGGTCGTGATATACCTCCGGTTCAAGATCCGGGGTCTCCGGCACATAGGGCGGGTTAGTCACGAGGAGGTCCACGGTCCCATTCCAGTCCGCCAAGGTATCGTCGGCCGTGGCGTCAGCCTGGATGACCTCTACCCCGGTGTTATGGGTATTGGCTTGAGTGTAGGCCAAGGCGGCGTCGGCAAGCTCCACTGCCTTCACCTGCGCGTCAGGTAGATAGTGGTGGAGGTAGAGCGCCAACGCGCCCGTGCCGGTGCACAAATCAACCAGCCGCGGGCCTTCGGCATTGCGCACCGCCCAGTCCGCCATAACCTCGGTTTCCGGCCGCGGGATAAACACGCCCGGGCCCACCTTGAGCTCCAGCGGGCCGAACCAGGCGCTGCCTAGTACGTACTGCAAAGGCTCGCGGGCCTCCCGGCGGCGCAGCAGTGCATCAAAGGCCACGTCGAAGCCGGGCATAGGAGACTGATCGAGCGGGATATCCATGTGGCCGCAGTGGATTAGGTGCGCGGCCATGATGCGTGCATCCCATTCAGGGCTGGCCACCCCGGCAGCACGAAGGCGCTGCACCCCGCGGCGCAGCGCCCGTCCATACGTGTTATCCACGCTGAGTTACCCCTCGGCCTCGAGGCGCTCAGCGCGCTCTTGGTCCTGCAGGGCCTTAATAAGGTCATGCATGTCACCGTTCAACACGGAATCCAAGTTATTAGCCTTGTAACCAATGCGGTGATCCGTAATGCGGTTTTCCGGCCAGTTATAGGTGCGGATGCGCTCGGAACGGTCCATGGTGCGCACCTGAGAGGCGCGCTGCTCGCCGGCCTCAGCCTCGCGCGCCTCGCGCTCCATTTGATCCAGACGGGCCTGCAGAACCTGCAGCGCACGCGCCTTATTCTGAATCTGGGAACGCTCCTTCTGGCAGGTCACGATAAGCCCAGTAGGCAGGTGGGTAATACGCACCGCGGAGTCGGTGGTGTTCACGCCCTGACCGCCCTTACCGGAAGAACGGTAGACATCGACGCGAATATCCTTGTCATCGATATTGACGGACTCGACCTCTTCCGGCTCCGGGTAGACCAGCACGCCGGCGGCAGAGGTCTGAATGCGACCCTGGGACTCGGTAACCGGAACACGCTGCACGCGGTGCACGCCGCCCTCAAACTTGAATACGGACCAGGCTCCATCGCGCGACGGGGACTTGGAGCGGAAGGAAATGGTCATATCCTTCACACCGCCCAAATCGGACTCATTGAGGCCCAAGACCTCCCAATTAAAGCCCGTCTTGTCCGCATAACGCTCGTACATGCGGGCCAAGTCGCCGGCAAAGAGGGCCGCTTCTTCGCCGCCCGCGCCGGCCTTGATTTCCATAATGATGTCCTCGGAATCCTGCTCATCGCGCGGCGCGAGCAGGTCAGCGAGCTTTTCTTCCAAGCTCTCCACGGACTTTTCTAGGCGATCCGCTTCCTCCTGGAAGTCATGGTCCTCATAGGCCATCTCCTTGGCGTCGGCGAGGTCCTCGCGAGCCTGAGTGAGCTCATCATTGACCATGATGATGGGACGCAGTTCCGCGTAGCGCTTGGAGAGCTTGCGGAATTGCTTCTGGTCGCCGGCAACCTCCGGATCGCCCATCTGCATCTCAATGCCTTGGTACTCGGACACGATGTCATCAACGAGCGAAACCTGATTAGACATAATCTTCTTCATCCTTATCCGCAGCCATCGGGGCCGAGGAGGCCACCTGCATCAAGAACTCGCCATTGGAGCGGGTCTTCTTCAGCTGCTTAATGAGCAGGTCAATGGCCTGGTGGGAGTCCAGGGCGGAGAGGATGCGACGCAGCTTGGTCATGATGCGTGCTTCCTCTGGAACGAGCAACAGCTCGTCCTTACGAGTACCGGACGGGTTGACGTCCACCGCCGGGAAGACGCGACGCTCAGAGATGCCACGGTCCAGCTTCAGTTCGGCGTTGCCCGTGCCCTTGAATTCCTCGAAGATGACGGTATCGCCGGTAGAGCCGGTCTCCACCATGGCGGTGGCGATAATCGTCAGCGAACCACCCTCTTCGATATTGCGGGCGGCACCCAGGAAACGCTTTGGCGGGTAGAGCGCATTGGAGTCCACACCGCCGGAGAGAATGCGGCCAGAAGCCGGGGAGGAATTGTTATAAGCACGGCCGAGGCGGGTAATGGAATCCAGCAGGACCACGACGTCCTTGCCCTGCTCCACCAGGCGCTTGGCGCGCTCGATAGCCAGCTCCGCCACGGAGGTGTGCTCTGATGGCGGGCGGTCAAAGGTGGAGGCAATTACCTCACCGTTGACGGAGCGTTGCATGTCCGTAACTTCCTCAGGGCGCTCGTCTACGAGGACGACCATGAGGTAGCACTCCGGGTTATTGGTAGAAATCGCGTTGGCGATATTCTGCAGAATCGTCGTCTTGCCGGCCTTTGGCGGGGAGACGATAAGCGCGCGCTGGCCCTTACCAATCGGCATGATGAGGTCAATGACGCGGGTGGTGAGGATCTTCGGATCCGTTTCCAAACGCAGGCGCTTATTCGGGTACAGCGGGGTCAGCTTATTAAAGTGCGGGCGTTGCTTTGCGCCTTCCGGATCAATGCCGTTGACGGTATCGACCTGCACCAGCTGATTGTACTTGCGGCGGTTGCGGCCATTGCCGTGCGTATGCGTCGGGCCGGAAACCTTGACCTGACCGGTAATGGCGTCACCAGAGCGCAGACCTAGGCGGCGGACGATGCCGTTGTTGACAAAGACGTCGGAAGCCGCGGCGCGGTAGCCCGTGGTGCGCAGGAAAGCGACATTATTGTCTACGACGTCCAAGATGCCGCCGACAGCCTGCAGCTCATCGCCCTCGCGGACCTGCAAATCATTGCCGCCATTATTGTCATTGTTATTTCCGCGGCCGCGGCGGTTGCGGCGATTGCGGCGCCCACGGCGGTTGCCGCGCTCGTGGTTATTGTTGTCCTCGTGGCGGTTGCCGCGCTGCTTATTATCGCCGCGGTCATTCTTCTCGCCCTGATTATCGGAGCCATCCTGGGAGCTATTGTCGCGGTTGTCCTTAGCGCCGCCCTGCTCCTCGTTGCGGTTGCGCTCCTCGCGCTCTTGCCGTTCTTGGCGCTCCTGACGCTCTTGGCGGCGGGCCCGGTTGCGGCGAGCGCGGCGGGCCTGGGAGCGCGATTCATAGCGCTGCTCCTCGCCAGAGCTCTGCTGGCGGTTATCCTGCTTCTCGCCGGATTCTTCCTGCTTTTCCGCCTTCTGCGGCGCATCTTCCTGCGCCTTTTTGCGCGGCTTATCTGCTTTCTCAGGCTTCTCCGCCTTTTCTACCTGAACGGCCTTTTCCACCTTGGCCTTGGCCTTAGGCGGAACCTGTCCGGTCTTGATGGCGGTGATGAGATCCCCCTTGCGCAGGGCAGAGACACCACGTAGGCCGCGCTCTGCGGCCATTTTGCGCAATTCCGGCAGCTTCAGGGATGCAAGATCCTGTGCTGCGGTGTTGTCCGTTTCGCTCACGGATATCCTTTCGTTGCTTGACCAGGTCCGATTATGCGGGAGCCGCCGCAGCCTATGCTCGCGGCGTTGCACTGGAAGCCAATGTGTATTTTTCTAGGACTTCTCGCCCTCGTGCCAAGGCGCATGCGCGTCCTGCCGGGCAATAAGTATGAGGCCTCTTCCGTGTCCTTGTGGAGACTTCGCACAGCGAGTGCACGAACCGGAAGAAATCAAGAAACGACTGCGGGCAAAACTACTTCTCTGGGCCCGAATGCATAGGAAAGGGGAGCTAAAATTTTCCGGTTTCCTACCAGTCGCGAACAAGTATAACGCATAGGGAGCAACGCCCGCACCATGACACCGCTACAGTAGAGGCATGCTTTCCACGATGATGGATATCCCCCTCTCCCTGACCCGCATTTTGGAATACGGTGCCTCGGTACACGGGGACACCACGGTTACCACCTGGCACGGTGAGGGCACCGGCTCAGAATTCGATCCGGCCGAGGAAGTTACCTTCCGCGATATCGCTGCCCGCGCCGCCGCGTTCGCCCACGCCATTCACGATGAATTGGGCATCACCAGCGATGAGCGCGTGGGCAGCTTTATGTGGAATTGCGCCGAGCACTTGGAGGTAATGTTCGGCACCGCCTGCAAGGGCGCGATTTTTGCCCCGCTGAATAAGCAGCTGATGAATGACCAGATCCGCCACATTATTAACCATGCGGAAGTCTCCGCCATCGTGTGCGATCCCCGCTTGGCGCAGCAGCTAGGCAAGGTGCTCGTGGGCACCGACTCCGTGGGAAGCGTCATCATCACCGGCGCCCAACCAGCGCAGCAGTTTGCTCACCTTTTCCCCCGCGGGGTTGAGGTGTATTCCTATGAGGCTCTTATCGACGGCCGCTCTACCGTCTATGACTGGCCCGAACTAGATGAGCGCACGGCCGCGGCGCTGTGCTATTCCACGGGCACCACGGGCGCGCCCAAGGGAGTGCTGTATTCACACCGGTCTCTCTATTTGGAGGCCATGCAGCTGCGTTCCTCAGACTCGCTGTGCATTACCCACGGCGAGACCTTCCTGTGCTGCATTCCTATCTGCCACGTGCTCAGCTGGGGCGTTCCCTTCACCTGTTTCATGACGGGCACCCCGCTGGTGCTTCCCGACGCCGATGTGTCCGCCCCCACCCTAGCCAAAGCCATCGCCGCTACCTCTCCGCGCGTGGCACACGGCGTGCCCACCATTTGGATTCAGCTCTTTGTCCACTACATGCACCATCCACCAGAGCGCATGACGCTCACCGAGATCTACGCCGGCGGCTCCCCCGTCCCGCCGACGCTGATCAAGATGTGGGAGGAGCGCTACGGCGTCGATGTGGTCCACGTGTGGGGCATGGTGGAAACCTCCACCGTAGGCAGCGTTGCCCGCCCGCCCCAGGGCGCCTCCGGCGATACCCGCTGGGCCTACCGCGTATCCCAAGGCCGCATCCCCGCCTCACTGGAATACCGCGTAGTCAACGACGGGCAAGTCGTCGCTCGCACCGACCGCAATGCCGGCGAGCTGCAGGTGCGCGGTAACCTGGTCACCGGTTCCTACTACCACTCGCCCACCGCTGAGCCGGGCGAAATCGCCTCCGAATTCCGCGGCAAACAAGTCGAGGCCGCGGAGGATAAGTTCACCGCCGATGGCTGGCTGCGCACTGGCGACGTCGGCTCTGTTACCAAGGACGGCTTCCTTACCGTGGAGGACCGCGCCCGCGATGTCATTCGCTCCGGCGGCGAATGGATCTATTCCGTGCAGCTAGAAAACCTCATCATGTCCGACGAGCTTGTCGTCGAGGCCGCCGTCATTGGCTACCCCGATAAGCAATGGGTCGAGCGCCCACTCGCCGTCACCGTATTGGCCGAGGGCGCCTCACCCACCATCGAGACTGCGGAGCGCCTGCGCGCCAGCATGCGCAAGGAACTGCCGAGCTGGATGCTGCCGGAGTATTGGACCTTTGTGAAGTCCATCGATAAGACATCCGTGGGCAAATTCGATAAGAAAGATTTGCGCGCCCACCTGGCAGAGGGCGAGTACAACATCATCCGGCTCAAGGGCCCGGGTGAATCCCAGCGGCTCGACGTCACCGGCGCCGCCGATTTAAGCCGGGAAAACTAGGAATAAATTCGCGTCAGTCGCCGTTGCAGCTTGGTGTACCTCGTCCCCTCTCTTAGACTGGCACCAATGACCTCTTCCTCCCAGCAGCCCGTGGTTTCCTTGCCCCTCCCTACCGTAGGCCGAGCGAAACCGCCGGCGGATCTACCTGCACCGGCCGCTGATGGCACGCGCGCACTGCTGGATCGCTATGGACGCCAAGCCCGTGACCTGCGCGTCTCCCTCACGGATCGCTGCAACCTGCGTTGCACCTATTGCATGCCGGCCGAAGGTTTGGAGTGGATGCCCACAGAGCAAACCTTGAGCGATGAGGAAACCATCCGGCTGATCCGGATAGGCGTCGGCAAGCTAGGCATCCGCCAAGTGCGCTTTACCGGCGGCGAGCCCCTGCTGCGCAAGTCGCTGGAGAAAATTATTGCCGCGACCAAACAGCTGCGCACCGACCAAGGCCGCTCCCCATCCACTGCGCTGACCACCAACGGACTCGGTTTGGAAAAGCGCGCCGGCGCCCTCGCCGCGGCCGGGCTCGACCGCATCAATATCTCGCTCGACACCATCGACCGTGAGCGCTACGCCGCGCTCACCCGCCGCGATCGGCTCGACCACGTGTTGCAGGCCATCGCCGCCGCGGATGCCGCGGGCCTGCATCCCATCAAGATCAACGCCGTAGTCATGCCCGGGGTCAACGAAGAAGACATCGTTCCACTGGCGGACTATGCCGTCCACCACGGCGCCCAGCTCCGCTTCATCGAGCAGATGCCGCTTGGTCCCCGCGAGCAGTGGCGCCGCGAGGACATGGTCACGGCCGAGGATATCCTCGCCCGCCTGCGCACCCACTTTTCTATGGCGCCGGCACGCGAACCACGCGGTTCCGCCCCCGCCGCCCTATGGGAGGTCAGCGCTCCGGACGGCACGCGCGGCACGCTGGGCATCATTGCCTCGGTCACCCACCCCTTCTGCGGCGATTGCGACCGCACCCGCCTTACTACCGACGGCGCCATTCGCAATTGCCTCTTTGGCAATTCCGAAACCCCACTGCGAGACCTGCTGCGCTCCGGCGCGAGCGATGAGGACATCATGGAGGCTTGGGCCGGGGAAATGTGGAGCAAAAAGCCCGGTCACGGCATCGACGACGAGGGCTTTCTCCAACCAGACCGCCCGATGTCCGCCATCGGCGGCTAACCTGAGTCTTATGTCCACGCCCCGCAGCATCTCCGCGCACCTCGACGCCGTACTCGCGCTGGCTTCCACGCCACCGGCCGAGTCCGCACCAGTCGATGCCTCCCTCATCGGCCGCATCCTCGCCGCCGACGCCACCGCGCGCTTTCCCGTGCCACCCCATGCCAATTCAGCGATGGATGGCTTCCTCGTCCATGCCGCGGATCTTTCTTCCTCCGCACCGTGGACCCTCCCCGTCGCCGGCGATGTACCGGCCGGCGCGGCTCCCATCGATGTGCCCGCCGGCCACGCCGTCCGCATCATGACCGGCGCCCCCGTGGCCGATACCGCAGGGATGCTCGTCGTCCCAGTCGAAACCACCACCACCCCGGCCGGCCCCGTAGCACTTCCGGACGAGGTCACCATCACGGAGGCCCCCGCCAAGTCGCACATCCGCCCCGCCGGCGAGGACATCCAGCCCGGCGCGCCAGTCGCCACCGCCGGCACGCTTATCGATGCCGCCGTCATCGCCGCCCTCACCTCCGCCGGCGTATATTCCGTCGCGGCCTACCGGCGCCCGCGCATCGCGGTCATTTCTTCCGGCGAAGAACTCGTCCCTTCCCCAGTAGAGCTCGCCCCCGGCCAACTACCGGATTCCAATGGCCCGATGCTCGCCGCTCTCTGTGGCGCAGACACACACGTCCATGTGGGCGATGCCCCTGCGGACCTAGCCTCTGCACTAGATGAGCTAGCCCCGTCCCACGACCTCATCATCACCTCAGGTGGAGTATCCGCCGGCGCCTTCGACGTCGTCCACACCGTACTCGGGCGCACGGATTCCGCGTGGTTCGGGCACGTCGATCAGCGCCCGGGTGCCCCGCAGGGCTACTCGCTGTGGAATGACACCCCGGTGCTTTGCTTGCCCGGCAACCCCGTAGCGGCCTTCGTCGATTTCCAGCTCTATGCCCGGCCACTTATCGCCGCACTGTCCGGACACCCCGCACCACGCCAGCGGGTCAACCTGCGCGCCCGGGTGGATTCGCCCCTTCCCGCCTCCCGCGGACGGCCGACCATTGTTCCCGTCACCGTAGACTTTCAGGCAGCGCCCGCCATCACCTCGCACCTGCCCCACGGCAGTCACCGCATCGTGTCGCTGGCCGGCACCAATGGCTATTGCCTCATTGACTCCGCGCCGCCGGCCATGGGCGAGGACATCACCGTTTATCTGTATTAAGGAGTAACCATGGAATTTACCCACCTGAACTCTGACGGCGCCGCCTACATGGTCGACGTCACCGAGAAGCAGCCCACGGTGCGCACCGCCACCGCTGAGGGCGAGGTAGCCTGTTCCCCGGAAGTCATGACCGCCTTGCGCGATGGCACCGTGCCCAAGGGCGATGTCCTCGCCGTTGCCCGCATCGCCGGCATTTCGGCCGCCAAGAAGGTTCCCGAGCTACTTCCCTTGGCACACACCATCGGCGTACACGGCTGCGCAGTCGAGCTCACGCTTGCCGACGACCACGTGTCCATCTCCGCCACCGTCCGCACCGCCGACCGCACCGGCGTGGAAATGGAGGCTCTGACTGCCGTGAACGTTTCCGCGCTCGCCATCATCGACATGGTCAAGGGCGTGGACCGCTCCGCGTATATCCGCCGCTGCGGAATCGTGGCGAAATCCGGCGGCCGCTCCGGGGACTGGTCCCGCACCCTCCCGGAGTCCTAATGCTCGGCGCGGTCATCCTCGCCGGCGGCCACGGCAGGCGCATGGGCGGCGCCGATAAGGCCTCCCTTTTTGTCCACGGCACGCGCTTTATCGACCGCCTGCTCGCCCAGCTTCCCTACGGCACCCCGACCGTGGTTGTCTCCCCGCATCGCCTCGGCGTGCCCCAGGTGTGCGAGTCACCGCTCTACGGTGGTCCTGTCGCCGGCATCGCGGCCGGTGCCCAGGCGTTATCCCACTGCTCCGAGCTCGCCCTCTTCGCCGTGGATGCCCCCGATTCGCCGCTACTGCTTCCCCGTCTGCGCTCGACCCTCGCCTTCTCCACGGCCGATGCCGTACTCACCCGCGCCGCCGACGGCTACCTCCAGCCGCTGTGTTCCCTCTGGCGCGCTCCCGCGCTCCAAGCTCAGCTCGATTCCCTTCCTACGGCTCGGAACGTCTCCGTCCGTCGCCTCATCCATGGCGCCGACTTCATCGAGATTCCCGGCACCGGCGCCGAACGCGACTACGACACCCGTTCGGAGCTGCGCGAGCTTCCTGCGTTCCCTCCCCACACCGCCCTTCGCGCTCACCGGCAGCCGCTGACCTAACTCACCTGAGCGCCAAGGGAAGAAGTCTCGGCCTCCCCTCCCTTCGCGCTCACGGTGGGCACCAAATGTGACCACGAACGGTCGCTGGTGAGCGCGAAGGGCGGGAGGACCGAGCGGCGAGAGGAGCCGAACCGCGGGAGGACTACTCGGTGACGATGAACTTGCCGTGCTGGCCCTTCTCCGCGTTAGTCATGATGTGATTGACAAAGGAATAAGTACCGGGCTCGTTGAAGGTCATCTCGACGAATCCTCCTTGCGCCGGGAGGAGGTCCAGAGCTTGCGAGCCGGTCGAGTCCTCATTTTTGATGAGGTAGGCGCCTTCCTTGTAGGCAGTATCGAATTGCTCGCCCACAACGTGGAAGCTCAGCGGCTGGTCGGGGCCTAAATTGGTCAACCACAGGCGGACGGTATCGCCTACCTTGGCTTTGATGGGCTCTGCGTCATATTGGCCAGGGTAGTAATTGAAGGCCATCAGGTCGAAACGACCGTCGGCAACGCGCTGGGCGTCGGCGCCGGTGGATTCCTCGCCCAGGAAGACATCGGTAGCCATGAAGTTATACTCCGCGTCAACGGGCTTGAGGTTCGGCGGATCGATGATGACATTGCCGGCCATGCCGTTGGCGATGTGAAGGGACATGGGCATCGTGGAGCAGTGATACATCCAGATGCCGGAGCGGTTCGCGGTGAACTTGTAGGTCAATTCTTCGCCCGGCTGGATGGATTTCATGGTCTTATCTGGGTTGACCTCGCCGGCGTGGAAGTCAATGGAGTGGGCCATGGAGCCCTCGTTCTTGATGGTGATTTCGAACTTATCGCCCACCTTGCCACGCAGGGTGGGCCCCGGGGCTTGGCCGTTGAAGAGCCAACGCATCTGCTTGATGCCAGGGGCGACCTCCACGACTTCCTCGGTCATCGTCCAGGTCTCTTTGTGCGTCTTCGTCTCAGCGGCCGGCTGCAAGGTGGCGTCAAAGGCGGAAAAATCGTCGCGCTGTGCGCCGAGTTCGGCGGCAGTTGGCACGTCTACGTGCGGATTGCTAGCTGAGGACACCGCATGGTCATGTCCTGCAGCGGCGCCGTCTCCCACGTTGACCTGGAAGGTCATGCCCTGCATCTTGTGGCCGGCGATGGTGCAATAGCCTTCCACGGAGGAGTCGATGACTCCGGCGTCGAGTTGAACGGTCTCGCCGGGGTCGACGCGGCCGGTCTCGGCGTCGCCAATCTTAAGGTCATGGACTTGGTCGCCGGAGTTGGTGAAGTTGACCACCAGGTGGGTGCCGGGCTCGATGTCAATGGACGAGGGGGTAAAGGCCATACCATCCACGCCCACGTCAATGGTCTGCGTTTCGCCAGAGGATACCGGTGCGGCAGACTCCGTGCCCTTGCCGGTGGAATTGACCACGGCGAGCGCGATGACCGCCGCCAGCGCGATGCCGATGAGCAGCCACGAGGCCCACGATGAATCCTTCGGCGCGGGTTTTTCCGCAGGTTGTGAGGAAGAAACGCTCAGCATTTAACTCTCCAGTCTTTTCTGTAGGTAGATGGCTCGGCCGACGGCAATAACGTTGGTGGCAAGGCCTATCCCCATCATGATAAGCCCGGCCACGGTAGCGCCTAGCAATGTCAGCAGTCCGCCCACGTTGATGAGCAGCAGACGGGCGTAGCCGGTGCGCTCGGTGCTATTAGGGCGTGCGCCGGTAAGGATGGGTAGCAAGTGGTGAAGGACACCGGTAACCAACTGCAAGAGGCCGGCACCGAGGAAGGCGGGCAGCAAAACCAGCGTGATGGTGCGCGGGTAGGCGCCCACCGCTGCGGAAATGGCGTCACCGGCACACAGCGCCAGCATCCACACCAGGCCGGCGATAACGGACACGGTGGCGGTGGTCAGCCGCGGCGAGCGCCCCATGACGGTGGCAAGCACCGGCTGGATGACGAGCACCGCCGCGAGGACCACGAGCAGTTGGGCCACGCCTGCGACGCGGGTAAGGCCCACCGCGTATAACGCCATCGCCAAGGACAGGCCAACGCAGTGCACGATGAGCGCGCGAGTACACCGCGCGCGGGCGGTGGGCGATATCGCGGTGGCCGATAGCGTGGGGAGCAACGTGACCACCGTGCCGATGACGGTAAGCCACGCGAAGCCCCAGATCATGCCGCGCGAGTGGGCGCTGACGAGGAGGGAATACTCGCCTACCCCATTACCGCTGAGGATGACAAGCACCACGGAGGCAATCATGAACACGGCCGCCGCGATATAAAAAGGCACGGTCACGGCAAAAGAACCAGACAATGAGCCGCGTAGGCGCCGCGCGACGAACCACAGGTGCCAGGTGAGGGCGGCGATGATGAGGGCAGAGGCGGCGTCGGCAAGCGGGCCCCAGTCATAGCCCGCCCTATCAATGAGCAGCAGGATTAGCCCGAGCTGCACTAGGCCCACGCGACTGCCGACGCCCCGATAGTCCCCACCCGCAGTCCGGGTCAACGCCTCAGTGAAATGGGTGGAAAAGACGATGATCGCCGTGGTCAGCGCGCCAATAGTAAAGGGGTGGATGATATCCCACCACACCACGGGAGCACCCAAGGATCCCGCAATGAGCAGACCGAGGCCAATAAAGATCCACAAGCCAATGATGGCGGCGCTCAGGGTATGCCAGCGGCCGCGCGGGGCCAGGGATACGTCATGAATGCGCACGTCGCGCCTCCTTTACGGTCAAGGCAATGCCGCAGGCGAGAAAAATTAACACTGCGAATATCGTAACCACCCCGCCGGTGTGGAGGGCAGTGGTGTGCTCGGCGCAATCGGCAAGGAGACGCAACGCGAGGCCGCCATGTAAGAGCACCACCGGCACATAGAGCACCGGGTGATACGGCAATCGGCGGCGGATAACGGAGGTGAAGATGATAGGAGCGTGCGCGAAAATCATGGACATGACAAAGCCCAAGAAGATGGCGTGCACTGAGGCATCATAGGCAAAGCCGGTGGACTGTCCGTGCAGCAGCCAGAGGTAACCGCCGAGGGCGAGCCAGCCATAGCTAGCCAACATGCACGCTGCCGAGTAGCGCGGCAGGCCGTGAGAGCGCACCAGATTCTTGGCCACGTCTACCCGCGCGGTGGCC
The DNA here is from genome assembly GCF_030229635.1 of Corynebacterium marquesiae. Classification (NCBI taxonomy): domain Bacteria; kingdom Bacillati; phylum Actinomycetota; class Actinomycetes; order Mycobacteriales; family Corynebacteriaceae; genus Corynebacterium; species Corynebacterium marquesiae. The sequence goes on from NZ_JASPII010000001.1 coordinate 164,460, forward strand.
GCAGCGATGGCGATGAGTACCAAGCCCATGGCGCGATAGCCCACCACAGGGGCAAGCACGTAGATGACGCTGGCCGCCGCCAGCCCCAGAACTAGGAGGGTCAGGTGGTTTTCGGCGCGGGTTCCGGCCATGGTGACGCGCGCTAGTTCCATGCGCTCGCCGATGATGGTGGCCACGGCGTAGAGGACACACAACGGCATCGCCGCAGCGAACCCGGGGCCCATGGCCCACAGTGCAGCGGCTGCTACTCCCCCGATAACGCCAGCTGCCTGCACCAAGATCGCGAGGCTCGCCTGGCGGCGATAGATGGTGGCGTAAATGAAGCCAAGCACAAGGAAGCTGGCGGCAAAACACACTGCGGGGACCGCACGCGGCAGGCCGGCGAGAATGCCCAGCACGCCGGCAACGTGGCATACGGGCCCGGCCCATGCCCACGAGGTGCGCACAGCGACGGTGCGCTCCAGTCCGATGGCTCCGCCCACGAAGCCGAAGACCATGAGCGGTCCGTGGTCGGCGGCAAAGGACGCGCCGGGGGTGGCGGTCAACCCCAATAGAGTGGCGCCCGCAGCTAGGCCTACCAGAAGCGATAGGCCTGCGAAGGCGAGGAAGATGAAGCGATGCGCCACGCTATTATTTTGCACGGGTTTTATCGTACTAATATTACTAGCAGAGCGAAACTCGCACCCCTTTAGAAAGGACTACAAACCATGCAACTGCCCATTTCCGATGCCAATAAGCCGCACTCCATCCCTACTCTGAACGCCTCCGAAATTCCGCACGCCGTTCGCCACGGCGCCATCCATGGCGCGCTGGGCACCCTCAACGTGGGCGAATCCATGATCCTCATCGCTCCGCATAATCCAGTTCCACTGCTCAAGGAAGTCGAGGCTCGCGAGGAAAAATTCGAGCTGGACTACCTCAAGGAAGAAGAAAACGACTTCCACATCAAGTTCACCCGCGTGAGCTAAACCTTCGCGGAGCGGAGGGCTATCCTGGATAGGTCACACTCTCCGCTGTAGAAGGAGCCCTCCGCAGATGAAGAAGCGCGCCGCCGCACTCCTCGCCGCCATCGCATTCGCCCTTACATCCTGCGCTCCCCCAACGTCAACGACCTCCGCCCAGGACACGGATGCTCCTACGCTTAATGTCCTGGCTGCGTCCTCCACCCGCGTCATCAATGAAAAACTCACTCAGCGCGCAGGCCAGCTCGAGCCGCCAATGAATCTGAGCTTTGACAATGGCGGCTCCTCCGATCTCGTGAGCAAGCTGCGCGAGGGCGCCCCAGCAGATCTTCTCCTAACGGCGTCCAAGAAAACCATGGACCAAGCAGTAAAAGATGGCACCGTCACCAAACCTAAGGTGCTTGCCACCAACGTCATGGTCATGGTGGTGCCTAAGGGAAACCCGGCCAATATTCACTCGCTGCAGGATCTTTCCCGCGCCCGCCACTTTGTGCTCTGTGATCCGCAGGTACCCTGCGGCGATATCTCCTCTCAGATCATCGATGACAAGCACCTCGACGTTCACCCCTCCTCCCAAGAGCGCCAGGTAGCGGACGTTTTAGGAAAAGTGTCCGCGGGTGAAGCCGATGCCGGATGGGTGTATTCCACCGATGCCGCCGCAGCTGGCGATGATGTCGAAGTAATGGACATTCCTGGGGCAGACAAATTCGCCAACCAGATCGTCGGCGCAGTCACGGCCGAAGCCGAACACCCCAAGGAGGCGCAGGAAGTCCTAGATCTTTTGGCCACTGACTTTGATTCCACCTGGCGCGACCGCGGCTTCACCCGGGCGGAGTAGGCTATGTCCGCACCCCAGCCCCTTCGCCCCAAAGCCCCGCTGCTCATCGGCCTTATTGGCCTCATTGCGGTAGCCACCATCATTGTTCCGGTGGCGGCCCTCGGGCTGCGCGTGCCGTGGGATCGCATCGGCGACTACCTCGCGCGCGACGAGATCCGAGACATGCTACTCATCTCAGTGGCAGCCGCCTTCCAATCTATGGTCCTTGCGCTCGTGCTGGGTTTGGGGCTGGCCCTGTGGGTGCAGCAGCTCGGCCGCGGCAGCGCCGTAGTACGCCTCTTGGTCTACCTCCCTCTGGCCATGCCACCGGTGGTGGGCGGCTTGGCACTTACCGCAGCTTTCGGCCGCAAGGGGTATCTGGCCCCGCTTCTCGACGCCCTAGGTATCCACTTCGCTTTCGCCTTCCCCGGAGTCGTTATGGCACAGACCTTTGTGGCGCTGCCCTTTGTGGTGGTGGCGGTCGATTCGGCGCTGCGCCAGCTAGACCAGGAAATCCTCGCCTCTGCGCGCGGCGTGGGCTTGGGGCGCTGGGAGATACTCGGCAAAATCACCCTGCCTTCTATTGCGCCCGCTTTGGCTACCGGTGCCGGCTTAGCCTTCGCCCGATCCCTAGGCGAATTCGGCACGACCCTAACCTTCGCCGGCTCGCAGCCCGGTGTTACCCGCACCATGCCGCTGGGCATTTACTTAGAGCGCGAGGTCGACGCGGACGGCGCTTATGTACTTTCGGCGCTGCTCATCGGCCTGGCATTACTATGCCTGGCACTAGCAGGCTTGCCTGTCCTGCGGCGGAGGCACTACCAACCGCGGGCGCGGAAGTTGCACACCTTCGACGTCGACAAGCTGCGCGAGCTCACCCAACCCGCTGAGGTTCCGGCCGTCTCCGTGAAGGTCGATGGGGTGCGCACGGACTTTTCCCCACGCGCTATTACCGCCATAGTGGGCCCAAACGGCTCCGGTAAAACCACGCTCATGGGGCGCATTGCTGGGCGTCTGAGCGGCGGTGAGGTCTCCCCGGAGGGCGCCGACGTCGTCTTGCTCACCCAGCGGCCGGGGTTGCCGCCGCGCTCGACGGCCGTGGAGGCGGTGGCCATGGTCACCCGCGATAAGGTACGTGCGCAGGAGCTCCTGGCGGCAGCGGGATTGCACGAGCTTGCCGACGTCCCCGTTCCCGCCCTCTCCGGCGGCCAAGCCGCCCACGTGGCGCTGGTGCGCGCGCTGGCCGCACGGCCGGCGGTGTTGATTGTGGACGAGCCCCTGGCCGCAGTCGACGTGAATTCGGCCGAGAGGTGGCGCCGCTTCTTGCACGCGGCCCGCGCAGACCGCACCACACTGCTTGTGACCCATGATGCGCTCGACATTGCGAACCTGGCGCGGGACATACTGGTCATGGAATCCGGCCAAGTGCGGGCGCACGGCGCAACCGCGCGTCTGCTTGAGGCACCGCCAACGGGCTTCGTTGCGGCGCTAGCGGGTCTTAACCGCCTCGAGGGCACCGTAGCCGAGATCGGCGCGTCCGCGGTAGAAGTCGCGTGCGGCGATATTACCGTTCTGGCGGCCACGGAGCATGCGCCTCTTGCGCCCGGCCAGAAGGTGGCGGTGACCTTTGACCCGCATGCGGCTACAATTGGCGCCGCGCAGGAAACGTGCAATCAGTGGACGGTGCGAGTCCTTGCAATCGAGGCCACCGGCCTCGCGGCGATGCAGCTGCGCGTTGATCTGGGCGGCCACGAGGCGTGCGTACCGATAAACCGCGAGTTCGCTTTAGACGTTGGGGTGGGTAACATCGTATCCTTAACAGTGTCTAAAGCAAACGTTTTTGTCCACCCCAACTAATATTTCTGTTTTCGCAGATCCCAAGGCGGATTTCCACCATGCCTGATTCACTTCCCCGGCCCACCACCGAACTCTTTCCGGAGGCCCTCAACCTCTCGCCCAAGCAGCGCGAGGTGCTCACCGCTGTGCAGCGCCACCCCGAAGGCGCCAAGGCCGGCACCGTCGCCGAGGAACTAGGCATGCACGTCAACACCGCCCGCGGACACATCGATGAGCTGGTCAACGCTGGGGCCGTCAACGTAGTCTCCGCGCCGAGTAAGGGCCGCGGGCGCCCCTCCCTCATCTTCCAAGCCCGCGTACCGGATAATAAAGCGGTGGCAGAGGAATACATCACGTTGGTGGAAGTGCTGACCACGATGCTAGCGGATAAGGAAGAGCTTGATGACGCCGCCTCGGCCAAGGCCCTCGAGATCGGGCGACGCTGGGCGCGCGCCGCAGGTGCCGAAGCCTCCGATGGCGCGCTCGATACGCTCTTTGCCACCCTGCGCGATATGGGCTTTGATCCTGCCACCAAGCCTGATTCAACCGACATCGAGCTCCATGCCTGCCCGTTTGTCTCTTCGGGTCTTGCGCCTTCGCCGTTCCTGTGTGCGGTACACGCTGGCTTCCTGCAAGAAACCAGCGATGAAGACACCATCATTAACTTGGTGCCGCGCCAGCCTCACAACGTGTGCCGGCTAAAGATTAAGCCTGCGTAAGCTCCACCCTGACGGGGCCGGCGACGGTGAGATCGATGACGCGGAGGTTGTGCTCGCGGGCGTCGGCAAGAATGCCCTCATCGATGTCGTCGGTGTGCAGCACCATCACGGTGGGGCCGGCGCCGGATAGGTAGGCCGCATAGCCGCGATTGCGCAGGCGGTTCACCCACTCCGCGGTCACTGGAAGCACATCCGCACGGTACGGCTGATGCAGGCGATCGCGGGTTCCCTCCCACAGGAGATCCGGGTAGTTCTGCAACGCCGCCACCTGGACCGCGGTGCGCGAGACGTTGAACGCCGCATCCGAATGCGTCACGTGCGACGGCAGGACGCGGCGCACCGCCTGGGTGGAGGCATGGAAATCTGGCACGAGCGCGGTGGCGCGGATATCTTCGTGCACCTTGATGGACGCGGCGCGGTAGTCCGGCAAAGAATGGCCGTCGACGGGGACATTTGTCCACGACACCACGGCGTCGCCCAACACGGAGGCGGCGGCATTATCGGGATGGCCCTCAAAGGCGGAAGAAAGCTGCACCACCTGCTCCTGGGTCAGGGGGCTTCCCCCCAGCGCATTGCCGGCGGCCACGCCTGCCACTGCCGCGGAAGCGGAAGAGCCCAGGCCGCGCGACTGCGGGATAGTATTATGCGAGACCACGCGCAGGCCCGGCACGGTGGCGTCGGCCGCCGAGAGTGCGGAGCGAATCGCCTTGACCACCAAATGGGAGCCATCGCGCGGCAGGTCTTCTGCACCCTCGCCGAAAATCTCCACCACAAGGCCCGAGGTGGTGACCTCTACCTCGACCGTGTCATACAGGCTCAGCGCCATGCCCAAGGTGTCATATCCTGGGCCAAGGTTCGCTGTGGAGGCAGGAACGGTCACAATTGCCTTGGTGCCGACTTCAACTTCGATACTCATAGCTGTCCAGTCTATTGCTCTGGGCTAGCTGCCGAGGCGGATTACGGAATGAACAGCCTTGACCTCTTCGAGCTCGCCCAAAGCAGCCACAATGGTATCCAAGGTGGCCTCCTTTGCGGCATGGGTGACCACGATGAGGCGGGCGGTGTCCGCGCCGTCTTCTTGGCGCACGGTGCGCAGGGAAACGTCATTGTCGGCAAAGACAGCGGAGATGGCGGCCAGCACACCGGTGCGGTCTTGGACTTCCATATCGATGTGGTAGCGGGTTTCTACCTCACCGAAGTCTGCGATAGGCAGGTTGGCATAGGTATTCTCGCCCGGTGCGCGACCGCCGTGGACGATATTGCGGGCTGCCCCGACGACGTCGCCAAGCACGGCAGACGCCGTAGGATTGCCGCCCGCGCCGTTGCCGTAGAACATCAGGGAACCTGCGGCCTCTGCCTCAACGAAGATGGCATTATAAGACTCGCTCACGGAAGCCAACGGGTGCTCCTTAGGCACCAAGGTGGGGTGCACTCGGGCATTGACCGCCTCGGAGCCATCGGCACGCTGGAGGCGCTCGCAAATGGCCAGTAGCTTGATGGAATAGCCGGCATCATTTGCCGCGGCGATATCCGCGGCGGTGACCTTGGTGATGCCCTCGCAATGGACGTCCTCGAACTTCACTCGGGTGTGAAAGCCCAAAGACGCCATGATGGCGGCCTTAGAAGCGGCGTCGTGGCCCTCTACATCCGCGGTGGGATCGGCCTCGGCATAGCCTAGGCGGGTAGCCTCTGCCAGCGCCTCGTCATAGGAAGCGCCCGTGGACTCCATCGCGTCCAGGATAAAGTTGGTGGTGCCATTGACGATGCCGGAGATGCGCTCTACCTGATCGCCAGCCAAGGACCGGCGCAGCATGCCTACCACTGGGATGGCAGCGGCCACGGCAGCCTCGAAGTAAAGATCTACGCCGGCGCGGTCGGCGGCTTCCGCCAACTCGTCAGCATGCGCGGCCACTAGGGCCTTGTTGGCGGTCACCACGGACTTTCCCGAATTAAGTGCGGCGAGCACCAGCTCGCGCGGGAAGTCAATACCGCCGATTACCTCAACCACGAGGTCGATATCATCGCGGGCGACAAGCGCCTTGGCGTCATCGGTCAAAAGCTCCTGGGGCACGCCTGGGCGCAGCTTATTCTTATTTTGGATGGCTATGCCGCGAATCTCGGCTGGACCACCGATGCGATGAGCAAAGGCATCAGCATTTTCTCCCAGCAGACGGAAGACCTCAGCACCCACGGTGCCAAAGCCCAGCAGGGCGATGCCAACGGTCTCGCCCTCGCCCTTGCCGGAATGCTTGTGTGCCTGAAGCTCGCTAGTAGATGCAGCCATAATCCGTCTCCATTGTGCGGTTTGGGGGTAAAGGTGTTGTGCCCGCTAATTGCGGATACAGGACACTATACAGAACAAGCTGTCTACTTTCGCCGTAAATGGGTCTATAGATAGAAAATCCCCCGTCACAGGGCCTGAATTAAATTAGGCGCTGTGACGGGGACCGAGTAGCCGGGCTAGTCCACTTCGAGGGAAAGAAGATCCTCGATGGTCTCGCGGCGCAGCATAGGCTTGGTCTCGCCTACGCGCGTGGCGACGACCGCCGGGCGCACCGCACCGTTATAGCGCGAGGACATCATGTACTGGTAGCCGCCAGTCGCCGCAAAGGCGATCAAGTCTCCCGGCTGGATATCATTGGGTAGCTCGCCGTCCTCAAGGAGAATATCGCCGGACTCGCAATGGAAGCCCACCACGCGGGAGGGCACCTCTTCCCCATCGCTAAAGCGGTTGACCACCCGCACATCATAGGCCGAACCGTAGAGCGCTGGCCTGATATTATCTGACATTCCACCATCGACGGAGATATAGCGACGCAGCGGCAGATCTGACTTGCCAGTTTCTACATCCTTGACGGTACCCACGCGGTAGACGGTCACCGCAGAGCCGGCAACCAAGGAGCGACCAGGCTCAACCAAGAGGAAGGGCGCCTCAATGCCCAACTCCTCTGCGGTGTGCTTGACCGCGCCGAGCATATCGCCGGCCACGCGCTCGATATCCAGCGCCTCCTCATAAGGCATATAGGGAATACCAAAGCCGCCGCCCAGATCGAGCTCTTCCAACGTCACGCCCAGCTCGGTATAAATCTGGCGGTACAACCCCATGACGCGCTCCGCGGCAAGTTTGAAGCCCTCCGCATTAAAGACCTGGGATCCCACGTGGCAGTGCAGGCCGCTCAGGTGCAGGTTATCCGCCTCCAAGCAACGCTTGGCCGCAGCAAAGGCCGCGCCCGTGGCGAGCGAAATGCCGAACTTTTGGTCCTCATGCGCCGTGGCGATGAATTCGTGCGTATGCGCATCAACACCCGGCTTGACGCGGATCATCACCGGCTGGACCTTGCCGGCCTCGCCCGCAATGCGATTGAGTTCTTCCAGCTCGAGATCGTTATCAATGACCACGTGGCCCACGCCGGCGTCTACACACAATCGCAGGTATTCATCGTCCTTATTGTTGCCGTGCGTGGTGATGCGCTCGGCCGGAAACTCTGCGGCCAAGGCAATCTTGAGCTCATTGAGAGAGGCCGCATCCAAGCACAGGCCTTCCTCATTGACCCAGTTCACGATCTTCTTTGAGATGAAGGCCTTGGAGGCATAGTGCACGTGCTCGGGTCCACCGAACGCGCGGGCCATGTCTTGGCAGCGGGACCGGAAGTCATCTTCGTCGAAGACATAGAGCGGGGTCTGGAATTCCTCCGCCAAATCCGGCAGCGGAACGCCAGCAATGGTTACTACGCCGTCTTCCTCGCGCTGGGCATTGCGCGGCCAGACGTGAGCCGGCAGCTCATTGAAATCCGCCACTTACATCTTCTCCGGGGTGCTTACGCCCACCATGGTCAAGGCATTGGCCAAGACCACGCGGGAGGCTTGCGCCAACGCGAGGCGGGCACCGTGAATAGGAGCTTCGTCCTCGCCAGCCTTGGGAAGGACCTGGCAGGAGTCATAGAAACGGTGGAAGACCGCAGCGAGGTCCTCGGCATAGCGGGCGATGCGGTGCGGCTCGCGCAGCTGCGCGGCTTCTTCCAACACGGCCGGGAACTCGCCCAGGGTGCGGATGAGGTCGCCCTCGCGATCATGGGTGAGCAAGGAGAGGTCTGCACCGTCCGAATCGATGCCCAGCTCGGCTGCCTTGCGGCCGATGGAGCACAGGCGGGCGTGGCCGTATTGCACGTAGTAGACGGGGTTATCGGAGGACTGGGATTCCCACAGGCCCAAGTCAATATCGATGCTCTGGTCCACAGATGAACGCACCAGGGAATAACGGGAGGCGTCCACACCGATGGCAGCCACGAGATCCTCCATAGTGATGACCGTGCCCGCACGCTTAGACATGCGCACTGGCTTACCATCACGCATGAGGTTAACCAGCTGGCCGATGAGCACCTCGACGGCGTCGGCGTTGTATCCCAAGGCCGCTGCGGCAGCCTTCAAGCGCGGCACGTAGCCGTGGTGGTCAGCACCCAGCATGTAGATATTCAAATCGTGGCCGCGGTCGAACTTATCGGCCACGTAGGCGATGTCACCTGCAATATAAGCTGCATTGCCATCGGACTTAACCACCACGCGATCCTTGGAGTCGCCATAATCGGTGGACTTGAGCCACCATGCGTTCTCAGCCTCGTACATATGGCCTTCGGCCTTGAGCTTTTCCAACGCGGCATCCACTGCACCGGATTCAAAGAGGGAGTTTTCGTGGAAGTAGACATCAAAATCCACGCCGAACTCGTGCAGGGACTGCTTGATCTGCGCAAACATCATCTCCACGCCGTCTGCGCGGAAAGCCTCCTGGACCTCTTCGTCGCTGCCCTCTAGCGCGGATGGGTTCTTCTCCACCACGGCCTTAGCGATGTCCTGGATATAGGCTCCGCCGTAGCCATCCTCCGGAGTAGGCTCGCCCTTCGCGGCAGCCACGAGGGAACGGGAGAAACGGTCAATCTGGCCACCATGGTCATTGAAGTAATACTCGCGGGTCACCTCAGCGCCAGACGCCTCCAGCACACGGCCCAAGGAATCACCCACGGCCGCCCAACGGGTACCGCCGAGGTGGATCGGGCCGGTGGGGTTAGCGGAGACAAACTCCAGGTTAACCTTCTTACCCGCAAAGGATTCGTTAGAGCCGTACTTCGTGCCGGCGCGAAGGATCTGCGCGACGATCTCGCCTTGGGCGTCGGCAGCAAGGCGGATATTAATGAAACCAGGGCCGGCAATGTCGGCCTCTGCAACGGCATCATTGTCTGCCAAGGCCTCTGCCAACCAGCCTCCCAGCTCGCGCGGGTTTGCGCCGGCCTTCTTGGCCACCTGCAACGCCACGTTGGTGGCGTAGTCGCCGTGCTCAGGATTACGTGGGCGTTCTACGGTTACCGTTTCCGGCAAAACGGAAGAATCAAGCTCATGGCTTTCCATGACCTTAACGGCAGTTTCTTTAATCAATGTGGCCAAATCAGCTGGTGTCATGTCGCACGATTCTAGTGGACTGAAAAGTCAAGTGTGAAAAAGGCCGCGCCAGAATATTCCCCGTTGCAGGCCAAACGTTTGATAGCAACTTTTTGCAACATTGATATTGCGAAATAATTGCTGGTCAACAAAGGGACGCATTACGCACGTACTGCTTAAAGGTAGTAGGGTTGTGTCTATCCCCCATGTAAAAAATCAACGAGGAGCACCGTATGCGCATTGCGCTATTTTCCACTTGCATTGGTGACGCCCTTTTCCCGGACGTACAAAAAGCAACGGCATTGGTTCTCTCCCGCTTGGGCCACGAGGTGGTCTTCCCGGAGGAACAGACCTGCTGCGGCCAGATGCACATTAATACCGGCTACCAGAAGGAAACCCTGGGCATGATCCGCTCCTATGCGGATGCCTTCGCAGATCCTTCCATTGACTACGTTGTTGCTGCCTCTGGTTCCTGCGTGGGTGCCGTTCGTGAGCAGCACGAGCGCATCGCCGACCGTTACGGCAACTCCGCCGACGTCGACGGCGCCCGCAAGACCACCCAGAAGACCCTGGACCTGCCGGAATTCCTGGTAGACGTAGAAGGCGTTACCAATGTGGGGGCATTCTTCCCACACCGCGTGACCTACCACCCTTCCTGCCACGGCCTGCGCTTCTTGAAGCTGGGCGACCGCCCACTGCAGCTACTGCAGGAAGTCGAAGGCATCGAACTGGTCACCCTTCCTAATAAGGAAGAATGCTGTGGCTTCGGCGGCACCTTTGCCATTAAGAACGCAGAGGTATCCCGCGCGATGGTCACCGATAAGACTCGCCACGTTAAGGAAACCGAGGCTGAATACGTCACCGGCGGTGACTCTTCCTGCCTGATGAACATCGGTGGTGCCCTGAGCCGCCAGCGTTCCGGTATCCGCGCCGTTCACATGGCTGAGATCTTGGCTTCTACCAAGGAGCACCCATGGACTCCTACCTCCGCCGCCTACTCCAAGGAGACGATGCTCTAATGACCTCTTTCCTCGATACCACCCCACCGCGCGCGCCGGAAGGCTACGGCAACCTGCGCGGCAGCAAGGCCTTTGTTCCCCTGGCACACGTTGGCCTGAATAACGCCACCCAGCGCCACAACCTGCAGCACGCTACCACCACTATTCGTGAAAAGCGCTCCAACGCTGTAGAAGAGCTGGACGATTGGCAGGAGCTGCGCGCTGCAGGTTCCGCCATCAAGGAAGATGTTGCCGCTCGCATGCCCGAACTGCTCGAGCAGTTCGAAGAGGCAGTCAAGGCTCGCGGCGGCGTTGTCCACTGGGCACGCGATGCCAAGGAAGCCAACCAGATCATCGAAGGTCTGATTCGCGCCACCGGCGAGACCGATGTGGTCAAGGTTAAGTCCATGGCCACCCAGGAAATCGGCATGAACGAGCACCTGGAGGCAGCGGGCATCAACGCTCGCGAGACCGACCTCGCAGAGCTCATCGTGCAGCTAGGTGAAGACAAGCCCTCCCACATTCTGGTTCCGGCTATCCACCGCAACCGCGCGGAGATCCGCGATATCTTCGTCAACAAGATGCCAAATACCGATGACTCCCTGCAGGCAGAGCCGGCAGAGTTGGCTGAGGCTTCCCGCCAGTTCCTGCGCGAGCAGTTCATGCAGGCAAAGGTTGCCATTTCCGGCGCCAACTTCGGCGTGGCAGAAACCGGCACCATCAACATCGTGGAGTCCGAGGGCAATGGCCGCATGTGCCTGACCCTGCCAGAGACCCTCATTACCGTCATGGGCATTGAGAAGCTGGTGCCAACCTTCCAGGACTTGGAGGTCTTCCTCCAGCTGCTGCCACGGTCTTCCACCGCGGAGCGTATGAACCCATACACCTCCATGTGGTCCGGCGTTACTGAGGGCGATGGCCCGGAGAACTTCCACGTGGTGCTGCTGGATAACGGCCGTACCGCGGCCCTGTCCTCCCCGATTGGCCACCAGGCCCTTAAGTGCATCCGTTGCTCGGCTTGCCTGAATGTTTGCCCGGTCTACGAGCGCGCCGGCGGCCACGCCTACGGCTCCGTCTACCCTGGCCCGATCGGCATTTCCCTGACGCCGCAGCTGACCGGTATGAAGGACCACAACGATCCTTCCGCCAGCCTGCCTTATGCGTGCTCCCTGTGCGGCCGCTGCGACGAGGTGTGCCCGGTGAAGATTCCGCTTTCCGACGTCATTTTGGAAAACCGCCACCAGAAGGTCACCCACGCCACCCCACCAATCGAGCCGAAGCTCTTCAAGACCATTCAGCTGCTGTGGAGCAACCCGAAGCTGTGGAACAAGGCAACCCACATGGTCGCCTTGGGCCGCATCTTGGGTGGCACCAACAAGACCATCGAATCCCTGCCACTGTTTATGTCCGGTTGGTCCGAAGGCCGCGATACCGCGGTTCCGCCAAAGAAGTCCTTCCGCCAGTGGTTCGAGTCCGAAGAAGGCAAGGAGCTTCTTGCCGAGGCCCGTGAGGAGTCCCAAAAGTGAACGCAAAGCAGGAAATCCTAAGCCGCATCCGCTCCGCTCAGAAGCAGGCTGGTCTCCCCGACCACGTTGATGCCCCGCGTGACTACCACCACGAGGGCACCCTGAACGCGGACGAGCTGCGCAATATGCTCATTGACCGACTCGAGGATTACAAGGCCGAGGTGCACGTCACCGAGGAAGGCGAGCTAAAGAAAGCCATCGCCAAGATCCTCAATGACCGCAAGTGCGATGACATCCGCTACGCTGAGGGCCTGGATGCCAGCCTCTTCGAAGGGTTCGACGCCAAGCCAGATGATAAATCTGTCGATCCGCGCACACTGAACGAGACCGACGCTGTGGTCACTTATTCCCACGTCACCTCCGCCCAGACCGGCACCATCGTGCTCCAGTCTGATGAGCGTTGCGGCCGTCGCGCGCTCACCCTGGTTCCGGATCGCCACCTGTGCATTGTCCACCAGGATGAGATCGTCTACGGCATCCCCGAGGTCATCTCCCGTATGAACCCGGAAAAGCCCGCAACCTGGATCTCCGGCCCGTCCGCTACCTCTGATATCGAGCTCGCTCGCGTCGAGGGCGTACACGGCCCGCGTGACCTTATCGTTCTCATCGTCAAGTAGCTCTGCGTAGCCCCTCACCCGCTCCGGCCAATGAGGGCACCCACCTACTGTGAATATGATGCCAAAGGCATCAAGAAAGCATAGGCTAGGTCTACCAATAATTTTTATTCTGGAGACCTAACCTATGCTTTCTTTTTCTTCTAAACTTGCGGCCACGCTCGGTGCTGCTGCGGTCGCCATTGGTGTTACTGCACCGATTGCCATGGCCGCGCCACAAGACACCAAGCCCGCCATTTCCTGGGAAGACTGCCCAGAGCAGGTGAACATCGACAGCGCCGAGTGTGGCCGCATCGAGGTCCCTACGTACTACGACAACCCTGATGCCGGCACCATTAGCGTCGGCTTCGTGCGCGTTCCCGCCGCCAACCCAGGCGCCCGTCGTGGCGCGCTGTTTACCAACCCTGGTGGCCCAAGTGGTGATGCCTATATGTGGGCTGGAAATACCGCTGTTCCGTGGCCGCAGGCCGTGCGCGATGAGTGGGACACCATCGGCGTACAACCGCGTGGCCTACCGGGCTCCACCCCAGTTAAGTGCGATGCCACGGCCACCAGCGATCCGATCCAAGGCAGCCTCCAAGTAGGAAAGCTCACCCGCGATGCCTGTGAAAAGAACACTCCGGGCTATACCAACTCACTGACCACTGCGAATACCCTGCAAGATTGGGAAATGGTGCGCCGCGCCTTGGGCGAGGAAAAGATTGACATCGCCGGTACCTCCTATGGCACCTATCTCGGCTCCGCCTACGCCACCAAGTATCCAGAGCACACCGGCAAGGTCTTGCTGGATTCGGGCATGAGCCCCACACTGGCGTGGAATGGCATCTTTGCTTCGCAACAGCGTGGCTATGAAAAGGGACTGCACGATCTCTTCGGGTTTATTGCCAAAAATGACGCCAAGTACCACCTCGGCACCACCCCGCTGCAGGTCTATGAAAAATGGTCACAGAAGGTAGCCCGCGAGGCCGGCGTTCGCCCCACAGTTTTGCCACCGAACGCCAAGATTGGTGACCTGCCTCCAGGCCTCGAGTTTGCTGGTCAGCCTGGTGCGGACATTATGACCGCCACCGGCCCACTGCGCGTGCAGGCGGAGTTCCTCAGCCAAAAAATTCAAAACCCCAACGCTGTGCAGGTAGCCTCCCCGCTATTGAACATGACACGAATCCTCGTTCCGGTTCCTGCGCAGTGGGACGCCTTTGCCAAGCACCTAAACGGCATCGAGCCCATGGATGCTGAGCAGCCCGACTCGGAGGCACTGCGCAAACATCAAGAGTCCGTCGCTCAAGCGATGAATATGCAAAACCTCATCGTCTGCAATGAAAACACCGTGCCCGGCAATCCGCTGCTATACCCGAGCTATCTGTGGACCAACTTCGTCAGTGCTGATCCCTTCACCCTCATCAATTCCCTCTACGGCTCCGGCGCGGGCTGCGGTGGCCGCGCGCCGATCACGGGCCAGGCGCCTCTCGACGGCTCCAAGCTGGCCACCAAGCCCCTCCAGATCCAGGCTACGGGCGACCCACAAACACCGTATCAGTACCACACCAGCCTCTCGAAGCCGATGCAGTCGCGCGTGGTCACCGTCCATGGTCCTGGTCATGGCCACTTTGCCTCTAAGAATAAGGTCGTTGATGACATCGGCGTGCACTACCTGCGCACCGGCGAAGCCACTACTGCCGACGCCCCCGGGTTGATTTAGTCCCCCGCCAACCCATGCGCTAAAATCACATCGTTGGGAATTTTCCCAGCGATGTCTCCGTAGCTCAGCGGATTAGAGCATCGGTTTCCGGTACCGAAGGTCGCAGGTTCGATCCCTGTCGGGGACACATTCACCGCTGGGGGTTTCGGACATTTGGACGATGTTCGTTCGGATAATTAAACTCCAAACCCCTCCGCGCCGACCGTCGGGCTACCAGCGCCGATGAACGGCACGAAAACGGCCCCGGAGCCTCAAGAATGAGGAACCGGGGCCGTTCATCTGTTCGACTTCACGTCCCTTTTCGACGCTTCACCACGACGAGTAGACCGAGCGCATATCTGCGGTCGGTCTAGGCTACGCCGGGGACGAGGTCCGGTCCCCTCGTTCGACGGTTCTTGTAGAAGTCGAGGTCTGAATCGTCGTCCTCGTACTCGGAGACGAACCTCCGGCGCTTCGGCGGCTCGGGACGCTTCGGGTCCGGGCCGCGGTCGAAAACGTCGTCCTTCGCACTGCTGACAATGAGTCGGTGATTCGTGCCCGCCACGGCAAAGGCCGTCAAGAAGAACTGCGAGGCCCAGCCTCGCATGAGCCGGGTCCTTGGGTCGTCGATGAACGCACCGAGGGGACCTTTGAGTGTGCCGTTGACGGACTCGACAGAATTGCGCCGAACGTAGATTTCGGCCCACTGCTTCGAGTACACCGCAGGTCCGTCCTGGACGAACTTCATTGCCCTAGTGAGTGGGTCGGTCGAGTCCTGGGCTTGCTCCACCGGGATTCTTACCGGCACGGTCACGCTCGACACGTTTGTGCAGCAGCGGGGCTGGTTGTCAACGATGGGTCTTTCGCCTTGCGGGCCTTGGCGACAAGGTGGTCGATGGGCCAGCCGTTCGGGTCGTTGACGTGGCGACGCTTCACAAAAGGACAGACCACATGAGCGCCGGACCCCTTTGCGGGACACATCATTTTCTGATTGCCGTTTTGGTCTATGCCGCCCTTTGGGCGCAGTTCGAGGAGTCGACGTTGCTCGATGACGCGCTCGAACTGGTCGTCGTCAATCTCCCCGTCTCGCAGGTCGCCGCGGGGGTCAATCCCGTGCTCCAGGTAGCGCACTAGCGGGCAGTGGAACTTTCCGTCCACCAGGGTCGCGCCCGACGGGTCGACGTACTGGATATCTGACTGGTCGCTGCGCTGGTCGGCGACAATCTTGTATCCCGCCCAGCGCACCGGCAGTTGGAAGTCTTTCGCTTTCGGCTGCGGAACATACGCGCGGTCCGACAGGAGGTAGCCCTTGGGTACGTCCGGGTCGTCCATGAGCCACCGGAGCGCCTCGATACCGATGGTGCCGGGACGGACGTGGGGCTTTTCAAAACTCATTCCCATGATGAGCCCTGGCACGGTACCCTCGCCGGAGAATCCCCCGCCGACCGCCACTGCGAGGGTCGCCTCGTACGCCCAGAGCCGTTTCGTAACGTCCAGGCCGTTGACGATTTTCTCCTTGTTGTACCAACCGGCCTCGAAGTTGGAGCCCATCTTCCGGTGCATGTGTTCAGGCGCGTTCCTGGGGTTGGGTCGGCCGGGTGCGCGGATTGGAGTCGCGTCGAGGGAGATGGAGCCGTCCCAGGTTTGCCAGAGTTCGTCACTGACCTCTAGGTGGCTTGCTCGCGCAAGAGCATTGCCGAACTCCAGCGCACGCACCCGGTGTACTTCCCTGCGGCGGTTGAGCGCCTCGGTGAATGTTTCGCCGTCGCGCTGGGCAATGAGACGAAGTGCTCGCTGACTGATAATTCCGTCATGTCCCCCGGCACGCTGGTCGAACTCCGCCTTGACGAGTCGGTGCTGTCGGGGAATATCCCAGAACGGGTCGATGAGATTGCGAACGGTTTTCGATGTGTACCAAAGCGGGTCGTACCAGGCACGCTTCTGTTCCTGCCGGTCTTTGCGCTTTGATAACCCACGGATAAGCGTCGCTTTATCCGTAAGCCCCAGCACGTCGATGGCATTGTCGGTAATCCCGCCGTCCACGAACAGGTCGGCGAGAGTCGAGAGGTACATCGGCCTGCCGTCGCGGGCGAGGACGAGCAGCAGTGTGAGAACAACCTCGTCGCTGAAAATCTGTTTTGGCCCGGCACCGCGGGGGTTGGTGAGTTCGTTGTCCTCCCGGCGCCACGTTTCAAGTAGCCGTGGAAGGTCCGAGGAGCGGTAGAGGCGGAGCGCATGACGCACCTTGGAGGCGTCAATTCGGTAGAGCGATTTTCGACCGGCGACCCGCTCGCTCGTGTAGTCGGGTGCGAGGCCGAGGTCGCCAGATAGGGCCTCGAACACGTCACGGTTGGCGACACGGTAGGTCATGTGCTTCACCTCCTCTCGGTTTAGTCAGGGGACAACGAATGTGCTGTTAAACGAGTCGAAGTGGTTGTGGTCCACCTGGTCCCGCGAGGAGCCGCCGAGCCTGTTCACCGGTCGCAGGCGGGCGGTAACGCTTGTAGTGCTGGAGGTCTTGCAGACCAGCGGCAGCGCAGATGACCGAATCCGGCACTCCCGCCTGCATGTGGTCGACAATCCAGGTAGCCCGTAGTTGACCCGGACGGATAGGCACGCCGACTTTCCCGGCTCTACGCAGGAACATGCGCAGTACGCCCGAGTCCGCTACCTCCCGGCCTGGAGCAAAAAGAAAACCCCGCTGCGCCGGAAAGTTCTCCGAGAGAATCTGGACGTAGTACGACAACCACTCGTCGTACTTGTGGCTTACCGGGACCTCGCGCACGGGCGCTCCCCGGTAGCCGGACGGGTACACGCACAGCGTGTCGCCAATGGCGCGAACGTCGCAGTAGCGCAGGCCCTCAACCTCGCAGTGGCGCAGACCTGCCCCGAGAGTGAGCCCGAGCAGGACACGGGCTTTGTCGACGCGGTCCTTGTTCGTCTGCGCCACCGGGAATTTGCGGACCAGCGCGAGTTCGTCCGGGGTGTACGGTGCGACCGCCGTGGAGTCACCGAATCGGCGCTTGCCGTCGTCGCCGTCCCAATCCGGGTTGAGTGCTCGGGCAAGTGCTTCTAGGACACCGCGCGAGGCTCCGCGGACGTTGTCGGACTTGTCGTTGAGGTAGTGCCCGACGTGGTAGTTGATATTCGCCCGCGTCAGCAGCGACTCGTAGGTCAGTTCGCGCCCGCCGAGGTGGTGTGCATGTCGTAGCAAAACCAGGCGAAGACCCGCATGTAGCGGCGGACAACGTCGTCCTCGTCGTCCTCGTCGTCCTCGTTGTTCAAAACGGTGGAGACCGCTTTCGTGACGAAGAATCGAATCTCGTCCCAGTAGTCCCAGTGGAGGTGAGCGGGCCGGTAGTGCGTGTAAACGAGCACGGCAAACTCGCTTCGTGGCACCAGGAAGTAGCCCGTAGTGCCGGGTAGTCGCCCGGCCTTAATTGTGGAGTCAGACCGCGCGGGGGTGTGCATGACAGGTGGTTGCGTGTACGCAACTCTTACGCGCGATTCAACCGTCACGGTTGCCTGTAGGCAACCTCTCGGAATCCGTGTACCCCCAACCGCGTGCGGGAACCTGCAACGCCGCATTAGAGACCCACCCCCGAGCGCAAGTTGGCAACCCGGTTCGCCATGAACGGGTCGAGGGGTTCCCGCCTCGGGTCACGCGGTCCGGCTTGCTCCAATCGGTAAGCGGCGTGAGCGACAGACTCGGTGTTTGGGAAACCAGCCAGGTAGGCGATGGTTTCGTAGTCAAGCCCCTCGTTGATTAAGCCTGCGAGCCAGGTGTTGCGGAGAGTTGTAAACCTCGGAATACCCCGGTCACCCTTATAGTGGCGCGTGAGCCGGGGAACCTTGAGCCTGCCGCGGCGCTTGTACTCCTCAACTCCGTGGTAGAAAACATATTCTTCGGGACCGACACCGTCCACGAGAGCCAGGAGGTCGTCGGTCCAGGACCGCGCAACCGGCACGACGCGGGTGTAATCATCGGTGACGGTCGCGGTAAGTATCCCGTCCGTCCTAGCGAAGTCGGCCCCGCGAGCCGCGAGCATGTCCTTGAGGTTGAACCCAGCACCCAGCGTGAGCGCGAGCGCACCGAGATACGGGACGCGACGGCTTTCAGGCCCAATTTCCAAACCAACTTGACGAAACTCTAAAACCTCGTCCGAGGTGTACGTCGGGAGTCGCTTGTGGGAGGGGGTCTTGAAGTCCCGAATTTCCTCCAGATTCACACCCGGAAAGAGTTCTTCGCAAATGAGAATCGCGTATTTTCGGGTGGACCGTTGCAGATTCACGGTAATCCCCGAGTTGTTCAAGTACCAGAGAATGAACCGCTCGTTAAAGACCTCTCCCGGGGAGGTTCGACCCTGCTCATACCCGGACCCCATAAGTGCCGCGATAACCCTCATCGTTTGGTAGACGGTCGGCTCAAACGAGATGTCCGCCCGGTTCATTGAGTCGGGAACACAGCGGGACTCCTCAAAGTAACGGGTCGAAATTTCGACGACGTTGTCACGTATGTGGTCCCATACATCGAGATTGACGTGAGTTTTGGTAGGCGTGTACGACCGGGCGACCTTGTCAGCCCATGCGTAACGGTCAGCGAGTTTGCCCATGCGACACCCCCTCGCAATACGCGGGAATGGTGTCCGTCCCTCGTAGTCTGACACCATGCCCGAACTGCCCGCTAAAAGTGAGGCACCCGCCACCAGACACCCCAACTGGGTAAGCCTCTCCCCCGCCGACATCGACGACCCCGTCTACCGGGTCGCCGCCGAATTGCGCGACAACCTGAACGCGGTCGTGAACGAGTTCGTGAACGAGGGTTGGGTCACCAGCCAGGCTGACCTGTCTGCGCGACTTGGCCTTCCGAAGAGCACCCTGTCGAGACTTTCCCGCGGTCTCGTCTGGCCGCAGGCACGTCTTATCGCCTACCTGGAGGTCACCCTTGAACGACCGATTTGGCCGAGCACTACCGGGGACGTGACACATAGCAAACCGGAGTTCCTCGGCTAAATGGCCTCGACCGAGTGGCCCGTTCCCAAGCGCCGTTTCCCCGACTGGCCGGGAGTGGATGCCGCTGACCTGGAGACCCCCTATCGGGAGGTGTGGGAGTTCACTCGCGCGTTGCAGTCGGAACTCGATACCGCGATTCGCCGGGGCTGGGTCAGCGGCGACACCGAGTTCGCGCTGCGCGTGGGAATCAGCGAAAAGACGCTGCACCGTTACCTGCGGGGTGAAACCTGGCCGAGCGTGCAGTCCATTGCGGTCATGGAGCGCGCGCTCGACACCCGCCTGTGGCCCAGACGTAGGCTTCGGAGGCCACGCGCTCGCCCGCTGTGGCGCCAGGGCGACTAGGCCGTGAATCGTACAAATGTTCATGCCCATAACTCCAGCATGAGTTGACGAAAACACAGCCTCGATCTTGCACAGGTTCCCATCAGACATGCTTGACCGAGACTCGACACTATTGCCTCGTGATTAACGATTTTGAGTTCTCACGTTTGTACGTCAAAAATCGCCCATCGGCGTGTCGCAGTCTGTAGACCACCTCGAACGGTGCCGTAGACCCCCACTTTTGGCGGTGGCCTGGGGACGTGACATCAGCACCCGGTGTGTGTTGTCGAGGTGGTGTCGACCGGTCAAGGTAGGCTGGGGAGATACCGTGATGAAAGGACGTGGGACGTTGTCCAACTTCACCGAATTGATTGAGCGTGCGCGCTCGGTCGACCCGGACCTCGCTAGAGACCTCGAAAACGAGGTTCGAGACCTTAACAGCCAACGCAAGTTCGGGCTCGTTTTCGAGCGCCACCTACCAGAGTCAGTGAACCTCCCGGGCCGCAAGGTCCGCCGCGGCTCGAAGGTCCGCATGCTGCCACCGCGCGGGGAAACCACGAAGGTGGACCGGCGAGTATGGACTGTGAAGACCCTAGACGACGACACCGCAACTCTTCGGTTCATTGGCACGGATAAGCAGGTTGAGGAGACCGAGCGGCCGGTTGAGGACCTGGTCGCCGTGGCCGAGTTCAACGACACCATCTACCCCGGCTTGGTCCCGGACGGCGAGGTCAACGGTGGGGACGTCGATGACCCTGCTCATGTGGTGATTAACGCGGAGAATTATCACGCGCTGGAGATGTTGACCTACACCCACAAAAACTCTCTGGACTGCATATACATCGACCCCCCGTACAACACAGGAAAGGACGAGTGGATCTACAGCGACCGCTACATCGAACCCACCGATGACTACCGCCACTCGAAGTGGCTCGCCTTCATGGAGAGACGACTTCGGATTGCGAGGGACCTTCTGCGTCCTACTGGCGTCATTATCGTAGCCATCGGCAATGAGCAGCAGCACCGCCTTCGTATGCTCATCGACCAGATTTTCGGGGAGACAAACTTCCTCTCCAACGTCACATGGAATGGCGGTCGTAAGAACGATTCCCGATTCGTCTCCAACGGAGAGGACTACATGCTCGTCTACGCCAAGGATAAAACAGCGTGGATTAAGGAGGGCGTGAAGGTCAAAGACTCCCCGGACGTGAGCAGTTTAGAAACCGCCGACGACATTGTGGAGAGAGGTGCCCGCTGGCGCGCCCCGAAAGAGGGATACGAGGCCGTACTTGAGAAGGGCGCCGAGGTCTGGCGTGAGGCACGGCTTACTGCGGTTGAGCAACAGTTCGGCTCCGATAGCGCAGAGTTCTCACGCCTAGCGAGTGCAGGAGACAACACCGCCTTCGACGCTGTGTATACGTCGATTAACCAGGTGTTGCCCGCCGACGACCAGAAGCAACTGTTTCGACGCGCGGAACTGGACGGAGAGCAGCGTATGCGAGCGTTCTACCGGCAATTTCCCTCGGACGACCCCGTACGAAAGACATTCGGGCGATACAACTACTTCCTGCCCGATGGAACCCTTTGCCGAGATGACAACATCACCTGGCCGGGTGGCGGCGGTCCGGCCTACGACGTTTTGCACCCAGTGACGGGCAAGGCGGTGCCTGTTCCCGATAGAGGTTGGCGTTTCTCCACTTCCGAGCGTATGCAGGAAGAGGTCGAGGCGGGGCGGGTCATTTTTCGTAAGGACCACACCAAACCGGTCAGCCTCAAGCAACCCCTGGAACAGACTTCCGGGACTGTCCTGTTGTCGGCATTTGACCGGCAGCGAACGCACGGCTCACGGCACTTGCATTGGAACAACAAGGGTGAAGTTCGCGGCGTGTTCGCGGAGAACCGTTTTCCTAATCCGAAGGACGTCACCGTACTTGCGCAATGGATTGAAGTCTGCTCCCCGCGCGACGGCGTGGTCCTGGACTTCTTCGGCGGCTCCGGTTCCACGCTGGAGGCGGTCGCGCTCGTCAACCAACGCTCCTCGTCACAGCGTCGCGCGATTGTCGTGACCAACAACGAGGTCGGTAAGAAACAGGCTGCCGCGATGACCAAAGACGGTCTGCGCAAGGGTGACGTCGAGTGGGAATCCCAGGGTGTCTACGAATACGTCACTAAGCCACGTACCCGAACGATAATCACCGGCCGCCGTGAAGACGGTTCGGATTTTTCTGACGGCATGCGAGCCAACGCCAAGTTCTTCACGCTCACCTACGAGGACCCGCTGGCTATCCAACTCGCGCGCGGGTTTAGCCGTATCGCTCCCCTGCTGTGGCTGCGCGCGGGCCAACAAGGACCGGTCATCGACGACCTCACCGACAGGGGCTACGGCGTCTCCGCCTACTACGGCGTTATTGAGTCGCTCGACTACCTCGACGACTTCATCGCCGAGGTCGAGGACAAGCGCCCGGACCTCATTTACATCATCACCGACGACCGTCGTCAGTTCCAGCACGTCGCGGGCCTTCTGCCCAGCGGTATCGACACCGTGCGCCTCTACGAGTCGTACCTGACAAACTTTCAGGTCAACACAGGAAGGTACGCATAAACCATGCGCTATATCCTCAAGGACTACCAGGAAGACGCAGTGCGCGAGGTACTGCAAAAACTCACCCGCGCCAAGCGAAACTTCGAGTTCGACGGCACCCCGTCCGCCTTCGCGCTGTCAGCCACAACCGGCGCTGGCAAGACGGTCATGGCCGCGGCGGTCATCGAGGCCATTTTCGAGGGACGTGAGGACAACCTCTTCGAGCCCGACCCCAATGCAGCAATTTTATGGTTCTCCGACGACCCCAGTCTGAACGAGCAATCTCGCAAGAGCCTTATCAAGGCGAGCGAGGTTCTGGCGTTTAGGACCCAAACCATCGAGTCCGATTTCGCCGCCGAGCGACTCGACCCCGGCATGGTCTACTTCCTGAACTCGGACAAACTCTCGAAGAACGGACGTCTCGTTCGCGGTGCCCAGGACGACGAGCAAGAGCCCCTTCTGGCGCGCCCTGACACTGCCCAGCACAATTTTTGGGACGTGCTGCGAAACACGGCCGACGACGGCACGGTCGTCTACATGTTCCTTGACGAGGCGCACAGGGGCATGAACCCGAAGAACCGGACCACCATCGTGCGAAAACTCGTCGACGGCGCGCACGGTGCTCCCCCGGTGCCGATTCTTTTCGGTATCTCCGCCACCCCGGAAAGATTCGAGGAGACGATGGGCACTATCGCCGACCGCGACACCATCTCGAACGTCGAGGTCGACCCGGCGAGGGTGCGGGACTCCGGCATTATCAAAGACGAGATTGTGCTCACGTTCCCCACCGAGGTCGGTGACTTCGAGACCACGGTGTTGCGCGCGGGTGCCGAGAAACTCGCACTCTCGCACGCGGCGTGGGCCGAGTACACCGCGGGCGACGAACAACTCGCTGACGTGATTCCGTTGATGGTGGTCCAGGTGCCGGACGGCGCGAAACCGGAGGACTTTGGCCGCTGGGTTTCCACGATTGCCGACACCATCGACATCGCACCGGAGGCGTTTTGCAACGTGCTCGGCGAGCACCAGGACATCGCGCTGCCCGGCTCCATGCACATTCCGTATATCGAGCCGGACAAGGTGCAGGGACGTGAGCGAATCCGCGTCGTGTTCGCCAAGACCGCTATCTCAACGGGCTGGGACTGTCCGCGTGCGGAGGTGTTGGTGTCGCTTCGACCAGCCAAGGACCAGACCCACATCACACAGACTATCGGTCGCATGGTGCGCTCGCCGCTGGCGCGTCGTATCGAGGGCAACGGCCTATTGAACTCAACCTGGTGCCTCTTGCCGCGCTTCGACGAGGAAACCACCAAGGCGATGGCGGGACATATTAGCAAGGGCAAGTTCGGTGGCGGCGGCACGCTGCTACCGACCGTCCTCATCGACGCAATCCCGCTCGGCCGCAACCCCAAGGTGGATAACGACAAGGCGCTGTGGCGCGCGCTTTCCGCTGTGCCGACCTATGCCGTGCCGAGGACGATTCGAGACGACATTCGGCGACTGAATGAGTTGTCCCTGCTGCTTAGCCAGCACGGCATTATCAAGGGTTGTGTCGCACAGGCCGACGACTTTATGACCCGTGCGATTCGCGCTGCCGCCCACATGTACGAGGACAAAGTCGAGGACGCGAAGCGCGACATCGAGACCGCCTCACTTCGGGACGTGACGGCTGTTGTAGGCGGCGGCGTCGACTACACCGCGTCCGAGTACACGATGGTTGCCGACGACCGTTCGATTCAGCAGTCGCAGAAGATGGCCGAGCGGGGCTTATCTGGCAGGCAGTTGAACAAGTACATCAACTCCCTTATCGACGACCCGAAAAACCCGATGGACACCTATGACGCCACGCTGCAAGGTGTTGCCGCAGGGTGGGTTGACGAGGTTGTGGACCGCGCGCGTATGGACGCAGCGACCCGCGTGAAGACCCTGTTGACCGAAACTCGCACGGCGCGCAAGGCGCTATCTGACGAGGAGCGTTCGCACTATGAGCGCGTCATCGCCTCCGGTGCCGAGCCACTGACGACCGACTTCGTGCTGCCGAGCAAAATCATGGTGCAGCGCGAGCAGGTCCGCGACGCCGATGGTGAGCCGGTGCGCGACAAGTACGCCTACACCACTGCGACGTACACGGGCCACGTCATCGCTGACAAAAAAGGGCTGTTCCCGGTCGAGTTGAACACCTGGGAGCGGCACGTCCTCGAAACCGAGCAGGCGCACGATAAGCACCAGTTCTGGTACCGCAACCCCTCTCGTGCCGGTTCGTCGAGTGTGGTGGTGCCCTACCTCTACGAGGACGAGTGGCGCGCGATGTGCCCGGACTTCATTTTCTTCACCAAGCGCGGCGACGACGTGGAGATGAACATTGTCGACCCGCACGGCGCGCACTTGGGTGACGCGCTGGCGAAACTCCAGGGTCTTGCCCGCTACGCGGAGCGCCACGGTGGGGCGTTTGGTCGTATCGAGGCGGTCGCCGAGATTGACGGGACGTACCGGGTACTGGACATGCAGCAGGAGGTTGTCCGCAACGCTGTGAAGAACGCGAATAGTGCCGTGAGCGTGTACTCATCTGACGTAGCGACTGACTATTCCTAATCAAGTTCCCAAGACACAGCCGGGAGGTGACCAACCTCCCGGCTGTTTTTGCCGACCGGCCGACTTGGAGGGCGATTTCCCTGCGCGGTTCACCCGGGGCATGAATACGACCTCATAACATGGGGAATATATGTTCGATTAGTTTAGGGACGATGTCGAACCTGCCTGTAAAACAAAATGCAGGTGTCGATTGCCGCCCTTCTAGCCGAGGATACGAAGGGACGAACCAATCTAGTGTTAGGATCAAATAGAAGTTGAGGAGGTGAAGTTATGGAACCCCTGTTGCAGTTCCTTTCATGGGCTACCCGACGTGAGTCTGATGAAGGTCTAACCCCTTCGATTACGAATATGAAGGCACAGAAGTTGTCCTACCTCGCGGAGAGCCTCTATGGACACTTGGAAAACCGCGATTTATCCGACGGAACCTTCCAGGCTTGGGACCACGGACCGGCGCAGCCAGATTTGTACCGGTTTATCAAGTCTCGGGTTGGCGATAGCCCTGCCGCACCTTTGGAGCCATTTTCGACGGGTGACGCTATACCGCGCGATGTCGAGGAAATCTTCGATGGCATTTGGGAAAACTTCGGCGGGATGACTGCCACTCAACTGCGAAACTTCACGCACACTTACGGTCCTTATGAACACCATTATCGAGTCGGCGTTCGAGGTATCACTATCCCGAAGAATGAGATTCACGACGCGTGGCCGGACTTCATTAATGGTCTCCACGTTTTTGAACGTTCACCCGAAATGCGACGCCGAGTTGACGCTCTCAAAACTCTTCCCCCGCATATTGACGCGTACTCAACGGATGGATTAAACAAAGAACTAATCCACAGCATTTTTGCCGGACACGCCACCGAACGATGAGTTCACCCTTCCCGAAAGTTGTCCGGCGAGGCCGCCTCTACTTCGTGAGCGACGAGAAAATAACATTCGTCTCCAATGGTAAGCGAACCTGGCATGACACCCGTCGCCCGGTTCTGGTGGTCTCCCACGACAAAGTGAATAGCGATGAGTCAAACGAGGCCGTTTTCGTGTGTCCCCTCTCAAGTGGAGGTAACTCATCGAGTTTCGACGTTAAAATTGCCGCTTACGAAGGAGGGCTGCGTAAAAGAAGTTGGGTGAGGGTCGACCACTGCCAGCGCCTTCTCAAAAGCGACCTACAAGACTGTCTATCACAGGACGGGATTACACCCGCCGCTATGGAAGAGGTTCTCGCTAACCTCGCGGAAATCTTTCTTACACCATAGGGAATCGGCGGGTATCCTGCTAGGGAATCAACTTCAACCGGAACCGGCATACCGGCTGGGAGAGTGAATATCCGAATCTCCCCCGCTGACCACTAGGACTGTCTAGTGGTCAGCGGTTTATTTATCTTCCGGCCCGCTAGCTATGCCCACTCCGGGTTGTCCGTATCCACCCCTTGTGCCTTAGCTGCATGCTCAATCGCGTCTGCCAGCCACTGCGCCAACCCCTCCTGCTGCGTCTCATAGTGGGCACGGAAGCGCTCGTCAGCTACGTAGCCGCGCGAGATTAGGAAGTGCTTCGCTGGCGTGACGGGAAAGAAGGCGCTTAATGCTTCGCGGTGCTTTTCGACGATCCCCTGGGCCTCCTCCGACCCCGCACCCACACCGCTCGCTACGGCCTGGGCCAGCTCTTTTTCGACCTCAGCGACTCCGGCTTGCGCATCGCTCCAATTGTCCTTCGACCAGCCGGCAGTGCGCTGCTGATACACAGCCCAATCCTCACTCGATCCATAGGCCTCCTCTGCTTCTTGTTGATGCGCGGCGAAGTTGGCATCGCCGACAATCTGTCCGATTTCTTCGGTGGTGAGCTTTTGGTTATTCATTGCATCCTCCATCAGGGTGTCAATTGCTGCCAGCATGTCAGTAAGGCTGTCGCGCTGCGCGAGCAGGCTCTCCTTTTGCCTCCGCAAATGTTCTAAGTCGGAGGCACCGCCATCTAGCAGCTGTTTAATATCGGTCAATTTCATACCGGTGGCGCGATAGATCAGAATCTTCTGCACGCGGGCGCAGTCTTCTTCGGTGTACAGCCGGTAGTTGGACCAACTGCGCCACGTTGGAGACAGCAAGCCTTGTGCCTCCCAGTGATGCAAAGTGCGCACCGTGATGCGGAAGAGCGCTGCTACCTCGCCAACGGTATAGAGAACTTCATCGATGTCGTCCATGGCTTCATTGTCGCGCCTTACGCTGCGTCAGGGTCAACCGCCGGAGAAAATCTGCAGAATCTCTTGCCAGAGTGTTGGGTTTATGCAACACTTGGGTGCATGACAGCAAACGACGCCCCAGTTTCAACAACGATCCGCGCCAAACGGTTCCGCAGGCCCGGCCCCACCCGTGGATTAATCGCCTCAATGTATGGCTGCGTAGCCGTATCCGCGATTTTCCTCATCATTGCCCAGACATTTTCCGCCTATTGGGCCCTCTTTGCTACGTCGATAACAATCGCACTGTCGTGCATCCCGTGGACCATTCTGCGAATTTCCATCGACACCAAGGACACAAAACCTCTGGCCGCCCTCGATGAATACGAGGCCCAAGTGCTGGACGACTGGCGGCAAAAGGCGTTCAAGCTGTCAACGACATTGCTATTCGTCGGAGGATTGGCTGCTTTCGCATCTAATTTTCGGTTTCTGAACGGAGATACCTTCGAAATAAATAGCACCAAATTTCTGTTAGGAGTCGGCTACTACCTACTTTTTAGCTACTTCATCTCTGGCACCCTGCCCGCTGTCGGATACGCACTGACCTTCAACCAGACCTCGGAGGACTAGACATGCCCACCTTGACCATTGACCACCTCAATAAGTCCTTCGGGGACACTCAAGCCCTGCGGGATATGACCTTTAGCGTGGGTGACGGCGAAATCTTCGGTTTCGTCGGATCCAACGGCGCCGGAAAGTCCACCACCATGCGCATTGCACTTGGTGTGCTGGCGAAAGACTCCGGCGAAGTCTACTTCGATAACGCCCCAATTAATGACGATAATCGCCGCCGCATTGGTTATATGCCAGAAGAGCGCGGGCTCTATGGCAAAGAGCCGCTGCTTAGCCAGCTGGTCTTCCTCGGCACGCTGCACGGCATGGATAAGCCCGCCGCCAAGCGCGCCGGCACTGAGCTCCTTGAACAGTTAGGGCTGGGCGAGCGGATGGACGATAAGCTCGATGACCTGTCTTTGGGCAATCAGCAGAGGGTGCAGCTAGCGGCCTCCCTTATCCATGATCCTGACATGCTGATTCTGGACGAGCCTTTCTCCGGCCTAGACCCGGTTGCGGTCAACGTCATGTCAGACATGCTGCGCGAGCGCGCCAACCGCGGGGTGCCCGTCATTTTCTCCTCGCACCAGTTGGACCTGGTGCAGCGCTTGTGTGACCGCGTGGGCATTGTGACGAAGGGGCATATGGTGGCTGAAGGGGGCGTCGATAAGCTGCGCAGCCAAGGCCCGCCTCGCTTCGAGGTCGCTACCCCAGCGCGCGGCTGGTACCCGGAAAGCACAGAGCTGGTGACAGAAACTGCCGATGCCGTAGTGCTCCAAGCCGATCCCGCCGTAGATGATCAGACAATCCTGCAGGCAGCCCTTGCCGCAGGCCCGGTGCATTCCTTCGGCCGCAAGATCCCAGACCTGACCGAGCTTTTCCAGGACGTCGTCACCAGCAACCAGAATGAGGAGGCCTAAGCCATGCAGTATTCTGCAATGAAGACCATCGGGGTTGTAGCCAAGCGTGAGATGGCAGTCGCACTGAAGTCGAAGATGGTAGTGGGCACAATGCTGCTACTCATCCTCGGCGCCATTATCGCACCCATTGCTATCAATTTCTTCAGCGGCGATGACGAACCGGATTCCGTAGCTATCGTGGGGATGGAAGCGTCTGCCTTTGATGATTCCGGTATCGATGCCACAGAGGCAAAAGACCGCGCGGAAGCCCAGCAATTGGTGGAAAATGACGAGGCCGATGCCGCCCTAGTACCGGCAGAGAACGACGGTTGGGATCTCCTCAGCAAGGGCGATACGCCTGCCGCGGTAACTACCACGGTCAACCAAATCGTTGCTTCTCAAGCACAAGCAACGGCGCTGGATAAGCTCAATATCGACCCGCAAGAGTTAGAAAAGGCTACCCCGTCCACCACGGTCAATCAGGTGAACCTAGAAGAAGAGGACGGCACTGAACAAAAGTGGGCCGGCGTTGCCACCGTCATGATCGGAGCCATGGTCGTAGTCTTTTCCGTCATGACTTTCGCTGGTCTGATTGGCGGCCGCGTCACCGAGGAAAAGTCCTCCCGCGTGGTGGAAATTATCCTATCTTCCGTGCGCCCAGCGGACTTCCTGGCCGGCAAGATTTTGGGCAATACCATCATCGGTTTCTTGGCCACCCTCCTCATCCTGGGTGGTGGCGCGATCTCGCTTGCAGCGTCCGGTCTGGCTAGTGACCTCGAGCTGGACTATGGCTTGGTAGCGGTCCTCCTTGTTGGTGAGATTCTAGGTCTGCTTTTCTTCGGCAGCCTCTACGCTGCAGCCGGCTCGATGGTGCAGCGCACCGAGGATCTCCAGTCCACGCAGACACCGATTCTGTTCCTCGTCTTTGCCACCATGTATGTACCGATGTTCGGCTGGATGCACCTGGATGCCACGTGGATGCAAGTCATGACCTGGTTGCCGCCGGTGTCCATGCTGGTCGCTCCGCTGCAGGTGGCCGGGGGCAACCTCAGCTGGTTGGGCTTGCTAGCTAGCTATGTGCTCATGGCTGTGGTGACCGCACTGATTATCGTGCTAGTCGGCCGTATCTACCGCCGCGCCATTTTGAATAATGGACGCAAGATGACCTGGCGCCAAGCCTTGGGCAAATAAAAATAATCCGGCTCCCCGCCTTGTGCAGGGGGAGCCGGATTCTTCTATGTGCCGAAGCTACTGAGTAATGAACTCGTTGGTGATCGGCTGGGTGATGTCCAAGGTGCCGTGCTCGATGTAGTACATGCCGAGGAACATGGCTGCCAGCATCACTACGGATAGCAGCATGGAAGGAATCCACTGAAGGAATACTGGAACCCAGCCATTGCCCTTATCGCGAGCTGCTGCTTCGCGCTGTTCCTGAGCCTCACGCTCGTTCATAATGATAAAACCTTTCGATCCACCGAGGATTAACTACGGATATCTTAACAGTTAAGTGCTTACAAGGCCGCATTCCTCGCACTTTTGATTGACGCCGAAGTCCGAACTCTAGATCCCCGGGTCCTCGTTATTAAGCAGCGCTTCTACGAAAGACTCGCGATCCGCGAGCATGCGCTCGATGTCTTCCTCCGCGCCTACGATCCACAGCTCGGTGTCTTGGTCGTAGGTCAGCGCGGAGTCTGGGTACGCCTCTAGCGCCTCTTCCATTGCGGCGACTTGTTCTGCGCTAGCCGTATCCTCCAAGTGTGCCTCGGGGTCGCCGATTCGCGGGCTAAGCTCCTCCAGCGCGGTGATGCCGTAGGTTTTATATTGCTTCTTTGGGTGCTCAAAGAGCTCTTGGCCCATCATGAAGCTTAATCCTTTCCGTGTAGTAGTGAATCCGGCACATACCCCTCGTAGCCTGGCAGGTTAGTCACCTGCACAACTCCGGTGAAAAAGCGCTTAAGCGCCGGGATATCTTCGGGCTTCAAGTGATCAAAGACCATGCGCCGCACCGATTCCACGTGTTCGGGGGCGGCACGGCGTAGGTGTTCTAGGCCAACATGAGTCACGCACACTTGGATGCCGCGGGCATCGTCCTCGTCCGGTTCCTTAAACAATAGGCCGCGCTTTTCCATTCGGGTTACCTGGTGCGAGGCCCTAGAGCGGTCCCACTCCAGCTGCGTGCACAACTCGCGCAGGCGCAGGCGCTGTTCGGGTGCCTCTGAAAGAGCGACCAGGACGGCAAACTCGGAGGCAGAGACTTCCCCGCCGGCTTTCAGCGTTTCATCCATTCCCCTATCTATTTTGCGCACAGCGGCAAGCAACAGGCGCCATAGCTCCTGTTCTTCGTCGTTTAACCAGCGAGTTTGATAAGACATGGGCCTAGATTACCCCTTTGAGGGAAGCTATGTCGCGCTCGTCGCGTCCCGGCACCCGGGAGTAGCGCTCTGGCATGCAGGTAAAGACCAATACCTGATTATCCCGGCCGACATGGGAAAAGAGCGTGGCCATAAGTTGCAGACGGTGTGCGTCAGTAGAACCCAGCGCATCGTCGACGATGACCGGTACCGACTCCGCCCCCACTAATTGCGCAATGGCAAAGCGGGTGAGGATGGCCAATTGCTCGCGGGCACCACCAGAAAGGCTAGCCAGACTTACCGTCTCATTGTCCTGAGTGCGAGCGATCACACGTAGATCTTCATCGAGTTCAAAGGTGATTTCGCCACCATAAACGGTGCGCGCCAACTGTGAGAGCGCAGCCACGAAGGGCGCGGCGTAGCGCTGGCGAGCGGCATCGCGGTGCTTGAGCAATATGTCGCGCAGGTAACGGGCTGCTTGGGCGCGCTTATCGACGCTCTCGTACACCGCCCGAGCCATCTCTACCGCCGCGGTGGCCTGCTGTGCGCGCTCGGCGGCACCGGAGTGGAAGTTCACCTCGCTAGAGAGCCGGCCGAGGTCCACCTCGCAGCGCTGTATGCGTTCAGTGAGGTAATCCAGATGGGATTGCGCGCCTTCCACCAAGGAGTTGGCGGTCTTAAGGTCCACAGCTTCCATCTGATCCAGTTGCCCACGCAGGCCCGCCACTACGGATTCTAGGCGGATAACCTCGGCACGCAGGTCCTCGTCGGCGGCGCGTTCACGCGCGGAGGAAAGGTCTCGAGTCACGCGCTGCGCATTTTCGCGGGCGGCATCCAGCTCGGCATCTAGGCGCACCACCTCGTGAGCAAGGCGGCTTTCGCGATACGGCACAAGCTCGCGGTCGAGCGCATCGACCTTTTCGCTCGCGGCTTCCTCCGCGGCTTCGGCGGCAGGAAGGTCTACCTCGGCGGTATCTTCAAGGTCCGCGACCTTTTCGGCCAGCGCGGAATGCTGGGAGCGCAAGCCGGCCAAGTCATCTGGACCCAGCTCGACACTAAGCGCACGGGTAGCGGCATCGAGGGCATCGTTCTGCGCACGGTGCGTCTCATGGGCTTCTTCGGCCGCAGCTGCTGAACCTACGCCCAGGGTATCGAGCAGTTCTTGCAGCCGCATGCGTGCCTGTTTCACATCACGCTGGGTGTCCTCCGCGGAATAGGAACCGGCCGAGAAGCGAGCGGTGATATCACCGATGGTGATAACGCGGGAATCAACAAGCTCGATGGCGGCACCCTCCCCCACCTCGATGTCCTCGCCATCGACGCGAATGGTAGAACCCGCCGGCCCAGAAAAATGCACCTTGGCGGCCGCGGCCTCGTGTAGGCGCTCTGCTACCGAAAGGGCCGAGTCCGCCTTATGCAAACCGGTGATATCGGCCGCGGTCACCTCGCGGCCGCGCTGCGCAACGACGGCGCGGGCTTGATCCGCCTCGGCGGCAAGGGCGTCAAGCGCTTCTAGCCGGGCACTGAGCTGCTCAAACTTCTGCTTATCTTGCTGGCGGCGCGCTTGCTTAAGTGTGCTACGAGCCGCGGCATAGTCCTCTTTGGCCTCCGCCAGGCGCTTTTCTAATCTTTCCTTCTCCTCGGCCTCCTCTTTAGCCTTGTCCTGCGCGGCGGTGAGCTTGTACTGGGCCACCTCGGTGGCCCTGGCAGATTCCTCGGCGGCGGTGACGAGCTCGGCGCGCTCGGTGACTGCGGATTGCGCACGAGCGAGATCGTCCGTGGCACACTCAAGCGTGGCTTTATGGGAGTCCAGGGTGGCCTGCGCGGTGGCGGCTTCCTCGGCCTGGGCTTGTTTCTCTGCGAGGTCGGCGCGGGCGGCGGGAAGCTCTGCTTCGGCGGCGGCTTGGTCGCGCTCGAGTTGTTCGTAGCGCTCGACCACGGAGTCGAGCTCGCGCAGTACGCGGGTAGCCTCTGCGCATTCTTCTTCGGCGCGCGCTAGAGCTGCGGCGGACTCCTTGTATTCACCGGCCGGATTACCCTTCGCCGCGGTGAAGTAGCGCTGGTATTCCTTGTCCACGCGGGCCAGCAGCGCGGAATCATCGCCGGAAACCTCGTCCTCGGCCAGGCCGGATTCGCGCTCGAGCGCGCGGGTCAGGCTGGGAATGCCGACGGCAGAGATGGCCTCGCCGGTGTCGTCTTGGCGCATAAAGAGAGCGTCGACAAGCGAGCGATCCAAGTGCTCCGAAAGGATACGCTCCAGTTCATCGTCGGCCTGGCTGCCGGTAAATTGCGCCGGCCGTGGAGCAGTGACATTAAGCTCGCACGACTTCTTAGATAGCCAACGCTTGGCAATGCGGAAGCGGTACTCCCCCACGCTCAGCTCGGCCGTAACTTCCGGTGCAACGTCCTTGCCGACCGGCTGCAGGGCGCGAATGCGCTTGGAGCGGCCGCTATGTTTTTCGGTGAGCACCACGTCGAGCGCCTCCACGATGGTGGACTTGCCGGCCTCGTTCTCGCCATGGATGACCACGACGCCGGTCTCAGGCAGCTCATCGAGGACCAGGTGCTCAATGCCGCGGACGTTGCTAAGTTCTAGGCGATGTATGCGCATTAGGACTGTCCCTCCAGGCGGAATAGCAGGTTGGCGGCGTCGCGGGCGACGGGATCCTCGCGGTTCTCCAACAGCTCATGCAAGGCCTCGGCCGCGTAGCCGGAGATATCGAGGCTGGCCAATTCCTCTTCGCTGGGCTCCAAGTAGAGATCCATGGTGCGCTCGCGGGGGCGCAGGGATGCAAATACGGCCTCGTACTCATCCAAGCCGCGCTGCAGGCGGGCATGGGCCGCGACGCCGAGCGTGCCACGCAGGCTATATTTCACGGCCGTGCGCACCTTATCGGGGTACTCGCCTAGGCGCGCAAGGAAGC
Source organism: Corynebacterium marquesiae (assembly GCF_030229635.1). NCBI lineage: Bacteria > Bacillati > Actinomycetota > Actinomycetes > Mycobacteriales > Corynebacteriaceae > Corynebacterium > Corynebacterium marquesiae. Next base: position 198,500 of record NZ_JASPII010000001.1, read on the forward strand.
GTTCCACGTCTTCGGCGGAATCCACGGCAGCGTCGAGGGCTTCAAAGGTCCAGCGGCCGATGCGGCGCTTATCGACGTCCACCTCATCCCCCACGCGCACCACCAACGCATTGCCGGAATCGGATTCGCCGCCGCCAGTGCTCGTTTCCTTATAGTCCGTGGTCTCCGGGCTACCGGAGAACCACACCCGTCCGGTCGTGCCAAGGCTCGCGGTGGAGTGGGTATCACCGAGCGCGAGGTAGTCGATGACCCCGCGGTCCAGGCAGTCCTCGACGAAAGCAAGGTCGATGGTATCGGCGTCATCCTCGCCGGAGCGGGAATCCACCTGGCCGTGGCCGACGGCGATGCGAATGCCCGCAGCCGGCTCCAACGGTTCGAGCGCTTGGCGAACCAAGTCGTGGTTCGCGCGCTTGGAAAGGTACGGCGCGCCAACCAGTTCCACGCCGGGTGCGACCTCGATGGGCTCCGAGTCTGCGATGACGTGGACATTGTCCGCGCTGGTCTTATAAAAGACCGAATCCGCCACCAGCGGGTCGTGGTTGCCGGGCAGAACATAGACCGGCACCGGCAGGCGCTTGAACATCTCCGTGGCGCGGGCGAGGATGTCGCGCGAGAGGGCATTATGCTCAAAGACGTCGCCGGCCACGACTATGAAGTCCGCGCCCGTGTCCTGAGCCAGCTCTCCCAGCCGGACGATGGCGGCCTCGCGGTCATCATTAAAGCGGCCTTGGGCCTCGCCCTTCAAGAACCACCGGGTCATGCCCAGCTGAAAATCGGAGGTATGGATAAACGTGGTAGCAGTCATTAGTGCGAGAGGTGATAGTAGAGGTCTTCAATATCGGATACCGCGCGCAGGAGATCCAGATTGGTGTGTGAAACCGAGCGCATGGCCTTGCGCAACAGGTCCGGATCGGAGTCATCGATGGCTGGGGCTACCTTGGGCTGCGGCAGCTTCGGCAGCTCGCGGCCGTTCCAGAAGATGTCATTCTTTTCTTCCTCGGACAGGTCGCTCGGGGTAAAGCTTTCGCGGCTTACCGTCTTGGCCTGCTCTAAGACCATGCGCTCCAGCCGGGCAAAGTCCAGCCCGCGCATATTAAAGATGACGGCCGGGTCCGCATCAGCACGGGTGGCGAGCTTATCGCCCACCGCCACGATGTGCTTGCACACGTACTCGCCATCTGGGCAGTCGCAGGTCAGACGCAGGTCTTCGGCCTCGGGGGCAAAGAGGGTGTCCAGGGCGGCGTCGGAAAGCAGGCCCTTGCGCGCATTGGCCACGGAATTGGGGGTGCGGGCGAACTCGGTGGCCAGCTGGGCAATATCATCGTTATTGCGGTACGGCAGCTGGATGAGCACCGCAAAGGGCTCGTTCTGGGAGCCAGCCACGCGGCCGTGGATAGCGCCGTTGCGCACCTCGAGGCCTACGACGTGTCCTCCCTCGGCATACTGACGGCCGCGGGTAATCCGGCCGCGGTCCGCACCGTGGGAGGTAAAGGCCGCGATCCGCGAAGCCGTAGTGGACAGGATGCGCCCGCTGCGGTCCACGTGATTGACCTCGGCCGGGGTGCTTACCCGCTTGCGGGTGCCAAAATTGGCATAGATGACGTTGTCGTCGCCTTTGACGGCCATGGATTACTCCCTCCCCCGGTAGCTCATGAGTGCAGCCAGCTGATCTGGGTCCAGCTCCGTGAGCCAGCCCTCGCCTTCGCCCACCACGGCGCCGGCTAGCTGCGTCTTACCGTCCAAGATGTCCTGGATGGATTCCTCCAGCGTACCCGCGGTGATCATCTTATATACCTGCACATTGCGGCGCTGGCCAATACGGAAGGCACGGTCCGTCGCCTGGTTTTCCACCGCCGGATTCCACCAGCGGTCCATGTGCACGACGATAGATGCGGCCGTCAGGTTCAGACCAGTGCCGCCGGCTTTGAGCGAAAGGATCATCGCCGGCGGTCCGTCCTCGGACTGGAAATCTTCCACCATCTGGTCGCGCTTATTCTTGCTTACCCCGCCGTGGAGGAAGGGGATCTCGCGGCCCAGCTGGTCACTCAGATAGGGCTGCAGGATATCTCCAAAGGCCTTGTACTGGGTAAAGACGAGGAGTCGCTCGCCGGATTCGGTGGCCTCGTCCACGATGCGCATGAGCTCTTTGACCTTGCCGGAGCGATGCTTGCCCTTCAGCGTCACCGGCGAGTTATCGCCCAGGTAGTGCGCGGGGTGATTACAAATCTGCTTAATGCGGGTTAGCGAGGCCAGCACCAAACCGCGCTTATTGATGCCCGTAGCCTCCTGCAGATCCTTCTTTACCTGGTTGACCAGTGCCTTATATAGGGCGGCCTGCTCGGTGGTCATGGATACGGTGAGGATCTGCTCGGACTTTTCCGGCAAGTCATCGATGATATTCGGGTCCGTCTTGACGCGGCGGAGGATAAACGGCGCGGTGAGCTGGCGGAGGCGCTCGGACATTTCCTCGTCATTATTGCGCTCGATGGCCTTGGCAAAGTGATTGCGGAAGAACGAGGCGGTGCCCAGCACTCCGGGATTGCAGAAATCCAGGATGGAGCGCATCTCGGAGAGTCGATTTTCCACCGGGGTGCCGGTCAGCGCCACGCGGTGCTCTGAGGGCAGCGAGCGCACGGCCTTGGACGAGCGGGTCGCGGAGTTCTTGATGGCCTGGGCCTCATCGAGGACAACGCGCTGCCAGCTCACCTCGCCCATGTCATTAAAGTCGCGGCCCACGGTGCCATAGGTGGTGATGACGAGGTCGCACTCGTTGGCTTCCTTAATAAAGTCCTCGCCGCGCGGGCGGCTCGAGCCGTGCTGCACCATGACCTTAAAATCTGGAACGAAGCGCTGAGCCTCACGGGCCCAGTTGCCCACCACGGACGTTGGTGCCACCACGAGCGTGGGGCCGGTCTGCTCGCCGCGCTCCTTCTCCACTGCAAGGAGGGAGAGTAGTTGGAGGGTTTTGCCGAGCCCCATGTCGTCGGCAAGCACGGCACCAATGCCACTGCGCGACATCCAATACAACCAGTCGACGCCGCGGCGCTGGTACTCGCGCAGCTCCGCGTGTACGGATGCGGGAATCTCCACGCGCTCTGGGGCAACCTTATCCACCCCACCGAGCAGCGCCGTGTGCCAGGTGCTGCCGGTGAACTCGATGGGCTCTTGGGTCATGGACTCCAACGCCAGCTCGCGCAGTTCGGCCACGGTGACCTGTTCGTGCTCCTCGCCGCCCTCGTTGAATTCTTGGCGGCGGCGCTCCACATCCGCCATCAGGGCTTCCCACCCTGGCTGGTCGAGCTGCTTGGCCATTTCCGCGGAGGCGGCTAGCTGCTCGAGCTCCTTCTTCTTACGCGCGATGGACTTCTGTTTCAGCGCGTCCATGTAGCCGGAGACTTGGGAAACGACCTGCTTATCGGCCATGACCCACTTGCCGCGCAGCTGGATGAGGCCGGACTTGGAATTGACCAAGTCCTCCATCTCTTCCTCGGTCAGCTCCACATCGCCCACGGACATGCGCCAGTTATAGTCCACCAGCTTATTCATGCCGATGTGCTTCTTCGTGGCGGCCTCGGCCGGATCGCGGGCCTCGTGGGTTTCCAGCTTGGCCTTGGTCTCCATCTGTGCCCATGCTTTGGGGAGCATGACGGTCACGCCGCTGGCCTTGAGCTTATCCACCTCGTGGGTAATAAAATGAGTGAGCTGGTGGGTTTCAAGGTAGACGTCCCAGTCGCCGTCGCCAGGCTGCGGCAGCTGCGCGCTCTCCCCCAGCGTGGGTGCGATGCGCACGGCTTTGCGGTGGGCCTCGCGCAGCTTTTCCACACTCGCCCTATCCAAACTCTGCGCCGACACCGGCCGCGGAGAATCCGTGCCCGAGCGTACCCGCACGCGCACCGGCCACTTGGCTGCATCCGGGTCATCGTCAAGCGGTTCCTCCACGATGTAGACCAGCTGGAGTTCTACCTCGTAAATGGAATTCTTCCACTCATTGAGCCCGCGCAAAAGCTGCGCGCGTCCACGCCGGATCGGCCGCGTATCGAGCAGCGCACGGGCGAATTCGTGCCATGGCATTGGCCGCGGTGCCTCCGCCACGGGCCGCAGCTCGTGGAAGGCAATCCAGTGGGTGAGCTCATCGGCCATATCATCCGACAGCGCCCGATTATTCACGTGCAAGATGCCCGGCGCAGCCGCCATCATCTCCGCAAGCCATCCGCGCTCACCCAGGCCGGAGGCCAGCTGCCACATGGGGAACCACTCATTGGCTTGGTAAGCAAGCCGGAAGGTCACGCGCCCGGCGCGCACGAACTTGCACAGCCCGCTGTAAGCATGGATCAGCCATTGGAGATCCGGCGCGATGGTGGCGGGCGGCTTGTGATTCAGGTGTTCCATTTGAGCAAGCGCCGCCACGGCCTCTTCTGGGCCGAACATTGCCATCGGCACCATCAAGGACACATCCTTACCCTTGGGCGTGCGCAGCGATACCCGTGCTCGGTTGCGGAAGGATTTCTTCGCCAAGATGGACTCCACCGCCGGCGGGAAGGTGCCTTCAGGAACGGCATTCGGCATGACAATCTTGTGCCCTTCTACCTGTTCAATCCATAGACTAAGTCCCGTAACGGGGAGCCACAGTCCATGCACGAGGTAAGAAGCCATAACCGCCAGCATAGCAGCCCTTCCCATTTTGTTACATGCTCGTTATGTTCTCCCCTTTTCCCAGTTGAACGATAGAAAATCCATACGGAGATATGCGCCACACCTGTATTCTCGCTTGGGTTAACCTTGTGACCTCGTTAACGTGGGTATGTCCTACAGATCACTACAAGGAGTAAAACGTGCAAGATTCAACTTGGTACGTCATTGCGATGATCGTGTACCTCTTCGCAATGGCAGCCATTGGCTATTGGAGCTACAAACAAACCGACCAATATGACGATTATGTTTTGGGCGGCCGTGGCCTGCACCCATTCGTAGCGGCTCTTTCTGCTGGCGCATCCGATATGTCCGGCTGGCTACTGATGGGCCTGCCCGGCGCCCTATTCCTTTCCGGTATGTCCGAGCTGTGGATGGCCATCGGCCTGCTCGTCGGTTGCTGGGCTAACTGGAAGTGGGTCGCACCGCGCCTGCGTTCTTACTCAGAAATCGCGGCCAACTCCATCACCGTGCCGTCCTTCTTTGAAAACCGCCTGCACGATAAGTCCCGCCTGCTGCGCATCATCTCCGCAGCCATCATTATCTTCTTCTTTACCTTCTACGTCTCCTCGGGCATGGTTTCCGGTGGCCGCTACTTCGAGTCCACCTTCGGTGGTGACTACCTCACCGGCATGCTCGTCATCGCTGCGGTGACCATCTTCTACACCTTCGTCGGCGGCTTTTTGGCGGTGTCTTATACGGACGTCGTCCAGGGCGTTCTTATGTTCGTCGCCCTGATGATCGTGCCGATTATGGCCATTGTCTCTCTCAGCGATCCGTCTTCGATCTTCACGTTTGCCGCAGATAATCCTTATGGCACCGATGGCGTAGTGGAAAATGACAACTACTTCTCTATGTTCGCGGGCGTTTCCGCTGGCGTCATCATCGGCAACCTGGCTTGGGGCCTGGGCTACTTTGGCCAGCCGCACATCGTGGTCCGCTTCATGGCGCTGCGTAAGCCTTCCGACGCCAGCCAAGGCCGCTTCTACGGCGTAACTTGGATGGGACTATCCGTCATCGGCGCTATCTTCGTCGCCCTATCCGGCACCGTTTACTTCACCCAGACCGGCCACAGCATCACCGACCAGGAAAACTTCGAAACCATCTTCCTGGATATGGCGCAGGCCATGATGCACCCACTGCCCGCAGGCTTCGTCCTGACCGCGGTTCTAGCCGCCATTATGTCCACCATGTCGTCCCAGATGCTCGTCGTCTCTACTTCCCTCATCGAGGACCTCTTCCTCATCTTTGCCAAGAAGAAGCCAGGCGAGCAGGTCCTCATCAACCTCTCCCGCACCGCCATCGTAGCTATCGCGGTCATTGCCGCCCTGCTGGCAATCAACCCATCTGACTCCATTTTGGGTCTGGTTGGATTCGCTTGGGCAGGCTTCGGCTCTGCCTTCGGCCCGATCATCTTGCTCTCCCTGTACTGGAAGCGCCTCAACTCCGCCGGTGCCATTGCCGGCATGCTTACCGGTGCCATCGTTGCTATTGGCTGGGGTATGTCTCCGCTTTCCGACGTCCTCTATGAAATCGTCCCAGGCTTCTTCCTAGCCCTCATCGTGGCAGTTATTGTCGCCAAGCTCACCAAGGAGCCTAAGCCAGAGGTTGTGGCCGAATTTGAAGAGTCCACCAAGCTGGCCAAGCTCGTGGAAAATAACTCCAACCTCGACTTCGAGGAAGCAGCAGAGAAGGTCACCGATAAATAGTCGGAACCAACGCGGACTCCGCGCAGTCCAATAGGACATGAAGTCCTATTACCTGGCCGCGCTATCATGCATCACCGTCCTTATCGGCGCATGGTATGCGTGGCCTTTTCCGCGTTTTGACGTCACCACGCTCCCCTCCCGCCCCGAAGCCGCCGGCTACAACCGTGAAGACTTCGGCATCTGGCAACCCCATGGCGCCTGCACCACTCGCGAGATCATTCTAGAAAGCCAATCCAGCGATCCCCTCCACGCCTGCCACGCCCGCAGCGGAACTCTCTATGACCCCTATAGTGGCACCACGATTCCCGCTACCTCCCCTATTGAGATCGACCACATTTTTCCCCTCTCCGCGGCCTATGACATGGGTGCTTCCGAGTGGGACCGCGAAACCAAGGTCCGCTTTGGCAACGATCCGCTCAACCTCGTAGCCACCAGCCGTGAGCTCAACCAAGAAAAGTCAGATTCCCTCCCTGCGGAATGGCTTCCCCCGGCCAACCGTTGCGACTACTCGCGCCGCCTCGCCGACATCGCCCGCAAGTACTCCCTTCCTCTACCTTCCAAGGATGTACGCGCGATGCAAAGGCAATGTCGGTTAGCCCTCCTGACTGGAAATTGATTAGGGTTGACGTGGCAACTTTCCACGATTGAAGGGTTCTTTCAATGACTTCTTTCCTTGTATTCCTCCACGTGGCCGCGGCCATCCTCTTGATTGGCCCGGTGTGTGTATCCACTTCCTCCTACCAGACCCAAATGGCGAAGGCAGCACAAGGTGACCAAGCAGCCCTTGGCTCCGCCCGCGTTCTACACAACATCACCAATACCTACGGCTACATCTCCGCCATCGTGCCTATCCTGGGCCTCGGCGTATTCCTTTCCGATATCGACGCCTACAAGTCCGCAGTCAATTTCCACATCGCTATCCTCGTGGCCATCATCGCGTGGTGCCTGTTGTTCTTCGTTATTCTGCCGAAGCAGAAGAAGTCCCTGACGGCCCTAGAATCCAACTCCACCTTTGACTATGCAGCTGCTAAGAAGCCACTGTCCGCATTCGGCGGCGTGTTCAACCTGCTGTGGATTGTCTGCCTTATCCTGATGTACGTCAACTTCTAAGTGGCCTTCTAAGAGGCCATTTATTCTTCTGGGACAGTGTCTTCACTGTCCCTTTTCTCGTTTTTGAGCTCCTCCTTCAACTTTTGTGCATCTTCGTGCGCATTTTCTCGATGCCGCCGCGTCGCCTGCGCCACCGTCTGTGCCCACCGCCGGTTCTTCGGTGCAAGAGGACCGCTAGCCTCCTCATAGACCCAAGTGGAATCCTCAAAGAGCCAGACGACGTCCCCGCTAATCGGGTCCTTAATATAGAAGGCTCGTCCATCGGTCTTTATGTTGTGGTGGTGTTGACAAAGGCAGGTCAAATTTGCTGCAGAGGTAGGACCCCCTTCGGCAAAATCGTGTCGATGGTCCATCTGGGAAGCCATCGCCGGCCGCGTACATCCAGGCCACCGGCAGGTCCCATCGAGCCCTTCCACAAAGGCGCGGATATGCGGCGGTGTGACGTAGTTTCCGCTTTCATCCTCCGCTGCTGCATCCATGTCGCGCACGGTCGTGGCGCGCGACTGCATGTCATCCGCAACCTCCGGCGAAACCCAACCCAGGTTTTGGACGAAAGCAGGCGCATCCGGCAGGTCGCAGCGGTACATATTGAGCACCACTTTTGCCTTGGCCTCAGCCGCGCCAGTAAGCAACTCGACCGCCGCTTGCGCCAAAGGAATGTCCTTCTCCGCGGCCACACCGCGAATATTTCGATCAATGATCTCGGCAGTTTCTAAGCCGACGTTGAGACAAACTGCGGCCCACTCCCCGCCCGTGGGCTCCAGGTGATAAGTCTCTTTGCGCCGCGGGTCGCGTGCGGCGATGGTCGGATCAAGGCGGACAATGAGCTCCCGCAGCTTTCGCCGCAGGTTGCGATGGGACGGTAATTTTTGGTTGGGGCGTTTGGGGGTGAGGTAGGTGGTTAATTCGGCGTCGATAAGCAGGCATTGTTCGGTGCCAATCTCGCCCAACTTGGACAGCGATTGGTCAATAGTAATTAACCGGTCTAAATCTAAGTGGTAAAGCTCTTCCTGCCGGGCTTTAAGGCGCGGCAGCTCCTGTAATCGCTCAAAGGCGAAAATAATATTTCTAATTCGGGACTGCCGCGTTCCGGTGAGATCCGACAGTGATTGGCTAATTATTTCGATATCGTCATCCGGGTCTGGATGCAGGCGCTTCCAAAGGAGATATTCGGCCTTGCGGATGTCTGTAGCTGTTTGTGAGGTGGAATTTGCTGGATTGGTATTGGCAAAGAAGGGCGCATTCATGGACTTCCCCGCAGAAGTTTCTCTAGAACATGTTTGCGCTTTCAGTATACAAAACCCCTCCGACACCCTACCCCCGTTTATAGTAAAACCGCAGGTCAAATGGCACGAAAAATGGGCCTCCGAAGAGGCCCATTGAGTCGAAATTGCTAATCGCGCCAGCGTCCACCGCGCTTGCGTCCGCCGCCGTGATCACGGCGTGGCGGGCGGCCGGTGTCCTTTTGAATCTTGATCAACTGGCCGGAAATGCGGGTATCCTTCAGTCGGTCCAGCACTGCCGGGTCAAGGTTCTTTGGCAGGTCAACCAGGGTATGGCCCACCGCGATGGTGATACGGCCGAAGTCCTTGGCAGACAGGCCACCCTCATTGGCAATAGCACCCACGATGGCTCCCGGGCGCACATTTTGCCGCTTGCCGACGTCCAGTCGGTACGTCTCAAAGTCTCCGTCCGGCCGCTTAGGACCACGGCCCTTGCCGCCGCCCTTGAAATCGCGCTTGCGATCGTCGCGGCGGTCGCGGTCGCGCTTCGGCTTGGGAAGCGGCTTGTCTTCCATTAGGAAGTTCTTGCCGCCCTGCAGCATGACGGCGAGGGCCGCAGCGATGTCGTCCATAGCCGCGTTATTGTCCTCGGAGTACTTGCGCACCAGGGTGCGGAAGAAGTCCGCCTGCTTATTGTCCATGGAGTTGGTAATGGACTGCGCGAACTTTTCCTTGCGCTTTTCATTGACTTCATCGACGGACGGCAGGTCCATCTCTTGCAAGCGGGCGTTGGTCACGCGCTCGATGGAGCGCAGCATGCGACGCTCGCGCGGGGTGACGAACAGGATGGCTTCGCCGGAGCGGCCCGCGCGGCCGGTGCGGCCGATGCGGTGCACGTAGGACTCGGTATCGTTCGGGATATCGAAGTTGACCACGTGCGTGATGCGCTCGACGTCGAGGCCACGGGCGGCGACGTCGGTAGCCACGAGGATGTCTAGGCGGCCATCCTTGAGCTGATCGACGGTGCGCTCACGCTGCGCCTGCGCAATATCGCCGTTGATGGCGGCGGCGCTGAAACCGCGGTCACGCAGGGTCTGGGCTACCTCTTCGGTCTCGTGCTTGGTGCGGCAAAAGACGATAATGGCGTCGTAATTGATGACCTCAAGGATGCGGGTGAAGGCATCCATCTTCGCGCGGTGCGGAATGAGGAGGAAGCGCTGCGTAATGTTGTCATTGGTGCGGCGCTCGGACTTCACCGTAACCTCGGCGGGGTTATCGAGGTACTGCTTAGAGAGGCGCCGGATAGCGTTCGGCATGGTGGCCGAGAAAAGCGCCACCTGCTTGCGGTCCGGGGTGTCCTCCAAGATGCGCTCGACGTCTTCTTGGAAGCCCATGTTCAGCATCTCATCGGCCTCATCGAGGACGAGGAACTGCAGCTGGGACAGGTCCAGCGAGCCCTTCTCTAGGTGGTCAATGACGCGACCCGGGGTGCCCACGATGACCTGCGCACCGCGGCGCAACCCGGATAGCTGAATGCCGTAGGCTTGGCCGCCGTAGATAGGCAGCACCTCGACACCCTTGAGAGACTCGGCGAAGGACTGGAAGGAGTCCGCCACCTGCAGGGCCAGCTCGCGGGTTGGGGCGAGCACGAGTGCCTGCGGATGACGGGCCTTGGTGTCAATCTGCGACAGAACCGGCAGCGCGAAGGCTGCGGTTTTGCCGGTACCGGTCTGGGCAAGGCCAACTACGTCGCGGCCTTCCATCAAGATCGGGATGGTTTCTTCCTGAATGGGGGACGGCTTGGTGAAGCCTACTTTCGCAACGGCCTCCAGAATTTTCTCTGGCAGGCCAAGATGCGCGAACCCCTGGGAGTTGTCGTTGGCTGAATCTTGGGACTCAGCGCCGGTGTCCTCAGAAGTATTCGCAGCCCTGGTGTCCTTGGTGACACCTTGCGAGTTGTCCTGAGATTCCGACTTATTAAAATCTTCCGGCTCGTTGACGCCGCCGGTGGCGTTATCGGTAATGCTCATTGCTTCACCAACCCTACGCGATTGCCGCCCCAAACTCCATATCCTAAGCGCCCGCGACGAAAGTGCGGTAGCTCATCGGCATGCCCGGGCGGTAGGCCAAGTGCACGGCGCTGGGGGCGTCGAGCACGTGCAGGTCCGCTGCGGCACCCTCCACAATGGTGCCCTTAGCAGGGCGGCCCTGCGGGTCGAGACCATTGCCCACGTTGTGGCGGCGCAGGGCGGTCGCCCCGCCGGTGGTGGCGGCGTGAATGGCCTCATCGACGGAGAGGTGTTGCTGCAGGACCGCGGTGGTCACGCAGTAATTCATCGAGGAGGTATAGGACGTGCCGGGGTTGAGGTTGGAGGCAATAGCGAGGGTGGCGCCGGCGTCGAGAAGCGTGCGGCCTGGGGCGAGCGGCTCGCGCGTGGACAGATCGCAAGCCGGCAGCATCGTGGCCACGGTATCGGAATTGGCCAGCAGCTCGACATCCTCGTCGCTCAAGTGATTGACGTGGTCTACCGAGGCGGCGCCCAGTTCGACGGCGAGGGCAACGCCTGGGCCCTCGCCCAGCTGGTTGCCGTGCACGCGCAGGCCAAGGCCCAACTTCTTACCGTCTTCCAGCACGCGGCGGGATTGTTCCTCGTTGAAGGCACCGCGCTCACAGAAGACGTCGATCCACTGCACATAGGGAGCAACGCCTTCGAGCATGGGGCCAACGACCTCATCGAGATACTCCTCCGCGTCCGCTCCCGGCGGGACCAGGTGCGCGCCCAAGAAGGTCACGTCATCGACGTGGCGGGAGGCTACCTTGGCGGCCTCCACCTCGGACTCGGTGTTAAGGCCGTAGCCGGTCTTGGTCTCGAAGGTGGTGGTGCCACCGCGGCGGCCGGCGGCTACGCGGTCCGCCACCAGCTTGTCCAGGCGGTCGGTACCGGCTTGGCGGGTAGCGTCCATGGTCACGGCGATGCCACCTGCCTCATAGGAACCGCCGGAGATGCGGGCCTCGAATTCGGCGGAGCGGTCACCGTCAAAGACCATGTGGGTGTGCGAATCTACCCAGCCGGGCAGGACGGCGCGGCCGCCCAGGTCCACCTTTTCGTCGGCCGCCGGCGCTTCGGAGGCTGGGCCGACCCAGGCGATGGTGCCGGATTGGGCGATAATTGCGGCGTCGTTAAGCGTGCCGCGCTCGCTGACCGTACGGAGTTCTGAAATGCCGGTAAAAAGTGTGCTCATCTAGTCCCTTGCCTTGAATTCCATTGGAATGCGGACGCCGCGCTCGTCGGCGACCTCCTTCGCGCGAGTGTAGCCGGAATCGACGTGGCGGATAACGCCCATGCCCGGGTCATTGGTGAGCACCGCGCGCAACTTGGCCGCGGCGAGCTCGGTGCCGTCTGCAACGGTGACCTGGCCTGCGTGGATGGAGCGGCCCATGCCCACGCCACCGCCGTGGTGGAGGGAAACCCAGGTAGCGCCGGAAGATACGGCGGTCATGGCATTGAGCAGCGGCCAGTCAGCCACGGCATCGGTGCCATCGAGCATGGCCTCGGTTTCGCGGTATGGGGATGCCACGGAGCCGGAATCCAGGTGATCGCGGCCGATGACAATCGGTGCCTTGATCTTGCCCTCGCGCACAAGGTCGTTGAAGAGCAGGCCGGCCTTGTGGCGCTCGTTGTAGCCCAGCCAGCAAATGCGTGCCGGCAGGCCCTCGAACTCGACGTACTCTTCGGCGGCATCGAGCCAGTTGTGCAGGTGCTCGTTGTCTGGGAAAAGCTCCTTGAGCGCCTGGTCGGTAACCTTGATGTCCTCTGGGTCGCCGGAGAGCGCGGCCCAGCGGAAGGGGCCTAGGCCCTCGCAGAAGAGCGGGCGGATATAGGCCGGAACGAAGCCAGGGAACTCGAAGGCGCGCTGGTAGCCGGCCTTGCGGGCCTCATCGCGGATGGAGTTGCCGTAGTCGAATACCTCGGCACCTTCATCTTGGAATTCGACCATGGCCTGGACCTGAGCGGCCATGGATTCGCGGGCCTTCTTGGTAAAGGTGGTTGGGTCTGCCTTGGCCTCGTTATGCCAGTCCTCCACGGTGATTTCAGAAGGCAGGTAGGACAGCGGGTCGTGTGCGGAGGTCTGGTCCGTGACGATGTCGACGGTAAATTCCCCGGCGCGCTGGCGGCGCAGGACCTCTGGGAAGACCTCGGCGGCGTTGCCTACCAGGCCGACAGACAGCGGCTTCTTGTTTTCCTTTGCCTCGAGGACCAGCTTGAGGGCCTCATCGAGGTCGGTGACCACCTCATCGAGGTAGCGCTTGTGCTGGCGGCGCTTCAGGCGGGTCTCGTCCACGTCCACGATGAGGCAGGCGCCGCCGTTGAGGGTGACAGACAACGGCTGTGCGCCGCCCATGCCACCGCAGCCACCGGTCAGGGTGAAAGTACCGGCCAGGCTGCCGCCAAAGCGCTTCTTAGCCACGGCCGCAAAGGTCTCGAAGGTGCCCTGCAGGATGCCCTGGGTGGCGATGTAGATCCAAGAGCCGGCCGTCATCTGGCCGTACATCATCAGGCCTTCATCCTCGAGCTTGCGGAAGTGCTCCCAGTTAGCCCAGTCTCCTACCAGGTTGGAGTTAGCAATAAGTACACGCGGTGCCCACTCATTGGTCTTCCAGATGCCCACCGGCTTGCCGGACTGCACCAGCAGGGTTTCATCAGATTCCAGGCCCTTAAGGGATTCTACGATGGCATCAAAAGCTTCCCAGCTGCGCGCTGCACGGCCGGTGCCGCCGTAGACCACGAGGTCCTCGGGGCGCTCGGCAACCTCGGGGTCGAGGTTATTCATGAGCATGCGCAAGGGCGCTTCGGTCTGCCAAGACTTGGCGGACAATTCGGTTCCGCGCGGCGCGCGTACTTCGCGTGGTTGAGACATGGCTTCCTTTCGTCGTGCTTTTCGACACCCTCCCAAGCCCCCTAGGCCGGTTTCCCGGGGCTGTCCCCGAGGACTTGCTCGGCGTCACATGTCATAAGGTACTGTGACGCAGCTCTGTGTACCATGACACATAAGCCCTAACTGTCTCGTATATGAGACACCCGCGGAATGATCTACGATGGCCTGCATGCGTCGGTTCATCCCCCTCCTTTCCGTGGCCCTCCTCGCCGCTTGTTCCACCCCCGCCGAGGAACCGCAGCCACCCCACTATGTGGCGCTGGGAGATTCCTATGCAGCCATGGGCTCGACCACGCTGCCCCTAGATCCGCCCAATACCTGCGTACGCGCACAAGATTCCTACCCCGAGCTCGCGGCCAAGGAGATGGATGCGGAGCTCACCAATGTTGCCTGCCAGGGCGCTAGCACCCTCGACGTACTCTCCTCGGCCGGCGAGCACCCCGCCCAGGTGGACGCCCTACGCGAAGACACCGACCTGGTCAGCCTATCCATCGGCGGCAATGACGCCAGCTTCGTGCGGCTTACCCAGTGCGCCACGGACGATATTTGCCAGGCGGAATCAGGCGCGCAGATTGACTTAGAAATCCGCGATCTGCCCCGCCGGCTCGACAAGGTCTATGAGGAAATCCACCACCGCTCCCCTAATGCGAAGGTCCTCGCCACCGGCTATCTGCCATTGATTAAGCCTGGAGAGACCTGCCCCTACATAGAAAAAATCCCGGCCACTGACCGGGAATGGTTGGCAGAGTCCATCGAGCGCATCAACCAGGCGGTACGCGAGGCCGCCGAGCACAACGGGGCTACTTACGTGCTTGCCGACGCCGCCCTAGACCACACCGCCTGCTCCCCCTCACCGTGGGTAGATTTCACAGGCCAGGAGACTGATTCCTTTCCCATGCATCCCACCCACGCGGGACAGGTGGCAATGGCCCAGGCGCTACGCGCTGCCCTCTAGTCCGGCGCGCGCGGCCTCATCGGAACCGGGCACGCGCATCTCGAACCGCTCTGTAACCACGGTGTAGTCAAAGTAGCCCATGCGCGCGATGGGCTTAATTTTGAGGATGTCCAATTTGCCGTCCTCGTCAATGACGGATTCATCGATGTGAATGGTCTTGACATCCGCCACCACGAGGTCGATGCTGCCCACCTTGGAATTGCCAGGCACGCGCAGCGTGGTCTTGTACTGGCACTCGAACTTCACCGGCGATTCTTTCACCATGGGAATGCGGTAATTGTCCGCATATTCCTTGGTAACGGACAGGCGGTCCCACTCGCTGTCGCCATAGTCGAGCACCTGGGCGGATTTATTGACTTCCTTGCGTAGGTCATAGGTGGCCATATTCCACACGAACCAGCCGGTCTCCTCTGCGTTAAGCACCGTGTCCTTGCGACGACCATCCGGGTACTGGTTGGCCGAGAACTTCACCATGGGTGGATCGAAGGTGAGGTTTTGCCGCTGGCTATAGGGAGCGATATTTTCGCACCCTTGGCCGTCGACGCTAGAGAGCCAACCAATAGGTCGTGCCACCGTGCTCGCCTTAAAGGGCGAAAATGGCAAGGGGTTAGGTTCGGTCTACGGATGCCAGGAAATGGTCGACATATTACCCACGCAGCTTTCCAGTAGCGTCCTCGACGGCGCCGACAAGAGCGCCTTCCTTGACTAGGCGTACAGTCTCCTCGATTTCCGGAGACAGGTAGCGGTCCACACCTGGACCCTTGACGGTTTCACGCAGCTTCTCAATCACCGCGCCGGTTCCCTTGGCCGGGGTGCCCTCGCGCATGTCGATGGCGCGGGCGGCGGTGAGGATCTCTACAGCGAGCACGCGCTGTAGGCCATCCACGGCCTTGCGCAGCTTGCGGGCGGCGGACCATCCCATAGACACATGGTCTTCCTGCATGGCCGAAGACGGAATGGAATCGGCCGAAGATGGGTTGGCTAGGCGCTTCATTTCGCTCACGATGCCGGCCTGGGCGTACTGGGCAATCATGTGGCCGGAGTCAACACCAGGGTCGTCGGCAAGAAAGGCATTCAGCCCGCGGTTGCGCGCCGGGTCCAGAAAGCGGTCGGTGCGGCGCTCAGAAATGGAGGCCATGTCCGCGGCGACAATAGCCAGGAAGTCGAGCGCATAGGCTACCGGCGCGCCGTGGAAGTTGCCATTGGAGACCACGCGACCATCCTTGGTTACCACCGGGTTATCCACCGCGGCGGCGAGCTCGCGCTCGGCCACCTGGGTGGTATGCGCCAAGGTATCGCGGAAGCCTCCGGCTACCTGCGGGGCGCAGCGCACGGAGTAGGCATCTTGTACCTGATTCTTTTTGAACTCCTCGAGTGCAGCTTCCAAGATCTGTGATCCCTCGGCTACCTGGAGGATATTGGCCGCGGCATCAGCCTGACCTGGGTGCGGGCGCAGCTGCTGCAGGTCATCCGCAAAGACCACGAGGGTACCCAGCAGGCCCTCCACGGTCATGGCGGTGGCAATATCGGCGGTCTTTGCGGCCGCGCGCAGGTCAGTAATGGCCAGGCAGAGCTGGCCGAGCATGCCATCGGTGCCGTTGATAAGCGCTAGGCCTTCCTTCTCGCGCAGCTGCAGCGGCTCGATGCCGGCCGCGACCAGGGCGTCGCGCGCATCCTGCAGCTCGCCGTTTACGCGCACCTCGCCTTCTCCTAGCAAGGCGAGCGCACAGTGAGCAAGCGGCGCCAAATCGCCGGAGCAGCCCAGTGAGCCATACTCTCGCACCACCGGCACAATGCCGGCGTTAAGGGCCTTGGCATAGGTTTCCACCACCACGGGGCGCACACCGGTGCGGCCGGTGCACAGGGTAGACAGGCGCAGCAGCATCAGTGCGCGGATAACTTCTTCTTCTACCTCTGGGCCGGTGCCTGCAGCGTGCGAACGCACAAGGGAAAGCTGCAACTGGGCGCGCATCTCCTCTGGGATATGCCGGCGAGCGAGCGCGCCAAAGCCAGTGGAAATGCCATACACCGGGGTGGGATCTTGCGCGAGTTCTTCTACGCGCTCGCGGGTGGCGGCCACCTCTTCTAAGGCTTCGGGCGCAATCTCCACCGTCGCCCCATAGCGGGCAACGGCAACGACATCCTCGATGCTCAGCGCGCCAATGTTAACGGTCACGGTAGTTGGGTAGGCGTTAGGCATGGCAAAAACTCCTTTAAATAAGGGATCAATAAATTCCATGTGTCACGCGACAGCCTAACGCGATGAATGTATGCTACATCATATTTTCACCATGCGAGGGCTCGGCCGTTAATCTGCCGCCTTCTTGCCATAAATGCGACGCGAAAGTTCTGCAGCCAAGAGCGCCAGCCGGTCAACCACCGCGGCTTCCCTGGCAAGGTTCTCCTCGTTGATGGAAAACGTGACCGCCAATGCCGCCGACGGCCGGGCGAGGTGATCCTTGACTGCCACCGCAACCGTGGCCTGCCCCTTAGATACCTCTTCCCTCTCCTCCGCCCAACCGCGCGCACGCAAGGTGCCCACCTGCTTTTTATACGGAGCGAAATAGGCAGATGCCCCCTTATCCGAAAATGCAGCGCGCACTTCACTCTCCGATTGAAAAGCCATCATGATCTTTCCGGAAGCAGTTTTATAGGCCGGCAATCGAACCCCCTTATCCGTCACCAGAGACACAGCGCCCGGCGCCCGGACCTCTTGCAGGTAGACAATTTCAGCACCAGACATGCGGGCGATGTGCCCGGAGCCAGCCACGAAAGTAGCAATGTCGCGCAGCTGGCTTGTCGCCAAGCGTACGAGGGGCTGCTGGGTCGAATAAGCCGAAGCCATGGAATATGCCGCAAGACCAAGTCCGTAGGTTTGATTTTCCTCAATATGAACCACGAATCCGGATTCCACCATTTCATTAAGCAAGTGATAAGTGGACGAGCGGGGAAGGTCCAGTTCAGAACGGATGCGACTGGCAGAGATTGGGACATCAATAGTGGAAAGCAGCCGCAAGATAGCGAGCACGTTTCTCGCCGCTGGAACATGAGATTTAGCCACAGTCAACCGCCTCCACTATGAAAATAACTATTACTTTACAGAAATAACTTACTTCTTAACGGTCTCATATACAAGACTTTCCACCCGATTCGACTAGTGCTTTCCCATTCCACTCACCGTAGCCTATCCCACACATAGTGTTACAGATTACATTCTGTCACCGAATGTGTTTTGTCTAACTTATCGGATTGGAGAACCCTATGCCCGGCCGCTACCCAGACGGAGACTTTTACGGATTCGAACAGGACCTACCCGCGGAAGAACTTGAGATTCTCCACAAGGTCCGCGATTGGACCCACGACAAGGTTCGCCCCATCGCCACCGACTACTGGAATCGCTGCGAATTTCCCCACGAGCTACTCCCCTCTATCCAAGAACTCGACATCATCAGCTTGGTTCGCCACCAGGGCCGCTCCCATCTGCTGGCTGGCCTAGTCACGGCGGAAATTCACCGCGCCGATGCCTCCGTCGGAACGTTTTTCAGTGGCCAGGATGGTCTGTTCACGGGATCCATTGAGCTGCTCGCTTCCGAGGAGCAAAAGGAGCGGTGGCTCCCAGACATCTACGCGGTAAAGAAAACCGGCGTCTTCGCCATCACCGAGCCGGATGCCGGTTCCGACGTCGCGCAAGATATGTCCACCACCGCCACGAAGGTCGACGGCGGGTGGATCCTCAACGGTGCGAAACGCTGGATTGGCAACGCTACCTGGTCCGATTACGTCGTCGTTTGGGCTCGTGACCCTGAAGACAACCACGTCAAGGGGTTCCTCGTCGATACCTCCTGGGAAGGCTACAAAGCCACCCTCATGCGCAACCGCATTGCGCTTCGCGCCGTGCAAAATGCCGATATCACGCTTAACGACGTCTTTGTTCCAGATGATTACAAGCTGGCCCACGCCAATACTTTTAAAGACACCAACAAGGTGTTGAAGTCCGCCCGCTCCACAGTGGGCTGGCAAGCGGTAGGACTACAAATGGGCGTACTGGATACTGCCTTGGACTACACCAGCAAGCGCAATCAATTTGGAAAGCCGCTGGCTAGCTTCCAGATTAACCAGTCCAAACTTTCCACCATTTTGGGCAACCTCATCGCTTCCGAATCCATGATGGCGGCCCTTACTCGCCTGGAGGCCCGAGGAGAGACCCGCGGCGAGCACTCTGCACTAGCTAAGGCACACGTATCCAAGTTGATGCGCGAGTCCGCCGCACTTGGCCGCGAACTCCTCGGCGGAAACGGCATCATTTCTGACTACACCGCCGCCAAGCACTTCTGCGATGCCGAAGCAATCTACTCCTACGAAGGCACCTTCGATATCAACCAACTCGTTGCTGCCCGTTCCATCACCGGCATTTCCGCCTTTGTCTAAACCACTTCTCTGGAAAGGAGCTCCCCCATGGTCGATACCGGACACCCACACTCCCTCGAAGGCCTGCGCGTGCTGGATATGTCACGCGTGCTAGCAGGTCCCTTTTGCTCGATGATTCTGGCTGACTTAGGGGCCGAGGTCATCAAAATCGAAACCCCCTGGGGTGATGACTCCCGCAATTTTGGCCCAGATTTCAAAGGTGACTCCGCCTACTACCGGCTATTTAACCGGTCTAAGAAGGGCATCACCTTGAACCTCAAAGAAGAGGCTGACTTGAACACGTTGCGCGAGTTGGTGCAGCGTGCCGACGTACTGGTAGAAAACTTCCGGCCCGGCGTAATGGAAAAACTGGGCATTTCTCCAGAATCCCTCATGGAGCTCAACCCGCAGCTCATCGTCACCAGCATCAGTGGCTTTGGTCAAACCGGATCGATGAGCAAGGCACCAGCCTACGATCTCGTCGCCCAGGCTATGAGCGGCATCATGTCCATTACCGGCTGGCCAGGCGGGCGCCCCACCCGTGCAGGCATCAGTCTGGGAGATCTGATCCCCGGACTCTATGGTGCTATCGGCACGCTCGGCGCCTTGCAGGAGCGCCATCGCACCGGCCATGGACAGCACGTTGACGTCGCCATGTTTGATTCCTTGGTATCCATCCTGGAATCAGTCGCCATGCGAGACCTGTATGAAGAAGAGGTACCCACGGCCGTTGGTAGCGACCACGCCATGACCGTCCCCTTCAGTACTTACCGTGTGGATGACGGTGAGGTGGTCATCGCCATCTTGAATGAGAAGCTCTTCGGATGCCTGACTCGCGCCTTGGGCTTGGAATACATGGTCGATGATCCGCGGTACAACTCCAATCCCGCCCGCAAAGAGCGCCGCGAAGAAGTCCGCTCCATTATTGAGGACGCCCTGCGGGGCAAGACCGTCGAGCAAGCGCTCGCCCTCTTCCAAGAACACGGGGTTCCCACCGCGCCGGTCCATTCCGTTGACGAAGCCCTGCACGGAGATGTAGGCACTGAACGCGAAGTTCTCTTTACCGAATCCGATGGATTTACTACCTTAAGCTCTCCCCTGCGTCTGACTGGCTCGCGCCAGCCGGAGCCAGCACCGCAACTAGGAGAGCACAACGCCCATATCCCCGAATGGCTCGCTGAGCCGGTGCGCGGATGATTCTGAAATGGAAACACCATGACTAACACCACAAATCCTCGCACTAAAACCTCCACCCCTCCAGTGAAAAACACCTGGCGATTCTTTGTATATAGCGGACTCGGCATCTTCGCCTTCTTCGTCCCCTTTCCCTTCGGAGGAGAAAACACCATCCTGCTCGATCACCTGGTGGGTTGGATTTCTGACACCCTAGGTAGCGGCTCCAAGTACGTAGTGCTGCTGCTCATCGTTGCCGGTGCCATCGCCCCATTTGCCACGGGCACATGGAAGTCCTCTGCCGCACGCATGGTCTTCGCCTTCTTGAATATCTTGGCGGTGCTCATCACGGCCATGCTGGTGTTTAATTTCGGCCCCGCCTTCGTCTTTGAAGAAGACCTCGGTCCATTTCTCCTCAATAAACTAGTCATCCCCGTAGGCCTCTTAATCCCTGTGGGTGCCATTTTCCTCGCCCTACTGGTTGGCTTCGGCCTCATGGAGTACATGGGCGTGTGGGTCCAACCCATCATGCGGCCGCTGTACAAAACACCTGGGCGCTCAGCTATTGATGCAGTGGCCTCCTTCGTCGGCAGCTACTCGCTAGGCCTGCTCGTGACTAACCGCGTGTATAAGGCCGGTGGATATACCGGGAAAGAAGCGGCCATCATCGCTGCTGGATTTTCTACCGCCTCCGCCACATTCATGGTGGTCATCGCCCGCGCCCTTGACCTTATGAGTGTGTGGGGAATGTATTTCGGAGCCACCCTTATCGTCACCTTCCTGGTGACAGTAATAATGGTGCGCATTCCACCCATCGCTACCATCTCGGAGGATTACTACCCCGGCGCGGAACCCAACCCGGAATCCGAGGTCAATGACAGCCGTGCGCACACTGCCTGGGAAGAAGCAAAGGCAGTTCTCCGTGATTCACCACCGCTCTGGAAGGTACTGTGACACAACTTCCGCGATGGCCTGCTCATGACCATGCAGGTTCTACCAGGCATCATGTCCGTGGGCTTCCTTGGCTTGGTAGTGGCCTTCTACACCCCGTTCTTTACTTATTTTGGCTACCTGTTCTACCCAGTGCTGTGGATCTTGGGAGTACCGGACCCGGGCCTTGGCTCCGAGGCACTTGCCATTGGCCTATCTGAGCTCTTCCTACCAGCTACCTTGGTTGCCGGCGCGGAATCCGATGTCCTGAGGCTTATTATCGCCATGGTGTCAGTCTCCCAGGTATTCTTTTTCTCCTCTATGGTGCCTTCCGTGCTGGCCACGGACATTCCACTGAGCATTAAGAACATCATCATAATCTGGTTCGAGCGCGTCATTTTGTCCACCATCATCGCCGCGCCGTTTGCCTACGGCATCGCTGCGCTGATGTAACTCACCGCCTAACATCGAAAACCATGAACACCGAAAAAGCTGAACTTTTCACCCCCGCCCCCGAATGGTCCGGCCGCTCCGATGGCCCGGGACCAGAACACGCTCGCTGGCATAGCGTTATCAATCAGTCCACCGAATCCCCCGCCCCAGTAACCCTCCTAGGCTTTGCGTCTGATGAAGGCGTGCTGCGCAACGGCGGCCGCCAGGGTGCAGCCGCAGGCCCGGCCGCGCTGCGTTCCGCGCTGGGTTCCTTGGCGGTGCACCATGAGCACGCGCTTGCCGACGCCGGCACGATCACCACCCAGGCCGATGACCTCGACGGCGCCCACGACGCGCTTTCTAACAAGGTGCAGCAACTCGTCGAGGCCGGCACCCTCCCCATCATTTTGGGCGGCGGGCACGAGACTGCCTTTGGCTCCCACCGCGGCCTTTACCGCGCTATAGGCGCCACCAAGATCATCAACCTGGACGCCCACTTCGATCTGCGCCAGGCGGACCAAGCCACCTCCGGCACCCCGTTCAAGCAGATTTCGGAGCTCACCGACGACTTCGACTACACCGTGCTGGGTATCTCCCGCCCCAATAACACCGCAGTGCTTTTCGACGAAGCCGAATCCCTCGGCGTGGCCATCACCCTAGACGAAGAGCTCGTTAACCTCTCCCCGGCCGAGTGCGGCGAGCTCGCTGCCCGCGCCACGGAGGGCAAGGACAAGGTCCACCTATCTATCGACCTCGACGTTTTGCCAGCGTCCACCGCGCCGGGCGTATCCGCCCCGGCGTCTCTGGGCGTGAGCTATGAGCGCATCCGCGCTATGGCCGTAGCTATTGCGCGGACTGGAAAGCTGGCTCTGGTGGACGTCGTCGAGCTCAACCCCACCTTTGACATAGATAACCGCACCGCCAAGGCAGCGGCGCGGCTCATCGACGACATCGCCACGTCGCACCTCACTAGCTAAACGCCAACGGCCTTGGGGTTTACCCGGGCCGTGCAGTTTATCGGGTAGCTTTCTTACTCATCCAGCGTTGGACTCCCCACCACATAGCGGGAGTAAAGGCAACGGCAATGAGCCAGTAGACAAGCCAGAAGCTACCCGCTAAGCCAGTCACCGCAATGCCTATGAGCAGCAAAAGCGCTGCGCCTCCACTTGCGAGGACACATTGTGTGAAACTGCGCTGGTCATCTTTGGGCCCTGTGCGAGTGCTGCCGCCAGAAACTTTCTGGTCAACGAATCCAATAATGTCTTTGCCGAAGACAACCGAGAAAGCAATATAAAAGGCCGCGAAGCCGTGCATGAATTCGGCCGTACCGCCTTGGCTCAGGCTCACATAGAAAAATACCAAGAGCAGCAGGTCGATGATTGGGGTCGCGGCCATAAGTATCAAGCCAAGGTTGCGAAGATTAAAGACGTAGCGCAAGAGACAGCCAGCCACTAAGCAAAGCCAAAAAGCTACCTCAGCTGCGATAGTGGCTATAAGCATCATTGCTCTCCAGCGATATCGATCCTCTTATCCGTCTTGGGTTCAACTTATCAAAACAGCAGGTGGGCAATCGGCGTGGCGATAAGAATGGTCAGCGCTACACGCTCAAACCAAATGATGACCAGGTGGGTCAGTTTCACCGGAATCTTGGTGGCCAGAATGCACGGCACCAGTGCGGAGAAGAAGATGATGGCAGAAACTGCCACCACGCCGATGACGAACTTGAGCACCATGCTGTCGCTGCCTGCCACTGCGGTGGCGGGCAGGAACATCTCCGCAATACCCATGGCCGCGCCCTTGCCGGCCTGGACCGGCTCCGGCAGCTGCACTACCCACGCGAACGGATAAAACAGGTAGCCAATCCACTCGAAGATGGGCGTAAAGCGCGCCAGCAGTAGGCCAATAAGGCCCACCGACATGATGGAAGGTACGATGGCCGCCGCCATGCGCACGCCATCGCGCAGATTCTCCCAGATGGACTCCCACAAGGACGGCGCGCGCTGCAGCGCCAGCATTGCTTCGCGCCACGCGTTCTTGATGCGCGAGCCCTCCACCGGCTTTTCCGGGTCTGGGTGCGCGTCTGCAAAGTACTCATCCGGAATGGTGCGCAGCGGCGGAATGCGCACGGTAATGGCCGTCACTACAAAGGTCACGATGAGCGTGACAATGAAGTAGGTGCCCCAGATCTTCATCAGGTCAAGCTGCTTGGCCACGATAACCATGAAGGCCGCAGAGACCGTCGAAAAGCCGGTGGCAATGATGGCCGCCTCGCGCCCGGTGTAGCCGCCCTTTTGGTAGACGCGGTCTGTCACCAAAATGCCCAGCGAGTACGAGCCCACGAACGAGGCCACCGCGTCAATGGCGGAGCGCCCCGGCGTCTTCCACAGCGGCCGCATGATGGGCTGCATGAGCACGCCAACAAATTCCAGCAGGCCAAAGCCAATGAGAAATGCCAGGAACGCCCCGCCGATAGGCACGATGAGGCCTACCGGAATCGCGATGGAGTTCCACAGGAACGGCACCAGGTCTTCATCGCCGAGCACCCACGGCAACGCATCGATGACCATGAGGAAAGAGACCACCGCGCCCACAATGTTGAGCACCGCAAAGACTGCCTGCAGCGCGCTTTCCTTAAACGCCCCAGTGGTAAAGCTGCGCACCGTGCCATAGACCGCAAGCGCAAAGATAATCCACGGCACCGCCGCTGGAATCCCCTCGCGCACCATGGTGACCATGTGGTCCAAAGGAATGGAGCGCTTATCCTGATACGTCACCGGCAGGAAGAATACGAACGCGCCGATGGCGCTATATAAAAAGAGTTTCCACCGTCCCCCAGGCTGCGGGATTTCCCCGTCGTGGCTCTGGTGCGAGGTGTAGACAGATTCGGTAGAAGTCACAGTAAAACCGTCCCCTCAAGCTTGCATACAAAAATCAAGCCCGCGTGACAGCCTTACGCGAACATTGGGGATATGTTATCTAAGTAACAGCTCACTGTCTAGATGTTTCCGAGATCCAAGGCACAATGGAGTCATGTCTAACCCCATTCGCGTCGTTGGCGCCGTCTTCCACGACGGCGAGCGGTTCCTCGCCTGCCGCAAGAAACCAGGCAAGCCACTGGAAGGCCATTGGGAGTTTCCGGGTGGAAAGATCGAGCCTGGTGAAACCCCTGAGCAAGCTCTAGCTCGTGAAATTCGCGAGGAGCTCAACCTCATCGCCGAGGTCGGCCAGAAAGTGACGACAACAACCTATGAGTATGATTTTGCGACCATTGAGCTAACCACTTTCTACTGCACGCTTGTCGACGGCGACCTACGCCTGACCGACCATGACGATACAAGATGGGTTACCTCCGCAGAGGCCGCGCATCTGACGTGGGCCCCCGCTGATATCCCGGCAGTAGAAGTTATTGCTTCTAGTCACAGCTAAGGAAAGAAAGATTCTTCCTCTCGTATCCTCCTTCTGCCAGCATGCGGCGGATATCCTCTGCTAATCGCACTACCAATTGCGGGTCGGATTCCGCTAATGCTGCGATTTCCTGCGTTGCCTTCCCTCCGTTTGTCGTTTGTCCTTCATAGGAGGGGCGCGCCGAGTAGAGATCAAAATATTTCCGCCTCACGCCATTGACATTCCTAAATTTAGGACCTGGCTGGAACTCGGCTCCATACATGACTCCCCTGGCCAGAAGATTGGAAACCCGAGATATTTCCTCCTTAGGTCCTGAAGCCGGCCATCCTAAACGGATTCCGATTTCAGCCACCAACAGAATCTCATCTCGTAGCCACTTTGGACTTCTCAATCCATTCTCCAATCAAAAGGGATAAAAATTTAGACTGCTGGGATTGCACTTCTTAATCGAGTTCAAAGTCTCTGAGGAGTGCAAACAATGAAGATCACTTTAGGGCAACACCGTCTGGAGAAAATTAATTCGCCAATCCTTGAATCAGCCAATTTGCATTCCGAAGCCTTTAAAATTTGGTCATTATGAGTACTAACCCCGACTCTTCCCTACCTTTCGGCGTTTACGAGACCCCTATTACGGCCCGAATCCGTGAACGCATGAACGAAACGTTAAGCCAACATCCTGCTGCAGGATTCGGTATTGGAAGAAGCTCCGACGAAGAAGCTCATGGCCGCTATACCTCGGCGGTTTCACACCACATTGGTTCACTTCTAGAACGACGGCTATACGCTTTGAAGTCACCCGAAGACCGGGTTGCCCTAATCAATAACATCGCGCTTCTACTGGGCGAAGATGAGGAAATTGATTCCGAAGAACTCCTCTACGCCGTATACAACTCCGGATTGGCGGACCCTCCCCTGCTTCCGGATGTGTCTCTCACCAAGAGTGCACTATTCACTAACGCCCAAGGAGAATCTAGTTTAACCAGCGAAATCGAGAGAGAAATCAAAACTGCTGATTCGGTTGATTTGCTCTGTGCGTTCATCAAGAACTCCGGCATCAGCGTTCTTGATAGACAACTCGAGTACCTTCGCGATAACGAGATCCCTTTCCGTCTACTCACTTCTACCTACTGCGGTGCGTCCGACGCAGCTGCGCTCAAGCGATTGGTTGACAAGTATCAGGCCGAAGTAAAGATTTGCTATGAGCACAAATCCACTCGTCTTCATGCCAAAGCTTGGCTATTCCGCCGAAAAACCGGATTCGATACTGCCTTTATCGGAAGTTCCAACCTTTCCCGATCTGCTCTCGTCGATGGTTGGGAGTGGAATGTCCGCGGGTCCAATACCGCGACTCCTGAAGTAATCGATAAATTCATCAAGACTTTCGATAGCTACTGGCACGACAGCCATTTCAAGACCTTCGACCCAAATCGCGACATGGAGAGACTCGAGCAGTCTCTCCGCGTTGCCAAGGGTAGTGAGGCCTCCGGAGCACTTCGCCAACTGGAGTTATCTGGCCTTGAGGTAACTCCTTACCCCTACCAAGAAGAAATGCTCGAGGCTCTACGCTCAGAGCGTGAGGTAAAAGATCGGCATAGGAACCTCCTGGTTGCTGCTACAGGAACAGGAAAAACAGTAGTTGCCGCACTGGATTACCGGAACCTATGCGAACAATGGAAGCGACGCCCTCGGCTGCTTTTCGTTGCACACCGGAAAGAAATTCTTCAACAAGCCCGCCGGACATTCCAGGAAGTGCTTAAAGACGCGGACTTTGGCGAGCTGCTAGTCGACGGCGCTCAGCCTCGCCGCTGGGACTATGTGTTCGCCAGTGTGCAATCTCTCAGCGCTTCCCGTTTACAAAACCTAAATAGCAAGCATTTTGATGTCGTAGTAATCGACGAGTTTCATCACGCACAGGCCCCCACTTATAGAGCACTTTTGGACCACCTCCAGCCTCAAGAGCTCCTGGGTTTAACGGCAACACCAGAACGTGGTGATGGCGAAAACGTACAGAAGTACTTTGACTATCGCGTAGCTCATGAACTGCGTTTATGGGATGTCTTGCGTCTACAGCTCTTAGTCCCTATGCATTACTACGGGATTGCCGACGGAACGGACCTTTCCTCATTGACTTGGAGCCGAGGAAAAAAGGACTACAACACAGAAGAGCTCTCCGAGTTCTACATCAAAGCGGGAGAGAAGCGCACCCGCTTCATTGTTAACGAGCTAAACCGACGCATCTTCGATCTCTCAGATATGAAAGCTATCGGCTTTTGCGTCACGATTGCTCACGCAGAATATATGGCGCGCCAATTCCAGCAATTTGGCATCCCAGCGCGAGCGGTCACAAGCGATCTCACCGCCACCGAGCGTGCTCAGGCCATTAAAGATCTGGAGACTGGCGACGTCAAAGTCCTGTTCTCAGTAGATATATTTAATGAGGGCGTTGATATCCCTGCTGTAAACACCCTTCTTTTGCTCCGCCCGACACAAAGCCCTGTGGTCTTTCTACAACAACTGGGTCGCGGTCTTCGTCTATCTCCAGGCAAGGACTCCTGCGTCATTCTCGATTTCATTGGCCAGCAGCATGTCGATTTTGATTTTGAGAGAAAGTTCCATGCCTTAACCAGAAAACGCGGCAAGCGCTTGGTTGAAGAAATTGAACAGGGCTTTCCCACCGCCCCACCGGGTTCGCATATTCAATTCGATCAATCGACGACCGAGCAGGTTCTCCGAAACGTCAAGAAGGTCTCACGAAATTCCTTACGCAAAGTGCGGGCATTGCTCTCGGAAATTCGAACCACGAATCTCAAAGAGTTCCTTGAGGATTCTAACCTGCAACTAGAGGATATCTACCGCCCGTCGAAATATTCGTGGACACGGCTTCTTCGAGAAGAAGGCCTACTAGAGCAAAACGCCGATGAGACCGAATCATTTCTACTTAACAGAATTCGAGTCTTCCTTCACGTCAACGATCCACACCGAATCGATGCCTATCTGCGCATCCTTTCCACCCCAAGTCTTCACTACGCCGACATGGAGCCATCCGACCAGGCCTTCACCCGAATGCTCGTACTCGGATTCTGGGCAAACTCAAATTCTCCGCACCCTGGTTCCTATGACGCGGCCCTGACGATTTTGCGCCAATACCCACAAGTTGCTTGGGAGTTGAAACAGGTTATGCAACTGAGCAGTGACTCCTCGCGTATCGTTCCACAGCATAGCGATAGTTCAGTTTTGGAAACGCATGCGGATTACTCGTTGGCCGAGCTTATTGGCGCTTTAGAGTCAGGAAGCCTTCAGCAGCTTGTAAACCTGCCACGCGAAGGTGTGAAATATTTTCCCGATATCAACACTGATCTTTTCTTGGTGACGTTCCAAAAGGACGAACAAGTTAGTGCCTCCACGAACTACCGAGACTATCCAATATCACCCGATCTCTTGCACTGGGAATCTCAATCAACAACGACTTTGAAATCAAAGGCGGCTAGGCGATATATCGGCCATCAGGAACGTGATGGGAAAATCCTCATTGCCTCGCGCTTTACCAAGAAAAACGAAGTAGGGACAGCGAGCGCATATACCTACCTCGGTGCAGTGGATTATGTTTCCCACCATGGGGAAAAGCCGATTCAGTTTGAGTGGAAGCTCCAAAGGTCGATGCCCAAGGCTCTCTATGCTGCGGGAAGAACGGTGGCTTAAATCTCCGCTCGGGGAATTGAATTTCTCGTTTTCCTGATACTAGGCAGCACTCTCCCTATAGTGATTAGAAACACAATGAATCGAGAGGGTGCTATGAACCAGACCAGCGAATCGAGTTCCGCCCGGCCTGCAGGGGGCAAGCACGACACAGAATCAACCGACCAGACAAGAGTGAAATGGACCCTGATCGGTCCGGGGCTAGTTGCGGCAGCGACGGGTGTCGGCGCAGCCGACCTAGTTGCCACCATGATTGCCGGTCAACGCTATGGCTACGCTCTCCTGTGGGCGGTCATTATCGGAACAATAATGAAAATTGTGCTGGTCGAAGGTGTCGGGCGGTATAGCCTTGCTACCGGAAACACCATGTTCCATGGCTGGCGCGAGTTGGGACGGTGGACTTCCTGGTATTTTGCCCCTTATATCGTTATTTGGGGCCTTGTCTACGGTGCCGCATCGATGTCCGGCGCTGGCCTCGCCCTCAGCGCCCTTTTCCCAGGAACCAGCCTAGAAATGTGGGCCATTATTGCCGGAATATCCTGCTTTACTCTAACTTGGCTTGGGCGGTATCAGCTTTTTGAGAAGCTATCAGCCATCTTGGTCGGAATCATGTTTGTCACCGTGGTGGGTATAGCAGCCATTACAGCCCCGAATCTTCCCGAAGTCATCGGCGGTTTGGTACCGCAGATTCCGGATGGCTCCTTCGTCTACGTGTTGTCCATCGCCGGCGGAGTGGGCGGCACAATCACGCTTGCCGCTTATGGCTACTGGCTGAGAGAAAAGGAATGGTACACACCGAAATGGATGCAGGTCATGCGCATGGACAATGCGGTGGCTTACGCTGTTACCGGAATTTTTGTCTTGGCCACACTCGCACTGGGTGCCGAACTACTCTACAGCGCCAACGTCGCGGTCTCCGATAATGATCAGGGGCTCGTTGATATGGCAGACGTTCTCGAGGACCGCTACGGAACGTTCATGTCTAAGTTGTTCATCGTCGGGTTCTTCTCCGCCGCGTTCTCTTCCTGCCTTGGTGTTTGGAACGGTGTATCCCTGATGTTTGCCGACTACATAGGTCACCTCAAAAAGATCCCGCAAGGCGATCCCCGAACCAGTACTGGTGGAAAGTACTACCGCGCTTACCTCATCTGGCTAACCTTCCCACCAATGCTGCTTTTGCTCCTCGGAAAGCCAACCGGCCTTATCATCGCCTACGGAGTCCTGGGCGCTTTGTTTATGCCGTTCTTAGGCCTTACGCTTTTGGTCCTACTCAATACCAAACACACCCCAAAGCAATGGAGAAACGGTTGGATCGTCAACACGTTGATGGCGGTAATCTCCGTTGCCTTCGTTTATCTATGCGTTTCCCAATTGGCTGAAATTCTCTAGCCGAGAATAAGTGCCTACTTCCCCTGCGGCACTCGCTTGGGCTTGTTCCCCACCCCTGCGTGCGGGTCGCGGCCGAATGCCCAGGCAATGATGCCGATGAAGGCGATGGCGCCGCAGACGGTGAAGGCGAGGGGGAAGCCGGAGGCGTCGGCAAGCAGACCAATGAGCATGGGACCCAAGATTTGACCGAAGTCTCCGGCCATCTGGAAGGTGGATAGCACCTTGCCGCCGGAGCGATCATTTCCCACGATGTCACCCACCGCGGCCTGCTGGGAGGGGTTGATTAGCCCGGAAGAGGCGCCGGCAAAGGCAGAGACGAGCAGGAGGAACCACACGCTGGTAGCCATGCCCATGAGCACCATGAAGATGGCGGAGCCAAGGAGGCCGATGAGGATAAGTGGCTTGCGGCCGTGGATATCGGACCACTTGCCAGAGAACTGCAACACAATGGCGTTGCCGGCCGCAAAGACTGCGAGTGCCAGGCCGGAGGCGGCCGCGCCATTGTGGAAGATGGAGGCCGCAAAAAGCGGCAGGACGGATACGCGCACACCCATATTGATCCAGCTATGGGCAAAGTTGGAGGTCAGCACCGCGCGGTAGGCAGTATCGCCCCAGGCCTCCTGCAAGCGCATGGGTGGCAGCTTATCCTTGCTGGCTTGTTTATGGTTCACGCGAGGCATTTGCCACCAGACGACGAACGCGGCCAGCGCCACGCCCACGCCGTAGATGAAAAAAGGCCAGCGGAACCCCAGGAAGGACAGGCTGGCACCAAGAACTGGGCCGGCGACGTTACCGAGCAGGAAGGCAGTGGCGTAGGTGGCAGAGCACTTGCCGCGAATCGTCGGTGGGGACATGCGCACGATAAGGCCCATGGCGGAGACAGTGAACATGGTCGAGCCAATGCCGGCCAGGGCACGCAGGGCCACGATGTGCCAGTAGCTTTGCGCAATGGAGACTAGGCCCGTGGTCACCGCGACGGTCATAAGCCCGATGAGGTAGACGCGGCGCGAGCCGACGCGATCCACAAGCGATCCGGACATGGGCGCGAAGATCAGGCGCGAGGCGGCGAAGATGGAGACCACAAGGCCCGCGGCAGCCATGGAGACATCGAAACTCACCACGAACTGCGGAAGCAGCGGGGCGATGAGGCCGTAGCCCAAAGCGATAATAAAGGCGGCGGTAACCATGACCCAGATTTCGCGCGGGATCTTTGGCGCTTCCCCGTGTTCTACTTCCCCACTGCGTGTATTCATCATATCGGCTGCAACTCTAATCCTTGGCGTCAGGGAAAGCCATTTGCAGTTCATGTTCGAACAGCTGTTTGCTTTTGGTGGGTTGATGTCCACGCTGGGCTCTAGTGTGATGGCCATGCACAACGTACAAAAGAAGTTTCCCCAGCCCACCGCAATGAACCTGCCCCAGTCCGCTTCCGAGATTGCGGCGGACTTGCTCTACCACGAATATGACACCATCAATTCCATCGCCGCCATCATGCACCACCCACGCTCCCTGGCGCGCCCTACTCCCACCTGGCGCCCACCGATAAAGCAACTGCCGACGCCCGCCGGTGGACCGGGCGGAGAGTATTGCATGAGCATCACCCGCCACCGCGTGGGTGCGCGCGTGAAGGCCCGCGTGCGTGGCTTTGGGCAAGACCGTATTCCGGCGTATCTGATTACCATCCGCATTACCGAGAACTTTGGTCAGCCGGTAGATCCGGCTGTGGCCGAGGGCTGGATACGCACGCTCGTGCCGGCAGAGATGGTTGGTGCAGTCCACGAGGTCTCCCGCGGCCCGAATGCCACTTATGTGTGGCTCGTGGATAGCTCCTATCAGCCGGTCCACTCCCCCGAGTCACTTTTCGCCGGCTTCAGCCAAGCCGCCTAGACGGTCGCTCGCTGTTTTGTTGACTGCGCAGATGCGTCTGGCCCTGCATGCGGGTCAGGCGCATGCAGCACCTTCCTCATCACCTCGTGGTTGAAAGTCACCGTGTAGTGCCGGGCGATTGCCTTTGGCATAAAGCGCAGGACCAAGCAGGCAATGAGGACGGTAAAGACTTTATCCAAAATGTCCGTGGTAAGTCCCTGCAAGATGATGGCCAGGCGCTCGTCTTGGAAGATCATCTCATAAAACTTAGTGAGGTTATGTGGCCCCTTGCGCGGTCGTCCGCTGAAGGAAAAGATGAGCACGTACACGCTCATCACGCCGGAGCCGATGCCCATTCCGAGGCCGGAGAAAATAATCCACGACAGTTTGTTGAATACCCCGCGGCGAGCCAGCAGGCCTACTGCGGCACCGATAAAGATACCCACGGGCGCAAAGGCGAGATCATAGGCAAAGTACACTCCACCCAATACGGTGGTGGTAAGCCCCGTGGCCATGCCGAGCACGGGACCGGCGATGATGGCGATGATGGCGGTGCCGACGGTGTCAAAGAACATCGGCACCTGCGAGCGCACCATCATCGAGCCCAATAGCAGGTTGATGGAGGCACCGAAGATGGGATACAGGAGGATGCAGTTAGGCACCAACTCATACTGCGAGGTATATAGCAGCACCGCGGCCACCAGGAGGAGGACCCAGACGCTGGCGGTCAGGTAGGACTCGAAAGTCACATTTACCGTGGAGTACACCCCAAGGACGGTACAAAACCACGCGGCGAGCGAGAGTGCCACGGCTACTACAACAAGGACGTAGCGCCACGTGGTATCGCGGGTCATTGCCATGGTCTTCTCCTCCTCACACGGCTTGGTTCAGGGCGGATTCCCAGCTGCACGCTGGGATTGCCCTAAAGCCTAATTGGCGGCGCGCAAAAGTAGCAACACAAAAGGGCCTCTAAAACGGGAAAGACCCAGCCTGACCGCGGAAGGCGGCGGGGCTGGGCTTTCGGAAGGCCGGGATTACTTCTCGTCGGCTTCGGGGGCGTCGGATTCATCATCCAGGTCGGCATCGTCGCCGTCCAGGTAATCCCCGTCATCGTCCTCGTCGTCTTCGCCGAAGATATCGTAGACATCGGGCTCTTCGTAGTCTTCGTCATCGAAGGAAACGAGCTGTGCTTCCCAGTCCAGGGCCTGCTCGGAGACGAGGCCTAGGACATCAAAGAGGCGATCGAAGTCGGTGTAGGTGCCAAGCTCGAGGGCCTCGGCGGGAACCTCCACGATGGGAACGTCATCAAACTCGGCGTTATCAAAGAGGGCAAGGCGGTCAGCCTCGTCGAGGTCCTCATCCTCTTCGTCCACTTCCCAGGCGAGGGCGACTGCCTCATCCTCCATGTCATCGAGATCGTCTTCGTCGAAGTCAAAGGCGAGGAAGCGGACGATGGCGGACGGGACGCCGTCAATGGTTTCCACGAGCACGCGCAGCTCCGAGTCGTTGGCCACTTCAGCCACGACGAGGTGCGGGTTGAGCTCATCTTGGGCAAATTCTAGTTCCGCGATGCGCTCATCGGTGCCCTCCAGCAGGTCACGCAGGACGGTGACCACCTGGTCGGTGGCGATGTGGCGGGACACCGCCTCCACGGCATCATCTACAGAGAAGGCGACGGAGACAAGGACTGCCTCGAATTCTTCATCGTCTTCATCAACATCCGCCGCGGCAATGTAGACGTTCGCGGCGGGGAGAAGCGGATCGATTTCAATAAATTGGATTTCCAGATCAGAGGTGATTGGAACGAACATGACGTCATCATTGACGCGGGACTCGATGCCCTCGGCATCCAATGCAGAAGCAATATCTTCGAAAAAGCTCATGGTGGTTTAAAATCCATCCTTCGGAAGCAGAGGTTCCCACGGTAGGCAAGCCGCCGCCCGCGGTCACTGTGGAGTCTACCGTTATTCCCACCCGGATGGTTGGAAGCCCAAGGATCTCACCAGCTCCGGGCGCCCACTTCCCCACTCCAACATATGGTATCCCTCCCAGGCTTGCCGCTTGAGCTCGTGCGGCGCGTGCTCAATATAGGCCTCGGCATCGAAGATCATGGTGGCGCGCTGAGTGGACCCGTAGCGCGGCCAGCTCATCTCCGGGCGGCCGCCATGGATGAAGGCAGACCAGTGTTGCTGCATGGTGGCGGTAAGTTCTTCCATCTCCGCACGCGAGCCCCAATTGGTAAGGAAAGACGCGCGCGAGGAATAGGGGTCACCGAAGACATTGCCCAGCTCCATCGAATGCATGGCTCCTAGGCCCAGCCACTTGAGCACGGCAGAGGCGAAGTCGAAGCGATACATCCACGTTGGTGCCGCCTGCGCATGGGCGGTGGCGATGCGGGTGGAGGGTGCCCAAAAGAGGGCGTCGGCAAGCAGGTGCGCAAAGTCCTCCCGGGCCACCGCGCCGTCATAGGCGGCCACGACCTCGGGGGCGTGCTGGGGATCGAAGGAAGCCAGAAGGCGCAAGGCGGCGCGCTCGCGGGAGCTTTGGCGCTGGAAGAGGAATTTGCCAAAACTAGCCTCGTCCGAGTTCGTGCCGATGAGCAGCGGAATCTGGTGCTGATGCCCGTTTTCAAAGGCGGCGATGGGGTGTTCCGGAATGAGCTCATCATCCACCGTGGGCGCGTAGCAGGAATTGAGGTGAATGAGCTCGCCGGCCCGCCACATCATGGATTGACCCGAGCGCACCAGATCGGCAAAGTTCTCCTGGCGCAGGTCCTCCACCGAGGTGCGCCGGGGCAAGGCCATGCGGTGGACCAGCTCGCGCGCCCACAAGGTGGACTGGGCGCGGGAATGGATCATCGCAATCGGCGGGGACTGGGCAATGGCGCGGTGAAAGAGTCCCTCCGCGGCCGGGCTCGTCATAAGGGTGAGAACCGCCGCGCCGCCGGCCGATTCGCCCATGAGGGTGACGGAATCAGGATCGCCGCCAAAGGCCGCGATATTGTCGCGCACCCACTGCAACGCCAGGATCTGATCGGCCACCGCCGGGTTAGCGCTGCAGTCGCCGCCCAGGCTGCGCAAATCCAAATAGCCCAGGGAGTTGAGGCGAAAGTTAATGGATACGTAGACCACGTCCATGCGAGTGGCGAGCTCAAAGCCGCGGAGCATGAGCATATGGGACGAGCCCATAATGAAGCTGCCTCCGTGCAGGTAGACCACCACGGGAAGCTTCTCTTCGGTGCGCGGGCGCACGATGTCGAGGTGCAGGCAGTTCTCGGAGCCGATAATGCGGTCGGTCCAGGAATACGTGGGCTGCGGGGCCGGTGGTCCGAACTGGCTGCAATCACGCACGCCATCCCAAGCCGGTGCGGGCTGCGGGGCGCGGAAGCGGTTGTCCCCGGCGGTGGTATCGCCGAAGGGGATGCCGCGCCAAGTGAGCACCGGACCGGCGCTAATGGGGCGATCGGTGCGCAGGTCCTCCTCTATAACGCCGCGCACCCACCCGGAGGTAGTGCGGACGGTGAGCTCATCGGCCAGGGCGTTTTGGGCCTCTTCGTGCGCGCGGCGGGCGCGTTCGTGGGCCTGCTCCGCTTTCAGGCGCGCCGCCGCGGAAGACTCTTCCAGAGGGAAACCCCCGGAATCGCGGTTGTTCTCGTGCGGCGTAACCATACTCACTAGCTTAGGTTGCTTGCACGCCCTCGGCGATCTCAAAGCGGCGCGGCGGCGCATAAATAGAGCCTTTACTATGCTGGGCGCAGATAAGTTTTAGCAAAAGAGAAGGACACATGGGTTTCTTTACTAAAGACAAAAAGGACAACTCCGCCGAGGTCGACACCATCGATACCTATGACATCGATCCGGAAGATACCAACCGTTTTACCTCCGCGCTCCTCAATTCCTTGGACCGCGCAGTGGCCGTGCAGTCCGGCGTCATTATCAAGTACGTCGAGAACTTAAAGAAGCGCAATAAAGACGCGAGCCCGCAGCAGCTGCAGGAGCTCATTGACAAGCACTTCCTCAATATCACCTCCGGCACCGGTGCGGCCGCCGGTGCTTCCGCTGCCATCCCTGGTGTCGGTTTGGTAACCGGCACAGCTACCATCGCCGGCGAATCCGTGGTCTTCTTGGAGGCGGCCGCGTGGTACATCTTGGCTTCGGCCTACCTGCGTGGCGATGACATCAAGTCCCCCGAGCGCCGCCGCGCCCTTGTACTTGTGGTGCTGACCGGTTCGAAGGGCTCCGCTTTGGTGGATACCTTTGTGGGCGATCTCAATAGCGTGGCGGGCATGCGCTCGGCCGCTAGCCTCTCCCGCTTCTCCGGCCCGACGCTGTCTGGCATCAACGGCCGCTTGACCAAGCTTTTTACCAAGCAAATCACCAAGCGCCTGAAGTGGGCGTGGATCAGCAAGCTCATGCCCATGGGCATCGGCGCCGTGCTGGGCACCACCGCCAACCGCAAGTTGGCCAAGCAGGTCATCGAGCATGCCGGCGAGCAGCTTTCTCCCCTCACCCAAGCCTAGGGGTAGCCGGGAACCGTTAAGTGGGGCTATTGATACCCCTAACATAGTGAGTTTAGGGGTATGACCCGTATCATGTAGGCAGACTCTTTGGCGAGTGACGCATGCGCTCGTGCAAAGGCCGCACTAAAGTCGAATAAACGACCATTTTAAAGCAGAGAAATGAGGCGAATACCTGCCGTGAGCACATCGAATATCTTCGGCCCCAATGCGTGGCTGATAGACGAGCAGTTCCAGCAGTACTCCAAGGACCCTAGCTCCGTAGATAAGGAGTGGCGCGACTACTTCGAGGCAAACGGCGCGCCTAAGTCTGAGGCACCTGCCAAGGAAGCCCCGAAGAAGCCGTCTAAGCCTGCCGCGAAGAAGACTGAGGGTACTACTACCGCCCGCAAGCAGGAGGTCCGCGAGACCAACGTGGATAAGTCCGTGGCCAAGGCGCAGGAAAAGTCCGCTAAGGCCAAGCAGTCCGTGAAGAAGTCCGAGTCCCCGCTCGACCGCATCGACGACTACAAGGGCGGCGACGAGCGCCAGCTCAAGGGCATGTTCAAGGCCATTGCGAAGAACATGGAAGAATCCCTGGAGATTCCTACCGCTACCACCGTGCGCGATATGCCGGTCAAGCTCATGTGGGAAAACCGCTCCATGATCAATGACCACCTCAAGCGCACCCGCGGTGGCAAGATCTCCTTTACCCACATCATCGGCTACGCCATGGTTAAAGCCGTACAGCTGCACCCAGATATGAACGTGCGCTACGAGGAAAAGGATGGCAAGCCTTATGTCATCCAGCCGGAGCACATTAACCTGGGCCTGGCCATTGACCTGCCGCAGAAGGATGGCTCCCGCGCGTTGGTCGTCGCCGCCATCAAGGAGTGCGAGACTAAGTCCTTCTCCGAGTTTGTTGAGGCCTACGAGGACATCGTTACCCGTTCTCGCAAGAACAAGCTCACCATGGACGACTTCTCTGGTGTGACCATTAACCTCACCAACCCAGGCGGCATTGGCACCCGCCACTCCATCGCCCGCCTGACTAAGGGCGCCGGCTCCATCATCGGCGTGGGCTCCATGGATTACCCGGCCGAGTTTGCCGGTGCTTCCGCGGACCGCTTGGCGGACCTGGGCGTCGGCCGCCTGGTTACCCTGACCTCCACCTATGATCACCGCGTCATCCAGGGTGCAGAGTCCGGCGAATTCTTGCGCACCATTGGCCAGCTGCTTGTCGACGGCGCCTTTTGGGACGACCTCTTCTCCTCCATGGGCGTGCCTTATGAGCCGTTCCGTTGGGCACAGGACGTGCCGAACTCCGGCGTGGACAAGAACACCCGCGTCATGCAGCTCATCGAGTCCTACCGCTCCCGCGGCCACCTGCTGGCCGATACCAACCCGCTGGGCTGGGTACAGCCGGGCCTGCCTAACCCGGACCACCGCGACCTCGACATCGCGACCCACGGCCTGACCATCTGGGATCTGGACCGCACCTTCAACGTCGGTGGCTTTGGCGGCAAGGAGCAGATGACCTTGCGCGAGGTGCTCTCTCGCCTGCGCGCCGCCTACACCCTGAA
The DNA here is from genome assembly GCF_030229635.1 of Corynebacterium marquesiae. NCBI lineage: Bacteria > Bacillati > Actinomycetota > Actinomycetes > Mycobacteriales > Corynebacteriaceae > Corynebacterium > Corynebacterium marquesiae. Next base: position 236,500 of record NZ_JASPII010000001.1, read on the forward strand.
GGTTGGCTCCGAATACACCCACATCCTGGACCGCGATGAGCGCGGCTGGCTGCAGGATCGCCTAGAGGCGGGTATGCCGAAGCCGACCAACGCGGAGCAGAAGTACATCCTGCAGAAGGTCAATGCCGCCGAAGCATTCGAGAACTTCCTGCAAACCAAGTACGTGGGCCAGAAGCGCTTCTCCCTCGAGGGCGCCGAGACCCTCATCCCGCTGCTGGACTCCATCATTGATACCGCCGCCGGCCAGGATTTGGACGAGGTCGTCATCGGCATGCCGCACCGCGGCCGCCTGAACGTCTTGTTCAATATCGTGGGCAAGCCACTGGCCGATATCTTCGGCGAGTTCGACGGCAATTACAAGGGCGGCCAGCTCGGCGGCTCCGGTGACGTGAAGTACCACCTGGGCTCCGAGGGCCATCACCTGCAGATGTTTGGCGATGGCGAAATCAAGGTCACCCTTGCCGCCAACCCATCCCACCTCGAGGCCGTGGATCCGGTCATGGAGGGCATCGCCCGCGCTAAGCAGGACATCTTGGACAAGGGCCCAGAGGGCCACACCGTTGTTCCGGTCATGCTCCACGGTGATGCTTCCTTCACCGGCCTGGGCATTGTTCAGGAGACCATCAACCTGTCCCAGCTGCGCGGTTATACCAACGGCGGCACCGTCCACATCGTGGTCAACAACCAGGTGGGCTTCACCACCACCCCGGACTCCGGTCGCTCCACCCACTACGCCACCGACCTGGCCAAGGGCTTCGACTGCCCGGTCTTCCACGTCAACGGCGATGACCCGGAGGCAGTTGTCTGGGTTGGTCAAATGGCAGCCGAGTACCGCCGCCAGTTTGGCAAGGACGTCTTCATTGACCTCATGGTCTACCGCCTGCGCGGTCACAACGAGGCCGATGACCCGTCCATGACCCAGCCGGAGCTCTACTCCGTCATCGACGAGCACAAGGCAGTGCGCGAGCACTACACCAACGACCTCATCGGCCGTGGTGACCTTTCCGCTGAGGACGCCGAGGCAGCCGCACGCGACTTCCACGACCAGATGGAATCCGTCTTTACCGAGCACAAGGAAGCCGGCAAGGCTCGCCCGAAGGAGCAGACCGGCATCACTTCCTCCCAGGAGCTCACCCGCGGCCTGGATACCTCCATCACCGCCGAGGAACTCGCCGAGCTGGGTGCCGCTTATGGCAACCCACCAGAGGACTTCGAGTACCACAAGCGCGTGGGCAAGGTAGCCAAGGAGCGCGAGAAGTCCTCCCGTGAGGGCGGCATCGACTGGGGCTGGGGCGAGCTCATCGCCTTCGGTTCCCTGGCCGGCGAAGGCAAGGTTGTCCGCCTGGCTGGCGAGGATTCCCGTCGCGGCACCTTCACCCAGCGCCACGCCGTCACCTTCGACCCGCGCAACGGCAACGAGTACAACCCGATGCACGCGGTCGCCACCTCCAAGGGCAACGGCGGCAAGTTCATGGTTTACAACTCCGCGCTCACCGAGTACGCCGGCATGGGCTTCGAGTACGGCTACACCGTGGGCAACCCAGACGCCCTTGTGGCCTGGGAAGCACAGTTCGGTGACTTCGCGAACGGCGCCCAGACCATCATTGACGAGTACATCTCCTCCGGTGAGGCCAAGTGGGGACAGCTGTCCAGCCTGGTGCTCCTCCTGCCACACGGCTACGAGGGCCAGGGCCCGGACCACTCCTCCGCCCGCATCGAGCGCTACCTGCAGCTGTGCGCTGAGGGTTCCATGACCGTGGCTCAGCCTTCCACCCCGGCTAACCACTTCCACCTGCTGCGCCGTCAGGCCCTCGGTGAGATGAAGCGCCCGCTGGTCGTCTTCACCCCGAAGTCCATGCTGCGCAACAAGGCGGCCACCTCTGCTGTGGAAGACTTCACCGAGGTCAAGCGCTTCCAGTCCGTTATCAATGACCCGAACTTCGTTGATATCAACGGCAAGAAGGTCGGCGATACCGACAAGGTCAAGACCATCATGCTGGTCTCCGGCAAGTTGTACTGGGATCTGGAAAAGAAGCGCGAGGCCGACGGCCGCGATGACATCGCCATCGTCCGCGTGGAGATGCTCCACCCGATTCCGTTCAACCGCCTGCGCGAGGCATTCGAGGCTTACCCGAATGCCACCCAGGTCCGCTTCGTTCAGGACGAGCCGGCCAACCAGGGCCCATGGCCGTTCTACAACGAGCACCTGCGCACCCTGATTCCGGATATGCCGGAGCTGGTTCGCGTTTCCCGCCGCGCACAGTCCTCGACTGCCACCGGTAACGCCAAGGTGCACCAGATTGAGCAGAAGAACCTGCTGGAAGAGGCCTTCGACATCTAGTCGCCTCTGCACCGCATAAACCCCAGTGAGGACCTCCTCACTGGGGTTTATTCACGCCGACGCCAGCATTTATAGAGCTTCTGCTCTTGCTTCTGCCAGAGCACTCCTTCGGCGTTCTTGCTCTCTCATGTTTTTCTCATCTCCGATTCCTTCGCGCTCACCAGCGCAACACTATTGTCTTGGCGGGAGCTTTCCCATGAGCGCCAAGGGAGCGGTTAAGAATTAGCGCCTTACTCGATATGTCCAATCGTATCGCGGATGCTTGTCGCTCAAACCCGGCAGCAATGCAAAGGCATTCGCGTCGGTATTCACAAGCTCAGAATTGCTCCACATCGAGTCACAATTGAGTTTGCGGGGTCAACTCCCGTGGAGGTGTTGGCCTGCCGGTTTACCCACCGTCAGCAGCTCCGAGTTGCCAACGATCAAATATTAAGAACCAGTGAGATTCGATCCGCCGGAAGAATCGGAGTCGCCCTCTTCATGGGCGATGTCGCCGCCGGAGGAATTCATCCAGGAACGCACGACCTTCTCCGCGCTGGTGTCGTCGTTTTCTACCTCTTCGGCCATGTCAGAGAGGTCTTTTTGGGTTATGAACTTGGTCAGCGAGGCCACAGCCTGGCGCTCTTCGCGGTCGAAGAGATCGTCTTGAAAGAGCACCACGAAATTCTCTGGCAATTCGGGATCGGAACCCTCGCAGCCACTGGCACCGGAAGGCTCAACCGTGGAGGTATCCGTGGGCAAGCTCGACATGAGCGCAATGTGGGTACGGGCCAAGTAATCCTCGCCGCCGGGCTCAGAGGCTTTCTGTGCCTTCTTGTAGTCCTTCGAAATAGCCCGCGCCTCACCGGGGTTGAGGATATTGAGGAACGCGCCGGTGCAACCCACATAGAAATTGCCACCCGGGTTCATGGAACGCCCACCCTTGGTGTCGTGGAAGATGTCTCCCTTCACAATGGACGCCTCGCGGCCCTGCCCCATCAGCTCCTGACGGTAGATCTCTGCGAGGACCAGCTGGTCGGTCTTATTGGCATCGACCACAATGCCGATGGGCTCGCTCTGGGGGTTCTTAGCAAAGGGGTTGGTATCGAGCTGGGAGGAACAGCCGGAAAGCAGCGTTGCGGACAGCACCACACCGGCAATGACACGAGTCGGGCGGGCAAAGCTGCGCATGGCGATACTCTTCTCCTTTTGGTTGGCGGCGCGTGAGCGTCTAGCTGATTCTACACCGAGGGTGTGTTTACCTCCTGTTGCGGCGTGACTAAGATGGCAAGGGTTATGTCTAGCGTTATTACTGAATCCGCCGTACGCGAGGCACTCTCCCGCGTCGAAGACCCAGAAATTGGCCGCCCCATCACTGAACTCAACATGGTGAAGTCCGTTACCGTCACCGGTAATGACGTGGCCGTGGAAATTTACCTCACCATCGCCGGCTGCCCCATGAAGTCCACCATTGAGTCCAATACCCGCGCTGCGGTAGAGGATATTGAGGGCGTTGGAAACGTCACGGTGACGATGGAAGCCATGAGCGATGAACAGCGTCGCGAGCTCAAGAAGAAGCTCCGCGGCGGCCAAGCCGAGCCCGAAATCCCGTTTGCAAAGCCGGATTCCACCACTCGCGTTTTCGCGGTAGCCTCCGGAAAGGGCGGAGTAGGCAAATCCTCCATGACCGTAAACCTGGCCGCGGCGCTGGTCCAGAAGGGCCTCAAGGTTGGCATTGTGGACGCCGATATTTACGGCCACTCCGTTCCTAACCTCTTGGGCTGCACTGACGGACCGACCGTGCTCGATGATGAAATGCTGCTGCCGCCGATTTCCCATGGCATTAAGCACATTTCCATCGGACAGTTTGTGGAGGGCAATGCCCCGGTGGTCTGGCGCGGGCCCATGCTCCACCGCGCGCTACAGCAATTCCTGGCCGACGTTTTTTGGGGCGACCTCGACGTCCTGCTTTTGGATCTGCCACCGGGCACTGGCGACGTCGCCCTGTCCGTAGCCCAGCTCATTCCCAATGCAGAGCTACTCATTGTCACTACCCCGCAGGCCGCGGCCGCCGAGGTGGCAGAGCGCGCTGGTTCCATCTCCCAGCAGACCCGCCAGCGCGTGGCCGGCGTAATTGAAAACATGGGTGCCATGGTGATGCCGGATGGCTCCACCATGGATGTCTTTGGCACCGGCGGCGGACAGATTGTGGCCGATCGCCTAGGCGTCATCTTGGGCCATGAGGTGCCGCTGCTGGCTTCCGTGCCACTGGATCCCACCTTGCGCAGCGGTGGCGATGCCGGCACGCCGATTGTCCTCGATTCCCCCGAGTCCCCCGCCGCCCAGCAGATCCAGGCGGTGGCCGATAAGCTGGCCATCCGCTCCGATTCACTGGTGGGTAAAAACCTCAACTTGGGCGTGAACTAATGCCTTAGGTCACATCGCCCCATATGCCGCCGCCGGTGGATTCTTCCCCACCTCGTGGCGGCTTTTTCTCGGGTGCGGGCTGCTCCGTCGGCTTGGGGGTTTCGGTGCGTTGCTGCGGCCGGGACTCTGGCTGCGGCTGCTCAGCGTAGATCTGGGAGTAGTCGAAGCTCGGGCGCTGCTGCTGCGGTTGAGACTGCGGCTGCTCCTCCGGCTCCTGTGGAGCGGTAGCGGTCTTGACGTTTTCTGCCATTTTCTTGGGGTTGAAATCGTCCCAGGCGGAATCGTCGCCATCGAAAAGCGCCTTGGTAATTGCCCCTTTCGGGCCGAGGCGCGTCCACTGGGCAGCTTGGGTGAGCGGGCCGCGGATATCATCGAATTCCGAGGTAATCGAGCCCATCTCGCCGTTGAGCTCCGCCTTGGCGTTATTGATGGCCTTGCGGGCCGCGTAAATGGCCGCGCGCACATCCTTAATCACCTCGGGCATGCGCTCCGGGCCAATGACGATGATGCCCAAAACCACGATGACGAAAATCTCGGGCCAACCAATGGAAGAAAACACGGTTAAATACTAGTCCCTCACTCTTAGCCGCGCTGATTGTGCCTGATTGCGCGAACCACCATTTCCACCTTGTCCAAGAAATCCTGCTGCGGCCGGTGCGCAGGCGTTGCCGCATCCGGCCCGGGCGTCACCCCTTCGGTGGCAATGCCCGCGAGCTTTGCCAGCAAGGATTGCGGCGCCTTGACTTTAGCGGAATCCGCGCAGTGGCGAACCCACTCTGAGGCATGGCGCTGCTGGTGAACATCCGCCCGGCACTCGGCGCAGTGCACCAAGTGAATGCGCACGCGATGCATGAATTTTGGCTCCATCTCCCCGTCTACGAAGGCAACGACAGCCTCCGGGCCAAGGTGCCCGATGGTATCGCTGCGCCGCGCCTTAGCCTTCGCCTTATCGCGGGCCTTGGCCTGGGCGGCATCGAATCCGCCGCGCACGCTCAGCGTGGACAAGGTTCGACGTCCCCGCAGCGAGTCCATCAACGCCCTCCTCCAGTAGTTGCTTGGCCTTCAGTGACACGGAAAGTCCCCGCCGGTAGCGGGGACTATGCAGTTTCTTTAAAGTTTAGCGCGCGGTGGTTTAACGCGTGCGCAACAGCATGCGGGTTTCCGCATTGGTTTGCGCTTCTTTTTCAAGTGCCGCACGCAGCTGCGAGCGGCCACGGTGGATGCGGGAGCGCACCGTACCCATCTTGACGCCCAAGGTCTCCGCAATCTCGTCATAGCTCATACCTACGACATCACATAGCACCACGGCCACGCGGAAATCGGGAGCCAGGCCATCGAGCGCGGATTGCAGCGCCGGGTCCAGGTTGGCCACGGTATAGGCCTGCTCCGGGGTCATATCCGTGCCGGGCACGCGTTCATAATCCTCCGGCAAGGCCTCCATGCGGATCTTGGAGCGATGGCGAACCATGTCCAAGAAGAGGTTGGTGGTAATGCGGTGCAGCCAACCCTCAAACGTACCGGCCTGGTATTTATCCAGGGAGCGGAAGACGCGCATGAAGGTTTCCTGGGTGAGGTCCTCTGCATCGTACTGGTTGCCGGAGAGGCGATACGCCAAGCGGTAGACGCCATCGGCATGTTCGGCCACTAGGTCACCCCAGGCGGGCATGTCGGCTTCGCCGGCATCGAACGCTGCGGTACCGGTCAACTCCGCCTCAGGGGTGGCGGGCTGAAGGGATTCGGCATCGCGCTTCGTTGTTGTCATGCATGTCATCTTTCTACACTTCAAAGTGAAACTCCAGCCACAGTGCTGATAATTTCCTGTGAGTCCGTCACATTATCCCCACCCACCACAACCTCGCTGGCTAGGCGCGTTTTTGCCACATTTGCGGACACTTTTCCCTAAGGTTTATTACGTGACTACTACCGCATATGAAGCACTGCGTTCCTATATCGAGACCACCAGCGAGCCCTCCGCGGCCCTGCGTGGGGCGCGCGACCACGCCGATGAGTACGGTCTGCCCGTTCCAGATGAATCAACGGGCCAGCTGCTCACCACGCTGACAGCCGCCTCGGCCGGCTCTACCGAACGCCCCCAGTCCGTGGCGATCACCCCAGCCGCCAATGTGGTAGGCCTCTACCTGCTTGCCGGCATGCCCGATAATGGCATCTTGACCTGCATCGACCCCGAGGCTGAGCACCAGCGCAGCGCCAAGACCGCCTTCCGCGAGGCGGGCTATGCACCTTCGCGCGGCCGCTTCCTGCCGTCTCGCCCACTCGAGGTCATGGGCCGCCTGGCTAACGATGCCTACCAGGTCATCTACGCCGACGTCGCCGCGCTCGAGCTCCCCGCCATCATCAAGGCAGCGTGGCCACTGCTGCACCAAGGCGGCACCCTGGTCTTGGCTAATTCTTTGCTCGATGGCACGCTTGCCGACGTCTCCCGGACCGACCGCGACACCGCCGCCGCCCGCGAAGCAGACGAGTACCTGCGCGAGCTCGAGGGCGCAAACGTCACTCGCTTGCCGCTGGGTTCCGGGGTCACGCTCGTGACGAAGCTCTAGACCTTCTGGTTTTTGCCGACGACAACCACGCCGCCGTCAGAAACCTTGAAGCGCTCCTCATCGCGCTCGCGGTCCACACCGATAATTGCGCCATCGCTGACGACGACGTTCTTATCGAGGATCGCGCGGCGTACCACCGCACCACGGCCGATGCGCACGCCCGGCAGGATGACCGATCCTTCAACCGTGGCGCCATCGGCCACGTGGACATCGGACGCCAGCACGGAATTGCGCACCGTGCCGCCGGAAACAATACAGCCCGGTGCCACCATCGAGGATTGCGCGATGCCATTTTGCACGAACTTCGCCGGCGGGAAATTGGAGTCATCCGTGGAGTGAATCGGCCAATTCTGGTTATAGAGGTTAAAGATCGGGTGCACCGAAATCATGTCCATGTGCGCTTCATAGAAGGAATCGATGGTGCCCACGTCGCGCCAGTAGCCGTGATCGCGTTCGGTAGATCCCGGCACCTCATTTGCCATGAAGTCATAGACATGCGCTTGCCCACGCTTCACAAAGTACGGGATAATATCGCCGCCCATATCGTGGGCGGAGTCCTCGTTCTTTTCGTCCTCCAAGAGGGCGTCAATAAGCGCCTGCGCCGTAAAGACATAGTTTCCCATCGAGGCATAGCTCATATTCGGGTCATCCGGAGTGGCCGGTGGGTCCGCAGGCTTTTCCACGAACTCCGTGATGGTTCCCATGCCATCGGCCTGGATGCAACCAAAGGCCGTTGCCTCCGCGCGCGGCACACGAATGCCGGCCACCGAACAATCCAGTCCCGCGGCGATGTGTTCTTCTACCATCTGCGCCGGATCCATGCGGTAAACGTGGTCCGCGCCGAAGACAATGACGTAGTCCGGTTTTTCGTCATAGATGAGGTTGAGCGATTGCACAATGGCATCCGCCGAGCCGTTGTACCAACGCTTACCGCGGCGCTGCTGGGCAGGCACCGAAGCAATGTATTGCGGCGTCGGCCCCGCCAAATTCCACGCCTGGGAAATGTGGCGGTCCAAGGAGTGGGATTTGTACTGGGTCAACACCGCAATCTTGAGGTAGCCGGCGTTGACCAGGTTGGACAGGACAAAGTCAATGAGGCGGTAGGATCCGCCAAAAGGCACGGCGGGTTTGGCGCGGTCTTCGGTCAGGGGAAAAAGGCGCTTTCCCTCGCCGCCGGCAAGGACAATGGCTAGGACATTTGGCAGGCTTCTCACGTTTTCAAACCTATCTCCAAATCCCACATTTCGCAGCAGAAATATGCACATTTCTACCCCCATCCCTTATTTCTGCACACGGTACCAGAGATACGTATTCTGGGTGGGTATGAGAGCCGGAATCTTTTCCAAAGAATACCCGCCGGAAATCTACGGCGGGGCCGGAGTTCACGTAGCTGAACTCACCCGTTTTATGCGCGATATCATCGATGTCTCCGTGCACTGCATGGGCTCCCCGCGCGAAGAAAAGGACGTTTTTGTGCACGGCGTGGACCCCGCACTCGAGGGTGCCAATGGGGCGCTCAAGACCTTGTCTACCGGGCTTCGCATGGCCGATGCCGCCTCCGATATCGACATCGCCCATTCGCACACGTGGTACACGGGCCTTGCCGGCCACCTCTCCGCCCAGCTATACGATATTCCGCACGTAGTCACCGCCCACTCCCTGGAGCCACACCGCCCATGGAAGCGCGAGCAGCTCGGCGGCGGCTATGACGTCTCCTCGTGGTCCGAGAAGAACGCCATGGAATATGCCGACGCCGTCATCGCTGTCTCTGCTGGCATGAAGGACTCCATCCTGGATGCCTACCCGCGCATCGACGCCTCCAAGGTCCACGTTGTCCTCAACGGCATCGACACCGACCTGTGGCAGCCGCGAGAGGGAGATGTGTTGGACAAGCTGGGCGTCGATAAGCAACGCCCCATCGCCGCCTTCGTTGGCCGCATTACCCGGCAAAAAGGCGTGAAGCACCTGCTGCAGGCAGTGCGGAAGTTCGACCCGGATATCCAGCTGGTGCTGTGCGCCGGCGCGCCCGATACGCCCGAAATCGCGGCGGAGACCGAGGCGCTGGTAGAAGAGCTACGCCCCCAGCGCGATGGTATTTTCTGGGTCAAGGACATGCTCCCGCGCAACGAGGTCCAGCAGATTTACTCCGGCGCGGATGTGTTTGTCTGCCCGTCTATCTACGAGCCGCTCGGCATCGTCAACCTAGAAGCTATGGCCTGCGGCACGGCCGTTGTCGCCTCCAACGTAGGCGGCATTCCGGAGGTTGTGGTCGATGGCGAGACCGGCGTACTGGTGCCTTACGACGCCGCCGATACCGCTGCCTTCGAAGCCGACCTCGCTGCCGCCGTCAATGACGTCGCCGCCGATAAAGAGCGCGCCGCGGAATTTGGCCGCGCCGGCCGCGAGCGCGCCATTCGCGATTTCTCTTGGGCTACGATTGCCGCCCAGACCGTCGATATCTACCGCAGCTTGATTTAAGGAAGGATAGCCGTGACAACTCACCGCCCCGAACTGCATTTTGTCCCTGAAGACGGCGTCCTCGACGCCCCCGCTGGTATCCTGCGCGACGGCGATACCTGGCACCTGTTCTACCAGTACCGCCCCACCGCAGACTCCCCTGCGCGCTGGGGACACACCTACTCCGAAGAGTCTCCCTTTGACTGGTTGGACTGCGACGATGTCCTCGCCCCCGTCGGCGGCGAGCTCTCCCTGCGCGCAGGATCCGTAGCCCAAGGCCCGGAAGATATCCATCTCTACTTCACCTCCGTGACCGCCGCCGGAATCGCCGTTCACCTCGCCCGCTACGCTGACGTGGACGAGATCTGCGAGGTCTCCGATGACCCCCAGGCCCTCGACCCCAATGTCGTCCGTTTTGGCGAGGTCGTAGGCAATACCCGCAACTTCGATCACTTCCGCTCCCCCTGCGTGGTGCCCGATTGGGCCTCCGAGGACCGCGATAACGGCCACGACGGCTGGCTCATGCTCGCGCTCACCGGCCACTCCGACGCCCCGGTTCCCGTCATCCTCGAATCCACCGACGGCGTGTCTTGGCGTCTGCGCGGCAGCCTCAAGTTCGACGGTGACCCTGGCTTCCTAAAGGGCGAGGTCCCCGCTACCTCGCCCATTCCGCCGGTCGTCTCCCCGCGGCTAGTCCGACTGCGCGATGAGGTTGACGGCAATATCTACGACGTCCTCTTTGTCACCTTGGAGCGCGGCGGCCGCGACGTCTCCGGCTACCTCGTCGGCCGGCTGGAGGGCACCACCTTTACCGTGGTCTCCGGCTTCCGCCGCGTAGACTTCGGCCACGATTTCTCCCGCCCACGCAGTACCAACACCACCACCGGCACGCTCACCCCGGAGCAGCGCTACGAGCGCGCCGTCATCGTCGGTCTCCTCAACGGCAACGGCCGCGGCGATGATGCCACCGCACACGCCTCCTGGGAGGCCGAAGGCTGGGCCAATGCCCTCTCCCTGCCTCGCCGGGTCACCCTCGAAGGAGGCGTCCTCTATCAAGCACCCGCCCGCGGCCTGCCCGATGCCGTCAAGCTCTCCGATTACGCCCGTTCCTGGACCGGCGTCATGGAGGTCCCTTCCGGTTCCTGCGTAACGGTCACGCTTCTCGACGGCGCCGGTGACCCCGCCGCCACCATCTGCCACTCCGGCGATGACATCAGCCTCGATCGCTCCATGAACAAGGCCTTCGACCACTGTTTCGCCGATTCCGAGCCCGCCACGGCCACGCTTGCCGAAGGCGATTCCGATACCCTCACCATCATCCAAGACGGCTCCACAGTCGAGGTTTTCGTCGACGGTGGCCTCATCGCCATGGCATCCCGCGTCTACTTCGAGGGTGGCTGCTCCGGCCTGCGAGTCGAGACCTCCGGCGATGCCGTCATCGAGCAGGACTGGCAGCGCTCCGGCTCCAAGCTTTAATCCTCCAGGCTCGCCACACCGCCCCCTCCTCACCCCCGCCCTTCGCGCTCACCGGCGCAGCCGCCCACCGCGGTTCCGCTCCCCTCAGTGAGCGGCAAGGGCGGGATTGCGCGTTTTCGGCCTCACTCCGCTGGGCCGCGTCTCCCCTCGCTCCCTCACACGCGTCCTTCGCGCTCACGGGAAGATGCTGGGACGCCGGAAAGCGTGTGCCGGTGAGCGGCAAGGGGGGAAACCTCCCCTCGCGGTCACTGGGGAGACGAAAAGAACCGCCCCACGCGCTTCCGGTGAGCGCGAAGGGCGGTGGAGGTGGCTGTGGCCGACCGGGAGCTAGACGGCGCGGAGGCGATCCAAGCGGGCGCGGGCGGTGACCGTGAGCGTCGGGGGCAGCGCGGCCATGCGCTCGGCGAGTTCGCCGGCGCTGATGTGGCGCGCGGACGGGCTCATGCCCACCTGAGCTGCGACGGAGGCCTTATCAAGCTCGATGGGGAACGAGATATCGACCGGGTCGGCCGCCTGCTCGAGGAAGCCCTCGGCCTGCTCATACATGCGCTCGACCTTGCCTTCTTCCACGCCGAGGATGCCGAGCGGCTCGCGCAGCTCATCCAGGTGTCCAGCGCCGGGCGTCAAGACGATGACCTGGCCGCCCGGGGCGAGCACGCGTTGGAATTCGGCGGGATTGCGCGGGGCGAAGACGACGGAGATTGCGTCGACGGACTCATCCCGGATGGGCAGGCGCTCCCATACATCGGCCACGACGGCGCCGACGCGCGGGTGGCACTTGGCCAAGTGTTTCGCGGCGTGCGGGGAAATGTCGAGGCCGACGCCGCGGGCCTCCGCGATGGAGTCCAGAGTATGGGCCAGGTAGTAGCCGGTGCCGGCGCCCACCTCGAGGAGGGAGGCGGGCTTGGACTCGGCCAAGGAGGCGGAATCCAGTGCGTCCTGGACGGCCCCGGTTACCGCCTCAACGAAGGGCGCGAAGTGGCCCATGGCCAGATAGGTCTCACGGGCGTTGACCATATCCATGTCATCGCCCTTGTGCTTGAGCCCAGCGCCGGCGGCAAGGGTGACATAGCCCTGCTTGGCCACATCAAAAGAGTGGCCGGATTCCGAGACGAGTCGAGAGAAATCATCGGCACCAGAAAGCGCGGTGCCATCGTTGGGATCGGCCAGAATGTCGACGATATGAGAAAGCATGTACCTAGACTAGCTAGAAACCTCGGTCAACAGGGAACCGAGCTCGGCGGCTTCGTCCTTGCTCAGCTCAATGACGATGCGTCCGCCGCCATCCGAGGGGATGCGCATTACAATTTTGCGGGACTCCTCTACTGCTTCCATTTCTCCGCCCGTGGTGCGCGGCTTCATTGCTGCCATAGTGAGTCTCCTTTAGTTAACTTCTTTTCCTTCCAGCTTAGACCTTTTCTGCGCGGAAGATAGTTGTTCCTCCAATTGCGCGAGAAGATCGTCCACCTGATCCTGGCGGTATCCACGGGGAACAACCTCAAATTTTACCTGGTCAAGGCGGCCTTCACGGAGGGCGGCGCGGTTATTTTCCCGCACCTTCTGCGGCTCGTCGAGCGGATGCATGACCTCGCCGCGGCCAAAAATGGAGCCCCAAACCCAGGTACCGATGACGGTCAGGGCGATCAGGACGAGAAGGAGCATAATCCAAGACAGCATGGCTTAAACCTTACCTTTTAGCGGCGGGCGTTGAGCAACGGGCGCGAGGACCCCGGCGCGGGCGAGCAGCGTGCGCGCGACTACCTCGGCCATCGGCGCCAGCTCGTGCAGCGGCCGGTTACGGTGCACCCGCGTGCCCAGGTCCACCTGCGCGACTATGCCCCGCTTGCCGACGTCCACCATTAGCCCCGCTTCCACCCCATACCCCTCCACGAAGGGCAGTTCTAGGGCGGTGGCGCGGCGCAGGGCGTATTCGCCTCCGAGGGGCTGATCGATGTGGGCCAGCTCGGGAAAGAACTGCTTGATGAGCGGCTTGGCAGTCAGTTCAGTCACGCGGCCGCCGCCGGTGGGCTGGCCGTTGAGGCTGCGACGGTAGCGGGCTTTGACCATCTCCACCGCGGGGTCAGCGAAGGGCGCAGCCAAGGCCGAGACCATGCCGGGTGCGGCGGATTCGAGGTCGGCGTCGACAAAGACGACGATGTCTCCCTTCGCCGCGGCAACCCCGCGCCAGAGGGATTCGCCCTTACCGGGTCGCGGTTCCTCAGGGAGGATATCGCGCCAATTGCGCACATCCGCTCCGGCGACGGCAGCGCGGGAGGCGGTGGCGTCGGTGGAGTCGGCGTCGATGACGAGCACCTCGAGCGGTTCATCGGCCAGGCAGGCGCGCACGACGTCTGCGACGGTGCCCTCCTCGTTGAGCGCTGGAATGATAACGGAGACGCTCATGCAAGGCCTCGCGTGGTTGCTAGCGGGGCGACCTCGCCTTGGATGGCGGCGGTCATGCGGATGACATCGGCGGTCTCGGCCACCTCGTGCACGCGGAAGGCGGCCACGCCGCGGGCGGCGGACCACGCGGTGGCGGCCAGAGTGCCGGCCACGCGCTCGCCTACCCCGCGGTCGAGCGTCTCGCCTACGAAGTCCTTATTGGATAGCGCCATGAGCACCGGCCAACCGGTGGCCACGACCTCGTCGATACGCTGCAGAAGCTCGAGCCCGTGGAAGGTGTTCTTGCCAAAGTCATGCGTCGGATCGATGAAGGTCAGTTCCTCCGGGCAGCCGAGGGTGGCGGCGCGCTCAGCCAGTTGGGTGGTTTCCGCGATGACATCGGCCACCACGTCGTCGAAGTGAACGCGATGCGGCCTGGTGCGCGGGGTGATGCCGCCGGTGTGCGAACACACGTAGCCCACACGGTGGTGGCCGGCGACCTCGATGAGCTCGGGATCCCAGCCGGCCCACGTGTCATTGACTAGGCCGGCGCCGGCTGCGATGGCGGCCTCTGCCACCTCGCTGCGCCAGGTATCGACGGAGATGAGCACATCCGGGTGGCGCTCGTGCACCTTCTCGATGATCGGCACCACGCGGTCGATTTCCTCCGCCGCGCCCACGGCTTTGCCGGGGCCAGCCTTCACGCCACCAATATCGACGATTGACGCACCGGCCGCAATCACCTCATCGCAGCGGCGCAGCGCTGGGTCAAGGTCAAAGGTTGCGCCGTTGTCATAGAAGGAATCCGGGGTGCGATTGACAATCGCCATCACACGCGCGAGGCTCAACGCGGCTCCCTGATGCGCTTATCGCTCATGACTTGGTGGCGCTGGATGATGTGGGAGAGGGCCTCATCGGGGTCGTCGGTAAGCAGGAAAAGCTCCCGGTCGCCCTCGTTGATATAGCCGCTGGCCGCGAGCGTGTTGTCCATCCATTCCAGCAGGCCGGACCAGTACTCAGTGCCCATGAGCACGATGGGGTAATTGGTCACCTTGCCGGTCTGCACCATGCACATGACCTCGAAGAACTCATCCATCGTGCCCATGCCACCAGGTAGGCAAATGAAGGCCTGCGAATACTTCAAGAACATCGTCTTGCGCGCAAAGAAGTAGCGGAAATTCAGGCCCAGATCCACATACTCGTTAAGCCCCTGCTCGTGGGGCAGCTCGATGCCCAGGCCCACGGAGAGCCCGCCGGCCTCATGGGCGCCGCGGTTGGCCGCCTCCATAATGCCGGGGCCGCCGCCGGTGATGACGGCATAGGAGTGCTCGGCCAGCTTGCGGCCAACATCCACGCCCAACTGGTAGCTCGCATCTTCCGGTGTAGTGCGCGCGGAGCCGAAGACAGTAACGGCCTTCGGCAGCTTGGAAAGCGCATCGAAGCCAGCGACGAACTCGCCTTGGATGCGCAGGACGCGCCACGGATCAGCATGCTGCCACTCATGGTCCGCGCCGGACTCCAAGAGCCGCTGGTCAAAGGTGGAGGCCTGCTCGCCTTCGGTACGCAGCAACATCGGGCCGCGCAGGGTACGCATCTGCTCAGGGGTCATGGTCTATCCCTTCAGGTAGTTCAGGAGGGCGGTGGATACTTCGGTGATCTGCGCGGTGGGGACCTGTTCGTCCTTCTTATGCGCAAACCCAGGGTCACCAGCGCCAAAGTTTACTGCCGGGGTGCCCATTTCGGAGAAGCGGGCGACGTCGGTCCAGCCATACTTGGCGCGGACGTTGCCCCCAACGGCGTCGATAAGCGCCTTGGCCGCTGGCTGGCCCAAACCGGGCTGGGCGGCCGGTGCGATGTCATCGATCTCGATGGTGACGTCTTCTTCCTCGCCGATAATGGACTTCATGTAGTCCAGCGCCTCGTCGCTCGTGCGGTCCGGCGCGAAGCGGAAGTTTACAAACATCCATGCCTCATCCGGCAGCGTATTGGTGGCCACGCCGGACTCGAGGTGGACGATGTTGAGGCCCTCGCGGTAGGTGCAGCCATCGATGGTGACATCGCGGGACTCATAGGTAGCGATGCGGCTCATAATGGGCGCAAGCTTGTGCGCTGCGTTGGAGCCGAGCCAGGCGCGGGCCGAGTGCGCGCGGGTGCCATGGGCGGTAACGCGCAGGCGGATGGAGCCCTGGCAACCGGCCTCCACCATGGCACCGGAGGGCTCGCCCAGCAGCGCGAAGTCGCCCTCGAGCCACTCCGGGTGGTCTTTTTGCAGGTGGCCCAAACCATTAAATTCAGTGGCTACTTCTTCGCCCTCGTAGGCGATGACGGTGAGGTCATGCTTGAGCTCGTCCGCTTCGTGCAGCTGGGCAAAGGCATTGAGGTAGACGGCCATGCCGGACTTCATGTCCACAGTGCCGCAGCCCCACATAATCTCTACCCCGTCTTCAGAGGTTTCCATGTGATGCGGTACATTTTCTGCCAACGGAACGGTATCGATGTGGCCGGCGAGCACCACGCGGGAATCTAGTCCGCGGTTCGTGCGGGCGCACACGGTATTTCCGTAGCGGGCAACCTCGACGTCCAATCCGCGCAGCGCTTCTTCGATGGCGTCTGCGATGGCCTCCTCATGGTGGGAGGGGCTCGGAATATCCACGAGCGCCTTGGTTAGTTCGATGGGGTCTGCATATAGATCTAAAGTCACAAAGCGCCATGCTAGCGCTCCGCGCAGCTCACCGCATTGTGTAAAGTTCACTTCACTGCAAATAATTCGTCCTCCCTAAGGTGATAACAATGGCCGAAGCCACTCAATTGAAATCCCGTCATCTCACGATGATGGGCCTTGGCTCCGCCGTGGGCGCAGGCCTCTTCCTCGGCGTGGGCCTCGGCATCCAGATTTCCGGCACCTCCGTCCTCATCTCCTATGCCGTAGCCGGCGCGCTCATCGCACTGGTGATGTGGATGCTTGGTGAAATGGCAGCCGCCCGCCCCTCTTTGGGGTCATTTTCCACCTACGCCGGCCAGGCCTTCGGTCACTGGGCGCGCTTTACCATGGGGTGGATTTACTGGTTCATGCTGATCATGGTCATGGGCGCCGAAATCACCGGCGCGGCCGCCATCATTTCCAACTGGTTCGATATTGCCCCGTGGATTCCAGCGCTTATTGCCGTGGCCTTCTTCGCGGTGGTCAACTTCGCGGCCGTGGGCGGTTTTGGTGAGTTCGAGTTCTGGTTCGCCATCATCAAGGTCGGAGTCATCGTCGCCTTCCTAGTCATCGGCGCACTCATGGCGCTGGGCATCCTGCCGGGCATGGATGTCTCCTTGGCCGGTACCAATTTCACCGATAATTTCCTGCCTAATGGCATGCCGGGCTTCGCCGCCGGATTGCTGGCCGTCGCCTTTGCCTTCGGCGGCATCGAGCTGGTGACCATCGCGGCCGCCGAGTCCGAGGATCCGGCGCATAACGTCGCCACCGCGGTGCGCGCCATCATCGTGCGCATCATGATTTTTTACATCGGCTCCATCGTGGTGATCACCATGGCGCTGCCGTTTAGCTCCATCCAGGACGCCGATGTCGCGGCCGATTCCCCCTTCACCCTGGTGCTAGCGGCCGCCAAGATTCCCTTCGCGGCCGGCTTCATGGAAGCGATTATCGCCCTAGCACTGCTGTCTGCCTTCAACGCGCAGATTTACGCCACCTCTCGCTTGGTCTTTGATATGGCCAAGGACCACTGCGCCCCGGGATTCTTCCTCAAGCAAAACCGCGCCGGATCCCCCATCAACGCAGTCATGTTGTCCATGGTCTTCGCCTTCGCTTCGGTGGGCCTGCAGTTCTGGAACCCGCCGGGGCTTCTGGCATTCCTCTTCAACGCGGTCGGAGGGTGCTTGCTAGTCATCTGGGCCTTCATCGTCGCGTCCTTTATCAAGTTGCACCCCGTGCTGCGCAAGAACGGCGAGCTGACCGAGATCCACGTACCCGGCTTCCCCTGGCTTCCGTGGGTTACGGCCGCCGCCCTGGCCGGACTGACCCTGCTGATGCTCTTTGATCCGGCCGCGCGCAACCAGGTCATCTCGGTGCTCATCCTGGCTGCGGTGCTCGTTATCTTGTCCTTTGTGCTTCCCACCGGCCAGCGCGCGGGGGCGCGGAAGTAGTTGCTAAGCTAGCGGGCATGACTTCTGCATCCGCACGCGGCCTAGCAACCATTACCCATGACGGCACCGTCTTGGACGTATGGTTTCCGGCCGTACACACCGATAAGAACGTAGAGACCACCGAAACCAAGCGCTTGGAGGAGGTTCCCCAGCAGTTCTCCGCGCTGGCGGGCCCGGACGAGGAGCGTGGCGTGGCCCGCGTTGCCGTTGAGACCTCCATCAAGGATCTGGATGACGCCCCCGTCGATACCTACGATGCTTACCTGCGCTTGCACCTCCTGTCCCACCGCGCGGTCAAGCCGCACGGCCTGAATATGGATGGCATCTTCGGCCACCTCAATAATGTGGTCTGGACCAACTACGGTCCGTGCGCCGTATCCGATTTCCAGATGGTGCGCGGCCGCTTGGCCTCCCGCGGCCCGGTCGTTGTCTACTCCGTGGACAAATTCCCCCGCATGGTGGACTACGTTGTACCGTCCGGCGTCCGCATTGGTGACGCAGACCGAGTGCGCCTGGGCGCCCACCTGGCTGAGGGCACTACCGTTATGCACGAGGGCTTCGTCAACTTCAACGCCGGCACCCTGGGTGCCTCCATGGTGGAGGGCCGCATCTCCGCGGGCGTCGTCGTGGGCGATGGCTCCGATATCGGCGGCGGCGCGTCCATCATGGGCACCCTATCCGGCGGCGGCAAGGAGGTCATTTCCATTGGCGAGCGGTGCCTCCTCGGCGCCAACTCCGGCATTGGCATTTCGCTTGGCGACGACGCCGTGGTCGAAGCCGGCCTCTACGTCACCGCCGGCACCAAGGTAACCGTCTTTGGCAAGGTCGCGGAAGCGCTGGGCGTCGACAATGGCGAGAACGTCAAGGGCTCCCAGCTCTCCGGTGCCTCCGGCATGCTGCTGCGCCGCAACTCCGTCTCCGGTGCGGTTGAGGCCGTTGAGTGGAAGGCCGAGGCCGTCGCGCTTAACGACGAGCTGCACAAGAATTAACACCCCCGATTCCTATAGCCCAATCGGGCAAAATAAGATGGAGGGGTGACTGATAACTCCTCCACCCTCGGTTCTGGCCTGAAGGTCCGCCACCTGACCATGATGGGGCTAGGCTCCACCATCGGTGCCGGGCTTTTCTTGGGCACCGGCGTCGGCATTTCCGCCGCCGGTCCCGCCGTGCTCCTTGCCTACGTCATCGCTGGCTTTCTGGCCATTTTGGTGATGCAGATGCTGGGCGAGATGGGCACCGTTATCCCCGCCTCCGGCTCCTTTTCCGAATACGCCGAACACGGCATCGGCCGCTGGGCGGGCTTTACCCAGGGCTGGATCTATTGGCTAGCCACCGTCGCCGTGCTCGGCGCCGAAATCACCGGCGCGGCCGGCTTCATCGGCTCATGGTTCAACGTCTCGCCGTGGATCCCCGCCGCCATGTGCGTGGTCCTCTTCGGCATCGTCAACCTGCTGCGCGTGCGCAGCTTCGGCGAATTCGAGTACTGGTTCGCCCTCATCAAGGTCGTTGTCATCGTGGCCTTCCTCATCATCGGCGCGCTGCTCATCCTGGGTCTCCTGCCCGGCCATTCCTTCATCGGCACCTCCGTCTTCCTAGAGGACGGCTTTATGCCCAACGGTCTCGGCGGCGTCGCGGCCGGCCTGCTCGCAGTAGCCTTCGCCTTCGGCGGCATCGAGGTGGTTGCCATCGCCTCTGCCGAATCCGAGGACCCAGAGAAGTCCCTGGTCAACGCCGTACGCTCTACCATCTTGCGCATCTCCGTGTTCTACCTGGGCTCTGTCCTGGTCATCACGTTCCTCTTGCCCTATTCCATCCTGGGCGGTGCTTCCTCGGCCGCGGAATCCCCCTTCACCATGGTTCTCGAACGCGCCGGCATCCCGGGCGCGGCCGGCATCATGGAAGTTGTCATCGTCCTCGCGCTGCTCTCCGCCTTCAACTCTCAGATTTACGCGTCCTCCCGCATGATGCACTCCCTAGCCTCCCGCGGCGAGGCCCCGCGCATCTTCACCACCACCAATAAGGACGGCGTTCCCACCACCGCCATCGGCCTGTCCGTCCTCCTCTCGGCCGTCATGGTGGTGCTCAACTACGCCGATACCGGCTGGCTCCTTACTTTCATGCTCAACGCCGCCGGCGCCTCCCTGCTCATCGTCTGGGTTTTCATCGCCGTCAGCCAACTGCGCCTGCGCCGCCAACTCGAGGCCCTCCATCCCCTCCCCATCCGCATGTGGGCCTTCCCCTACCTCACCTGGTTCGCCCTCGCCCTCTTTGCGGCCATCGCGGTGCTCATGCTTACCGACGCTACCGCCCGAACCCAACTCCTCTCCGCCGCCGCCATGTTCGCGGTGCTCGCCATCGCCGGCGTCATCAATTCCAAAGTTCGCGGCATCAACCCGACCTCGACGCTGCCTCTGACCTAGCCCCCTTATCCCAGGGGCTCACCTCGCCCCTTCCCTCCACCCTCGGCCACGCCCCGCCCTTGCACACCCCGCCTTTGGCCACTCCCCGCCCTTCGCGCTCACCGGCACAAGGCGGGGTCTCTCTTTTTCATCACCTGGTGAGCGCCAAGGGCGAGCTCTGCCCACACCCCTCCCGCCGCGCTCACGGGGGAGCACAGATCAGGCCCACCCGGGGCCGCCGGTGAGCGCGAAGGGCAGTTATCCACAGCTATCCGGACCACGCAGCGGAAAATCGCCCCCTAACCCCGGGTTATCCACAGGATGCTGCGACGCGCATAGCTCCAGCCCAACACGACTGCTTAGGTTAAGTCCCATGGGGGAATGGACTACCGCGGAACTACGCGGGCAAGGTTTGAGCAAGGATGCGATTCGTCGCAAGGTACGCGAGGGGAAGCTCTTTCGCGTGCATCGGGGGATTTATACCGATGAATGGACGCCCTGGGCGGTGGCGCGGGCGCTGGCGCATGGGCTCAGCCGCATCCACTTCACGGGAAAGACGGCGCAGGAGATTTACCTCGGCCGGCAGCTGACGTTTCCTTTGGAAGCGGAGGGACCGCGCACTTTGAAAGGGAAGAGCTTTCGCGTTTCGCACTCGCGGCTTCGGGCTACGCACAAAGTCAACGGCCTACCCGTGGTGCAACCGCTGTGGGCCGCGCGTAAGATTTCGCGTGCGTGCAGGCCTCTTCTGGAAGAACATTACCGGGGAAAGCACGGACCCGGCCGTCTAGAAAAAGACCATCGGCGAATGCGGCGTGTCCCAAGAAGCCTAAAAGAGACTATTCGACACGCTGCGATTGGAGCGGACAGCCCACCGGAGCGCACTTTAAGCAGAAAGCTGCGCACTGAAGGTATTCTCCCAGAACACAATGCTCTCATTGCGGGGTACCGCTTTGATCTCAGGATTGGAAGGCTCCTTGTGGAAGTCGATGGCTGGGAATACCACAAACACAGCGTGGCCTTTCAAGCTGACCGGTCCAAACAAAACGCGGCCGTCGCCCACGGATATACGGTCTTGCGCTTTACTGCCGACGACATCAACTACCACCTCAGTGAAGCCATCCTGCTTATCAAAGCCACTCTTGAGGTGCTAAAAGGCCGCAACCCTGAGCTTCCAACCTCAGCAGCTCAGCCTTATTGGAAGTGGCATCTATGTGTGAGACATTTGCCCCAATGACAATTATACTTTACATTAAGACATGTAAGAAAGACATAAAGTAAAGGAGTCCAGATGGTCGACCACCCCAACATGGTCCGCAAATGGCGCCGCTGGCTCGAATTATCACAAGCCGAGCTCGCTGAAAAAGCCGGCGTCTCCCGCCAGACCATCGCCAATATCGAACGGGGCAATTACTCCCCTTCCGTGCACCTCGCGCTGGACATTTGCCACGAACTAGGAAAAACCGTCGAAGAAATCTTTGGAGCTGAACAACATGATTAACGCCATTGCCAACTACTCCCTCAATGAAATCGAGCGCACGACTCGCGATGAATTCGAACGCGACACGCTCTACAAAGCCTGCGCAATTGGCATCACTCTCATCCCATTCCTCGAGCTCGTCGTTGCCGCAATCCTCGCCTGGGTTCTCCCCGGCCGCATGAGCATGCTGTGCTTCCTCGCGCTCATACCGTCCATCCTCGGCAACACGATCGGCACCGCGTGGATGCGCCAACGCGTCGCCACCCCACCGGTGGGCCGAAATTGGACCGCAATGGCCGTCTACTTCATCCCGCTCATCGCCATGTTCGTCGGCATTGCCTATAACGCCTACGCGCCTGCCGACGGCCACAACCCCGCCTCTTACCTCCTCGGCACCGCCGTCGGTGCAATCACCGTACTAATCCTCACCCCCTTCATCCGTCGCCGCCAGCACCGCCGCGACCAGGCTCGCCTGGATGCCGAGCTCGAAGACTAACCTCTCGGCCCTCACCCCGCCCTTCGCGCTCACCGCGGACGGCGGGTTCCCGCGTTTTCTGCCCCAGTGAGCGCGTGGGGAGGTACCGCCCCTTCACGCTCACCGAGAGGCTCACCCACCGTCGTCGAAGGCATGCCGGTGACCGCTACGGGAGCTTTGCTTACCGACGCTCCCTTCGCGCTCACCGGCAGCAAGAAAAAGCCCCATCGCCGTGCGCTGGTGAGCGCGAAGGGCGATGGAGCCAAAGGGTGTTGGGGAATTGGGGCGGTTCGGAGCAAGGCGGGTGAGGCCGGCCCCGGATCTGGCTAGGCAGGTTCAGTTTCGTGGACGACCTGAGTCGCCTTCGGCTCCGAGCGGAAGGTCCACAACTTGTTAATAACGAAGTTGATAGGCATCGCCACGATGATAGAAATCGCATTTGCCCAGTAATACATAGTGCGCAGGCCGGTGGAATCATCCAGAATATCGGCCGGCAGATGCAGCGGAGAGGTGGGATTCATTAAAAAGTGCTGGATAGCAATGGAAACGAGGAATGCCCCGAGTCCGGTAAGTAGGAACGGGAAGAAGCCGCGCAGCCAGGAAACCTTAGTTACGGATTTGAAGGTCCACATGCGGTTGAGTTGGTAGTTCCACGTATTCGCGACCAAGAAAGCGATGGTGGAATACAGCATGAACCAGCGCAGGTGAAATTGGGTTCCGAAGAGGTTGACCAGCGGGTCATTGGGCATCGCTTCGAAGAACGCCCAGCCGCATTTTTTGGCGATGACTGAGGCAACCAAGTTCACTAGGGTTCCCGAACCGCCGACGATGCCGAATTTGAGAAACTGCCCAAAATTGGACACAAAGCGCGCCACGCTGAGGTCTGCCATGGGCCGCCTTTCTAGCCAGTGATTAAATAACTACTCGATTGTAGTTCTTAAAGCCTGGGAACTGAAAAATTGCCGCTCGGAATGTGATAGAGGATCTATAAAAGTTATAGCCTCGTGGAGCAGGGCGAGCGGGGTTCGGAAGTCATAGAGGTCGAGCTTGCGCGGGGTGGGATAGGTATCGTCGCCGAGCAGCGGGTGGCCGAGGTGATTGAGCAGCACGCGCAGTTGGTGGGTATGGCCGGTGCGCGGCCACATGGTCACCTCCCGGCCGGCGGCGCGCACATACGTGGAGGTCAGTGTACCTTCGGGGGCCACGAGCACTTGGCGCGACCCGCGGGGCTTGCGCATACGCAGGGCAATTTCCCGGTCCACGAAAAGCGGTTGCTTGACGATGCCCCGATACCTCTTCACCGCACTCCCCTCCAGGAAGATGCGCTGGTAGGCGGCGCGGGTTTCGGGATTGCGGGAGCAGATAACGAGGCCAGCGGTCAGGCGATCCAGGCGGTGCAGAGGTACGATGTCGTCTTCGCCAAAATCTACGCGCAGGCGGGTTTGCAGCGTTTCGCGCTGGAGGCGGCCGTTGGTGGTCGTGGGCAGGAAGTGCGGCTTATCGACCACGATGAGGTCGCGGTCGGCGTGGACCACGGAGTAGTCGAAAGGAATCGGGCGCTCCGGTGGCACCGCAGGGTGGTACCAGGCGGGCACGGGGTGCGGGAGTGCGGCGCCGGGCGGCAGCGCGGTGCCGGGCGAAAAGGGAGAGTCGCCGGCACGGGCGGCGAAGTACTCCCCTTCCTCTGGCACGCGGCCGCGCAGAACCGTTTTGCGCGGGGAAATGCCCGCGCGGGCGGGAGGCCTCCCGGAATTAGGCACCGGCGAGGCGGTCCACGGCGGCATCGATGCGCTCATCGGTGCCATTGAGGCCGATGCGCACATGCTTCTCGCCGGCCGGACCGTAGAAGTCACCGGGGGCCGCGAGGATGCCACGCTCTGCAAGCCAGTCGATGGTCTCGCGGCAGTTCTCGCCCCGGGTGGCCCACAGGTACAGGCCGGCATCGGAGTGGTCGATGGTAAAGCCGGCGTCGACAAGCGCGTGCATGAGCACCGCACGGCGGGAGGCGTAGCGGTTGCGCTGGAGGGCTTCGGTGTCGTCGTCGTTGAGCGCGGCAACCATGGCGGCCTGGATGGGACCTGGAACGATGAGACCCGCGTGCTTGCGCAGCTGGAGCAGCTCAGCAATGAGGTCATTATCGCCCGCGAAGAAGCCGGCGCGGTAAGAGGCCATATTCGCGGTCTTGGACAGCGAATGCATGGCGATGAGCCCGGTGTTATCGCCATCGGTCACGCGCGGATCGAGGATGGATACCGGCGGGTTATCGTCATTCCATCCCAAGCTCATATAGCACTCATCGGAGGCGATGATGGCGCCGGTCTCGCGCGCCCACGCCACGATGCGGCGCAGCTCCTCCACGCCGAGCACACGGCCGGTGGGATTGGACGGCGAATTCAAAAAGACCAGGGAGGCGTCTTGGAAATCGGAATCCGCGCGCAGCGGCGTGGCGCCGGCGAGCAGGGCGCCCACCTCGTAGGTGGGATAGGCCACCGAGGGGAAGGCGACGGTCTCGCCGCGCATTCCCAGAAGCGTGGGCAGCCAGGCGATGGCCTCTTTGGTGCCGACCACCGGCAGTACGCGGTCCACCTGCATGTTATAGCGGCGAGTGAGCGCGGCGGCGATGGCTTCGCGCAGCTCCGGGGTGCCGGCGGTTTGCGGGTAACCAGAGTTCTGCGCGGCTGCGGTCAACGCAAGCTGCACGCCTGGGGATACAGGGTCAACGGGGTTGCCCACCGAGAGGTCAACGATTCCACCCGGGTGGGCCTGGGCCTTCTTCTTGGCGCCGGCCAGCGAATCCCAGGGGAAGTCTGGAAGCGTCTTTCCTAGCGGTGTGCGTGCCATGTTCTACTCCTGATTCTGTGGCGGAAGCGCGGCAATCATCGGGACGTCAAAGTCCTGCGGCCCAAGGGCCGCCGCGCCGCCTGGGGAGCCCAAGTCATCGAAGAAAGCGGCGTTGGCGTCGTTGTAGTCCAGCCACTCATCGGGAACGTCATCCTCGTAGAAGATGGCCTCGACCGGGCAAGCCGGCTCGCAGGCGCCGCAGTCCACGCACTCATCCGGGTGGATGTAGAGCATGCGCTTGCCCTCGTAGATGCAGTCAACAGGGCATTCCTCAACGCAGCCGCGGTCCATTACGTCAACGCAAGGCTGTGCGATCGTATAAGTCATGGAGATTCCTTGAAGCTTCCTGATTTCTCGGATTTGGGGTGATTAATAGTATGTCACTTCTGCTTGAAAAATGGCCAAACGCCCCCGCCTATCCCGGCCAAAAGCAGGAGCAGGCTGAGAATATTATTGGCCAAGAGCATGTCTCCTGTCATCGGTACGAGGAGCATGAAGGCGAAAAAGCCCAGGCACCAGACGATGAGCGGGATGGCGCCGACCGCCGGCGCGGGACTCCATAGCCGGGCAGTGCGGGTAAGCACGGAATTAAACCACCACGCAAGCAGGATGGTGATGGGAAAGGCCACGCTCGCCCCATTGGATAGCGGAATTCGCGCGGTGAGGTAGATGACCTCGAGGAAGACCGATAGCAACGCGCCGATGGCCAGCCACACTAGGCCGGTGACCTGCTCGCCGCGACTAAAATCCGTGCGCATTACAGGCCGCCCAGCAGGTCATCGGCCGGCTCACCCTGTCCCAGCTGGAAGTACTCGGCGCGCAGCAGGGGCATGACCAGCAGATTGGATAGTCCATAGGCCCCGGGCACCTGCTCGGGTTCGTGCAGCGCGGCCACGGCGGCCTCGGGGTTGGTGCGGGTGGTGGAGCCATCGGCCACCCAGATTTGGGAGGCGTGGGCGCGCATGGCGCAGCGCTTGGCGTCAAGGGCGGCGTCGGAAAGAGCGACGGTGACATCGGCGCCCTCGTTGGTGAAATTGTCTAGGTACTCCTGGCTGGGCTTGGTCCACCCGGCCGGCGCATCCAGGGTGTCCAAGCCGGCATAGTTGGCGGCGCGTTCAAAAATGCCGTACCAAATGCGCGTGCTTGGCGCAGCCGCCTTCATCACCGCCTCATGCACCGCAATGTGGTCCGGGTGCCCGTAGCCGCCATCGGGCCCGTAGGTGAGGATGGCGTGGGGCTGGATGGCTTCGAGCTCGTCGCTGAGAAACTCGGCGGCCTCCTCGATGCGATTGACCAACGCACGGGGGTTATCGTGCGAGGGAGAACCCGCCATGCCAGAGTCGCGGAAATGTCCGAATCCGCCCAATTGAACTCCCTTGACGCCCAGCGCATCGAGGGCATTGGCCAATTCGCGGGCGCGGAAACCGCCGAGCTGATCATGATCGGCCAGGCCTTGGTAAGGCTCGCCGATGACCTCGCCATCCTCGCCCAAGGTAAGCGTAATGACGGAAACTTCGGCGCCGCGTGCGGCTAGAGTGGCCAGGGTGCCACCCATAAAGAGGGTTTCATCATCCGGGTGGGCGTGCACTGCCACCACGCGGTAGCCGGTTAAGTCCTTAGTCTTCATCTATCCTCCAGCGGGGCGCGGTGATAAGACCCTCGTCCCAATCATCAATGCTCTGGCCGGGGCCTACAATACCCTGCCCGAGCGCGTGGATACGCGTCTCATCCACCAAAGGCACGTAGAGGGCCTCCTTAGAGTTCACATCTCGAATGCGTCCGAGCGCTTCCTTCGGGCTCATGGCGCCGGACAAAATCTCCTCGCGAATCTCATCCGCGTTCTCCGGACAGATTCCAGACAGGTCGCCGGCGAGCGGCTGTTTGTCATCGCAGCTGAAGATATTCGCCGCGGACACCGAGTTCAGGGAGATATCCTCCCAGGTCACTACCGCATCCACCTCGCCTTCGGGCAGGAGCTTGGAGGTGATCGTGGTCAGGCGCTCGGACACCACCTCGGCGGTGATCCCGTGGGCTTCGAGGACGTCATAAAGCGTATTGGCCGCTGCCAAGGCGGTGGGGCTGGTGGGGTCTACCGCAAAGCGAATCGGCTTCTTACTAGCGCGGGTGCGCAGCGCAGTGAGATCCGTGTCCTTACTTATAGGGTTATTCCCCGGTTCAAGGTTGGATGCGCGGCCGGTGGCCAAGCGCGCGACCTGGTCCGTATCAATCAGCGAGGCCAATCCGCGGCGCGCTGCCCTTTCTTCTAATGCTCCAACCGCGGTGGACATATGCAGGCGCAGTTGGCGCGGGCGGGTCAGTGCTTTATCGGACACATGCCCTAAAAGGCTCAGTGCCTCCTGTGAGGTTTGATCCGGGGTAAAGTCCGCGAAACCAATCTGCCCGGAGCGCAGCATATTGAGCGCCTGGGTGCTATCGCGTACCTCGCGCAGCTGAATGACGTCCACCTGGGCCGGATTAGCGCCCCAGAAGCGGTCGTTTCGGTTCAAGGTAATAACTCCGCGGCTGCGGTCCACGCTATCGACGAGGAAGCGCCCGGCCGATGCCGGAATCTTATCGGCTAAAGCAGAGCCAAAGTTATCGTCCTGCAGCAGGTGGGAAGGCAACAAATTGTGGAAAAGCAAGTGCCAATCTTTCACCTTCTGGGAAAAGTCCACGGTTACTACGCGGCCGCCATCGGAGGTATTGACGGCCGATATGGCGTGGTAGCCGGCGGGATCGCGCACACCAGCGGTGGTGGTCATCTGCTTCCACAGGTAGCTAAAGTCCGCGCCGGAAATGGGTGTGCCATCGGACCATTGCGCGGGCGAGGCAATGACGTAGCGCACTCGCTGCGCCACGCCCTTAGGCGCGGTGACCTCAGAGGCGGATTCGAGGATATCGGCGTCCCTTTGCCCGTGGTGGAACGCCGAGGGAAGAACTAGTTCTGCAATCTGGTCGACCAGCTCGGAGTTATTGGCCACCAAGTGCGGGTTCAATCCCGCACGCAGAGGGTCCACACCCACCGAGATGGTGGGGCGCTTGGCGGAGTCGGCATCCTGCGGCTGCTCTTCTTCCGGGGTAGCCGTGGTCGTGGTCTGCTCTTCTTGCAGCGCGGAGGCATTGTCCTCCACCACCGGTGGTGGGCCGGGGTTAGCCGCGCAGGCGCTAAGTATTGCAATGCTGGCGGTGCTGAGTACCGCTGCGATTGCCGACGCCGCGCGCCTTGGTGAAGCCGGATTCTTTTTCATCGCGGACTACTTTAGTCCCTCTACCCCGCCGAAACGAAGATTTTTGGCGCTAGACTTGGCCACAGACCGCAACTATTAAGGAGACCCCAATGCTCATCTGCCAAGAAATGTTTCTTCTACTGACCAAGGACAACGGCAAGAAGGAAGACTGGGTGTCCAATAATGAGGCCGCTCTGCGCGCCACCGTACTCGCGGACCTGCTACTGGGCGGGCACGTAGAGCTCGGTGAGAAAAAGAAGGTAGAGACTACTCCACAGCGCCCGGAGCACCCCGTCTTGGCATGGGCTTGGGAAGAGCTGCAGCAGCACAAGGCCACCAGCATGCAGAGCCTCTTGGAGGCTTCGTGGTTTACCCCGCGGGAAATCATCGCCTTGGATTTCCACGCGAATGGACAGCTCGATGTGGAAAAGGCCAAGTGGTGGCAGATAAGCGGCGACCGCTACATCATGACGGACCTAGAGCTGGAAAAGGAACTGCGCGAACGGTTGGTTGCAGTCCTGGAGGCGCAGCGACCAGCCACGGTCAATGACGTCATCATCCTGGATATCCTCCGCGAGGTCAGCGGTGCCTATACCCTGCTGAAAAACGATGCGGAGGGAATGAAGCGCCGCGAGATGCGGGCACGCATTCAGGAGATCAAGAAAGAGGTCGAGTATGACAAAACCGCCTCCTCTGCGGTCAAGGCCGTAGTTGAGGAGGCGGCAGCGGTTGCGGCGATGGTGGCCACGTCAGCGGCAATCACCACCACCTAGGGTGCGGCTTATTACTTATTCATCTGCTTCGCGCGAGCAGCAGCACGCTTGCGGTCGGTAGCGGAAAGCTCCACCTTGCGCACGCGCAGAACGTCCGGGGCGACCTCGACGCACTCGTCGTTGCCACAGAACTCCAGCGCCTCTTCCAGGGAAAGGGTGTGTGCCTTAGCAAGGGTGACCGTGGCATCCGCGGTGGCGGAGCGCATATTGGTCAGCTTCTTTTCCTTGGTGATGTTGATGTCAATATCCTCATCGCGGTTATTGGCACCAACGACCATTCCCTCATAAGCCTCGGCGCCCGGCTCGACGAAGAAGTTGCCGCGGTCAGCCAGCTGCATCAGCGCGTACTGGGTGATCTGGCCGGTGCGGTCAGCTACCAGGGAACCGGTTGGGCGGGACTTGATCTCGCCGGCCCAGACATCCAGGCCGTCAGAGATGGAGTTAGCGATGCCGGCACCGCGGGTCTCCGTCATGAACTGGGTGCGGAAGCCGATGAGGCCGCGGGCAGGAACACGGAAGATCATGCGTACCCAGTCGCCTTCGCGCACGTCCATGGCCTGCATCTGGCCCTTGCGGGAGGCCAGCAGCTGGGTGATAGCACCCTGGTGCTCGGACGGGGCGTCAATGGTGAGGATCTCGTATGGCTCGTAGGTCTTGCCGTCGATTTCCTTGGTCACAACCTGCGGCTTGCCGATGGTCAGCTCAAAGCCCTCGCGACGCATGGACTCGATGAGCACGGACAGCGCCATCTCACCACGGCCCTGGACCTCCCAAGCATCGGGACGCTCGGTAGGCAGCACGCGCAGGGAAACGTTACCGATAAGTTCCTGCTCCAGACGGGCCTTGACCATACGTGCGGTGAGCTTATCGCCGCCGCCCTGGCCTGCCATCGGGGAGGTGTTCACGCCGATGGTCATGGAGATGGCCGGCTCGTCCACGGTGATGCGCGGCAGGGCCTCAGGGTGCTCCGGATCGGCGATGGTGTCACCAATCATGACGTCAGAAATGCCGGAGATCGCCACGATGTCTCCGGCGATGGCTTCCTCGGCCGGCTGACGCTCGAAGCCGACGGTGCGCAGCAGCTCGGCGACCTTCACGGTCTTGGTGTGCTGGTTGCCATCCTCGTCGTAGTGGATCCAGGCCACCTGCTGGCCCTTCTTGATGCGGCCGGCGTAGATGCGCAGCAGCGCGATTCGGCCCAGGAAGTCGGAGGCGTCCAGGTTGGTCACGTGCGCCTGCAGCGGGGCGTCGACGGTAGCGGAAGGCTCTGGGAGGACGTTGTAGATGACGTCGAAAAGCGGCTGCAGATCCTCGCCCTCAGGGACGTTGCCATCGCCTGGGTTTTCGGTGGAGGCAACGCCGGCGCGGCCGGAAGCGTAGAGAACCGGCAGGTCCAGCAGCTCCTCGGCGGCGGCCGCAGCTTCCTCGTCTTCCAGGCCAGCGGCGATTTCCAGCAGCAGGTCCTGGGACTCGGAGACAACCTCGTCGATGCGGGCATCCGGGCGGTCAGTCTTGTTCACGCAGATAATAACCGGCAGCTTGGCTTCCAGCGCCTTGGTAAGCACGAAGCGGGTCTGCGGCAGCGGACCCTCGGAGGCATCGACGAGCAAGACAACGCCATCCACCATGGAAATACCGCGCTCGACCTCACCACCGAAGTCGGCGTGGCCCGGGGTGTCGATAACGTTAATAATCAGGTCCTGGCCATCCTTGCCCAGGCCCTTGCGGTGAATGGCCGTGTTCTTGGCCAGAATGGTAATGCCGCGCTCGCGCTCCTGATCATTGGAGTCCATGACGCGGTCCGTGTGTTCACCGTGGT
Source organism: Corynebacterium marquesiae (assembly GCF_030229635.1). Lineage (NCBI taxonomy): Bacteria > Bacillati > Actinomycetota > Actinomycetes > Mycobacteriales > Corynebacteriaceae > Corynebacterium > Corynebacterium marquesiae. Next base: position 267,283 of record NZ_JASPII010000001.1, read on the forward strand.
CACCAAAGGCGCCGGACTGCTCCAGCATGCCGTTGACCAGGGTGGTCTTGCCATGGTCAACGTGCGCGACGATGGCAACATTACGGAACTCGGTATTACTCACTAGTGGGGTTCTCCTTCGGAGGATCTACGGCGCTTGCGCGCGCGAAATTGATCTTGAACGAGCTCCCACGATACCCCCTTAAAGGGCCAAGTGCAGCATTGGGGATGGCTTTACCCCGTAACGCACCGTATAGAACGGGCGAAAAATCTTATAGATTGCGAATGCACTTGACACTCCCATAAGCATCACTATCGTTACTGTAGGTAAAATTGTTACAAATGTGACACCTGGGGTTAAACCCCTTCCCGAGACCGCACCCAAGGAATTGATAACGTGAGCCACGCCCGCACCACCTGGCGCCTGTCCAGCCGCACCGGTTATATCGCCGCTGCCACGGCCGCGCTCATTGGCCTCGCCTCTCCCCTCGTCGCCCCAGCGCAGGCTTCCGCACCGGATCTTTCTTCCTTGGTGCAGCAGGCATCCTCCCATAGCCCGCTGGACGAGCTCGGCCGCCCCAATCAGGAAACCCAGGACCGCATCCGCGCTTTTGCGGCACAACCTTGGATTCCCGAGGATGTTCGCAACGCCATCTTGTCGGGCCTCGCATTCTTCGCCGGCGGCGGCAATGGCAAGGGCGGCGTAGCCATGCCAGAGGGCAATAACCCGAACTTCCGCCAGTTCTACTGGCCCACAGTTTCCGCACACTGCATTGGCGGCACCAGCGATGCCATGGGCTCGGCCATCGCTGTTCCTGGCCCCACCGAAATGCCAGCACCGGGAGCAAAGCCTGGCGAAACCGTCTTCCTCTTCACCGCCCTCGGCACCCCACCGGCCGCACGCGAACAAGGCGGGATGAACGTGCAGTGGTTCAACCTTGACACCCTGCGCAGCGGCGTCACCCCACTGAATAACAACGGCATCAATCAAGACGGCCCTACCACCTTGTCCGGCACCGCCCAGACTGGCAAGGGCACCGTCATCGCACTGCTTTCTGGCGGCGTAAACACCCAGGAATCCCGCTGCAATTTTGCCCCCACCGCCGCCTTCCTTGAGGTGAAGTAGATGCCGGCGGATCTCCATCCGGTCAAGCGCGAGACCTTTAATACCGCCGAGTACACCAATACCGACCCCAAGGGTTTCCTGCGCGAGGTCGACACGTACACCGAGACGGATTTCGGCCTCTACATGGCTCGCGGCGCCGATCACCCGCGCTTTGGCTACCTGGAATCGTGGCTGCTGCCCGATCTCAACCTGCGCGCCAATATCTTCCATTTCCGCCCTGGTGTAGACGTCCACCAGGACTTTTATATTGATGTGGCCGAAATCCAGCGCGATGGCGCGGTGTGGACCACCCGCGACCTTTATGTGGATCTGGTTGCCACGCGCGGCGAGCCCATTTCCGTGCTCGATATTGATGAACTCTCTGCCGCTACCTCCGCCGGCTTGATTTCCGCCGAGGACGCCGAGAAGGCGATCGACACCACACTTGCCGCGGTCGAGGGCATTACTCGCAGCGGTGATGATGCGATGGCTTGGCTGGCGCATCAGGGGATACACTTAACGTGGTCCGATAACATCACCTTAACCCCAGAAGGATAATTTATGGCCGGTGGCCTTTTTGCCCTGCTTGACGACGTCGCCCTGATCGCCCGCTCCGCTGCCTCTAGCGTTGACGATGTGGCCGCCCTTGCGGGTAAGACCTCCGTGAAGGCCGCAGGTGTGGTAGTCGACGATGCTGCCGTAACCCCACAATACGTGGAGGGAATTAAGCCGCAGCGCGAGCTGCCGATGATCTGGCGCATTACCAAGGGCTCGCTCATCAATAAGCTCGTTATCATCTTGCCCATCGCCATGATCCTCTCCTGGATTGCGCCGTGGGCGCTCACCCCCATCCTGATGTGCGGCGGTACTTTCTTGTGCTTTGAAGGTGCGGAGAAGATCTTGCACCACGTTCTCCCCCACCGGGAAAAGGAGACCGAGTCAGTCCAGGAAAAGGGCGCCGAGGCCGAGGACAGCCTAGTTAAGTCTGCTATCACCACCGACCTCATCTTGTCTGCTGAGATCATGGTCATTTCCTTGAATGAGGTCATCAACGAGCCATTCTGGATGCGCCTCGGTGCCCTCATCTTCGTCGGCATCATGCTGACCCTGGGTGTCTACGGCGCCGTTGGCCTCTTGGTCAAGATGGATGATATCGGCTTAGCCCTCAATAAGCGCCACAATGGCAACTCCACCATCGGCACCGCTCTGGTCAAGGGCATGCCGATCGTACTCGATATCATCGGCGTCATCGGTACCGCCGCTATGCTGTGGGTCGGCGGCCATATCGTGGTCAAGGGCCTGCACGAATTCGGTATGGATCAGCCACACGAGTTCATTGCCTCCGTGACCGAAAATATTTCCAACGGTGCCCTGGCGTGGCTGGCAGATACCGGTATCTCCATGGTCTGCGGCCTGGTGCTTGGCGTAGTCGTTGCCACCATCGTGATGGCGGTCAAGGCCTCCTTTGGCAAGACCTCGGCCACCTCCGCCCAGCCGGCGGAGGCTTAAAACGCCGTAGCCCGGCTGCATAGCCGGGCTACATAAATAGCATCAGCGAAACCGCCATCACGGCCATGCCGGCAATCAAGCCGTAGATAGCGTGATGGTGCTCGCCGGTCTCCTCAGCAGTGGGTAATAGCTCATCCAGCGAGATGAAGACCATAATACCGGCGATGGCGGCGAAGCTAATGCCCATCGTCGCCGGCCCAATAACCGGCAAGAGAAGGCCGAAGCCGATGAGCGCGCCGAGCGGCTCGGCCAGGCCAGACAAGGTGGCCCACCAAAAGGCCTTCTTGCGGGAGCCAGTGGCCTCGCGCAGCGGAACAGCCACCGCAATGCCTTCCGGGATATTGTGAATGGCGATGGCCACCGCCACCGGCACCGCAACTTCCTTAGAATCCAGGCCGGAAAGGAAGGTGGCAAACCCCTCGGGGAAATTGTGCAGGCCCAGCGCGCAAGCGGTAAATACGCCGGTTTTCATTAGCTTCTTGCGGCGGGCTTCTTCGGCCGTGGTGGCCGGCTCATGGGGGTTAATCTCCTCCGGCACGAGCCGGTCAATGATGGCGATGACGGCGATGCCAGCAAAGAACGCCCCGACGGCGGCCCAGGTGCCGGTGGTTTCCTCGCCGAGGGCGTCGGAAAGCTGCGCAATGCCTTCCGGCAGGATCTCCATAAAGGAGACATACAGCATCACGCCGGCCGAAAGCCCCAGTGCAGCGGCCATAAAAGCCGGCCCCGGCTCGCGCCTTCCCACCGCCAAAGCGCCGCCAATCGAGGTCGATAGACCCGACAGCAGCACCAAGGCGAAGGCAAAGGCAAAGGTACTAAAAGTCATAGCTGGCACCCTACCAGCCAATAATTGTCAAGTATTAATTTTCTTCCTTATCTTCCGGTACCGGAGAGATGAACTCGCCATTCTTGATAGATGGATCGTTGTCCACATACTCGCCTGCCTCATAGTCATAGCCCACGGCGCGGCCCTCTTCGTCCGTGCGCGCGTACCAATCGGTCACCTCCGCTGCAGTGGAGTTAAAGTGCGCGCCCGTTGCGTAGTCGCCGTCTGTCGGCTCGATAGACAGGGCAAAGTTATCGCCATAATCGCGCACGCCCCGCACGATCGCATTAGAGACCGCTTCGTCCTCGTAGAAATGACGGATGGAGGCAGGATCATGGCGCAGCTCACGCACCAACGCGATGCACATGAGCACGATGATGACCGCGAAAGGCAGGGCCGTCACCGTAATAAGGTTCTGCAGGCCCTGCAGCGCATTACGGCCACCGGCAAGCAAAATGACCACGGCAATGCCAGCCATACATACCACCCAAAAGACCGTTACTGCCGGGTTGGGCTTGGGGTTGCCGCGCTGGGTGAGCTGCGAATTCACAATGGACGCGGAGTCAGCCGTGGTAATGAAGAAGACCACCAGCATGATGATGACGATGGGCGCCATCCACTCCGCTCCCGGGAAATGGTCCAAGACCTTGAAAAAGATGTCTTCTGCCGCCGGCATGGAATCAATAGTGCCATCTGGGGCGATATCGCCATCGCGGCGCTGCAGCCAAATGGTGGTACCGCCCAGGATGGTAAAAGCGGCAACAATGATGGCGGAGGGAATAAGCAACACACCGAGCACGAACTGGCGGATGGTTCGCCCGCGCGAAATCTTGGCTACGAAGACGCCCACGAATGGCGACCAGGATACCCACCACGCCCAGTAGAAGGTGGTCCAAGAGGACAGGAAGGCCACCATGTCTTCGCCCTCGCCCATGTTGGCAGAGAGCATCTGCGGCATTTCATCGAGATATTCAATCACCACGGCCGGCAGCATATTGGCCAAGAAGGCGGTCGGCCCCACGACGAAGAAGAACAGGGCCAGTGCCATGGCCAGCACCAGGTTGATATTGGAGAGCCACCGAATGCCCTTGGCCACGCCGGAGACGGCCGAGAAGATCGTTCCGATGGACAGTACCACGATGATTACCAGCGCCGCGGCATTGCCGGTGGTAGACCAGCCGCTAACCAATTCCACGCCGCGGCCGATCTGCAGCGCACCGATGCCCAGCGTGGCGGCGGTGCCGAAGAGAGTGGCAATAATGGCCAGGCCATCGATGATGCGCGCGGGCAGGGAATCAGAGGAGCGATTGCCAAAGAGCGGCATCAGGATGGAGCTCATCAGCGGCACGCGGCCGCGGCGGAAGGAGACGTAGGCCACGCACAGGCCCACGATGGCGTAAATTGCCCAGGCATTAAAGCCCCAGTGCATGGCTGCCTGCGCCATGGCGCCCAGCACCGCTTCATCGCTCGCAGCCTCATAGGCACCAGGGCGCGGCGAAAGGTAGTAGCTCAGCGGCTCGAAGGGGCCGAAGAAGATAATGCCGATGCCAATGCCGGCACCAAAGAGCATCGCGGCCCAGCTCACCGTGGAAAATTCCGGCTTCTCCCCATCTAGCCCGAGAGGGATTTTGCCGTACTTTGAAAAGGCCAAGATGATGAGCAAAAACATCAGGAACGTCGCTAGGGCGGTAAAGATCCAGCCCAAGTTACGCATCACCCAATCGAGCGCTGCCGAAGAAGCATCGAAGACCTGCTCGGGTGCAATCACACCCCAGATTACGAAGGCGACGACCAGTCCGCCGACCACAAAGAGGATCGGCTTGTCTACTCCATACTTGACCTTCTGGTCCTCAATGGCAACGCCCGGTACCAGCGCGGGGTGGATATTATGCGGGTACATAATGTCTTTGAGAATGCGCTTGGCGTTGCGGGTGCGCTTTTTGCTTTCCTCCGAATTATTCACCCCACGCACAGGGCGGGATGAGGAAGACGGTGAAGAAGAGATGGTTCTACTCCTATTCTGTTTTCCGGGTTTCACTTTTAAGAGAGCTGTCTACACATTAATAGAAACTCGCAGGATATAAAGCTGGCGCCAGCCCTATCCCCTATATGCGTAAAATGAGCTACGCATTGTTTACCGGCCTTTAACCTTGGGAGTGACTTTCTATGGCGCTATACCCGCTCGCGACTAGTTACTTCGGCGTGGAGCATGTTGCGGTCCTCGATCACCCAGTGCTGGGCACCGCATTGAGTATCCCCGGCGTGGCGAAGCACGCTGCGCTTGTCGACGTCTCCCTAGAACCCGATACCTACACCAACGGCTGGCGCGTTCGCTCGGACTTCGGCTTCTTAGGGTTTCTGGACGAGGTCGAGGCGGCGGAGTATCCCGCCTTGGAGCGATTGAAGGCCTCTTCTGCACAACCGCAGACGATCGCCACCGTAGAGGTAGTTGACGGCCAGGTCGAGGTTGCCGTGTCACTGGGCCTGTGGCCGTGGATGGTGCCGGTCAATGACCAACCGCAAGGAACCGCGCTGCTCTCCGGCGGACGAGGCGTGCTGATCGATGCCGCCGCCGGCGACCTATCGCCCGCTCAGCTTGAGCAGATGGGCACGCAGCAATTTTTCGTCACACTGGACGACCTTGCCGGCACTGCGGTGGCGACCTGCGACGATACGGTTCTCGGTCCCCTCGGCGACAGTGCCGCGCTCCCTGGACTGCGCGCTGCATTCGCTGCGGCAAACGGTTCTGGGGCGGGGCTTTCTGCCCGCGCCTACGCGAGCCACGGCATGCTTGCCGTCGATATCCCCGCCGATGAGGCCACCACCGCGGAGCTCTTCTCCCCCGCTGTTCCACCGCTGCGCGTGCCCTCGCCACAACCTGCGATTCCCGCCGCTGCGCGCGCAACCACGCCGGCTCAGCCGGAGGTCTGGGAGCACACGCTCTCCAGCGAAGCCGCCGTGACGGCCCTGCCCACCGGCTCGCGCCGTCCGAAAGGGCCACAGGCCCAGCCGGCTGCACCCGCTAAGCCAGATGCGCCAGCTCAGCAGCACAATGAGCAAGCACAACAGCCGCAGGCCAGCGCCAAGCTGGCGGAGTTGGTCTCCTCCATCCCGGGAGAGCAGAATTTCAGCTGGCGTGCGCTGCCGGTAGCCGAAGAACCGGGCCGCTTTTCCTCCGAATCCGCGCGCGTGCGGGCCCGGCGCATGGCGCGCGACACGTCTCACCACCGCGGGGGCAATCACCGCAAATAGGTGCGATGCTCGGCCACAGAGGCCACGCTAGCGCAATGTGCGTTGGCCCCCGTCGCCGCGGCGAGTAATCCGCTGGGCGTCGAGGTATTCCAGCAGCGGGATGGCTACCCGTCGCGTGGTGCCCAGCGCTTTACGGGCTGCCGAAAGCGTAAATGGTTGCTCCAGTTCGGCCAGCCGCCGGCGCGCTTCCTCCGGTGCGGAGGGCAAGAGCACGATTCCCTGCTTGAGGCGCAGGAGGCGCCCGGCGCGCTCGGCGGCGGCAAGTTCCTTTGGGCCCATGCCCAGCTCCGTTAGGTCATCTACTTCGGGGGCTGCAAAGGGTTCTACCTTAAGCCTTTCCTCGATGGCAGCAACCCCGCGCTCCGCTGGGCCAAGGTCCGCCCGCTGCCCGGGAAGGCGCAACACTCCCTCACTGCTTTCCGCCTTCGCAGCGGCGATGGCTAGGCCCAGCAAGCCTTCTTCTTGCAGGCCAAGGGCGTCCATGGCTGCTTTGCGCGGCATTCCCGGCGCTAGGGGATGTGCGGCGGTGTGGGCTTGCAGGGCGTCGGTAAGCGCGTGCTTCCACCGAGTTACCTGGGAGGCCGTAATCCACCAGTCGCGGAAAGCGATGATTCCTGCGGGCGTCGCGGCAGTATCGAAGCCATCGCGGTCGAGGTCATCTAAGCGAGCGTAGCCGACGCGACGCAGATAGCAGGCAGGATCCCTAAATGACTCTTGGGCACTGAGCTCTTCTGCGCGGCGGCGGGCGGCACCGCGCCGGTTAAGCTCCGGTGGCCGCAGATCTACTGCCTCTACCCCAGCGACGACGTGCCGGCCGCCAGGACTGCGCACTACGAAACGATCAAGGAGCCGCAGCGGCAGCGGGTGTGCCAGGCTGATGCGCGCGAAATCGGCGGACAAGGGACGCAGGTGAGCCTCCACCCCGGCGGTACCGGTGTGCACGACGAGGTTATCGGGCAGCCCGTCGAGCTCCGCGCCAAAGGTGCGGCGGACATCGAGGTGGTCCACTAGGCGCCACGCACCCGGGGTAAGCAGCACGTCACCGCGGTGGATATCGGCGGCATCCACCCCACGCAGGTTGACGGCCGCACGAGTGACGGGGCCGAGTGAATCCTCCGCGCGATTTTCGCTGTGCAGGCCACGAATCTCCACGGCCCTTTCCCCACCAGCCGTGGCCACCTTAAGGCTATCGCCCACGCGCAGGGTGCCCGCCGCAAGCGTTCCGGTAACCACGGTGCCCGCGCCCTTCACGCTAAAGGCGCGGTCCACCCACAGGCGCACGGGTGCCTGCGCATCGGGAGCGGGCACAGTGGCAAGGACCTCATCGAGCGCCTGCCGCAGCGCCGCAATGCCGTCGCCGGTAGGGGCGGATACGGGGATAATGGGGGCGTCGGCAAGCGGGGCGCCGGCCAGCTGCGTTCGGATTTCTGCGGTGCGGTCCACGGTGGCGCGGTCGCTGCGAGTTAGCGCAATAATGCCGTGCTCTACTCCCAGCGCGCGCAAGGCATCGCGGTGGTCGGTGGACTGGGCCTGCCAGCCCTCATCGGCCGCCACAACAAAGAGGACGACCGGGGCCGGGCCCACGCCAGCGAGCATATTACCTAGGAATTTTTCATGGCCGGGCACATCTACGAAAGCCACATCCGCGCCAGACGGCAGCGTGGTCCAGGCAAACCCCAGATCAATGGTAAGGCCGCGGCGCTTTTCTTCCTCCCACCGGTCCGGGTCCATCTCCGTAAGAGCCCGCACCAGGGTGGACTTGCCGTGGTCCACATGACCGGCAGTAGCGACGACGTACACCTAGCCCACCGCCTTAATAGCGGAAATAACCGCGGCGTCGTGGTCGGCAGGGACGCAGCGAATATCCACCAAGCAGCGGCCCTGATGCACGCGACCTACTACGGGCGGGTCCTGGCGGCGCAGCGCGTCCGCATAGGGCTCGGGCAGGCTCACCGCGAAGCCGGGCAGCGGGTACTCCGGCGCCCCGCCACCGCCCACGCGGCCATCGTGAGGTACCACTTCTGCCCCGACTGCCTGCGCGATGGCTTCCGTGCGCTCGCGGTGGGTCTGGGGATCAAGGTGGAGGGCATCCTGCACCGCATTCGAGGGCGTCGAAATGGCCGCCTCCAGCGCGTTGAGGCGCAGCTTATCTATGCGCACCGCACGCGCCAGCGGGTGCTTCTTCACCGCGGCAATCGCGTCCTTGGTGCCGAGCAAGATTCCTGCCTGCGGACCGCCAAGCAGCTTATCGCCGGAGGCTATGACGATATCGGCGCCGGCGCGCAGCTGGGCCTGAATATCTGGTTCTTCTGGCAGCGCCGGGTCATGGGTGAGCAGGCCGGAGCCCAAGTCCACGATGAGTCGCGTATCGTGCTCCACCGCTAGGCGGTGCAGTTCCTCTACACCGACTGCGGAGGTAAACCCCTCGATGCGGAAATTGGAAGGATGCACCTTCAAGATAGCGCCGGTGTTCTCTCCCAGAGCGCGTTCATAATCGGCCAGGTGCGTGCGGTTAGTCGCCCCTATTTCTTTGAGGCGCGTGGCCGTGGACTCGATGAGCTCGGGCAGGCGAAAGCCAGCTCCGATCTCGATGAGCTCGCCGCGCGAGATGATGACCTCTTTGCCGGGGGCGAGTGCAGCGGTGGCCAGGAGCAAGGCGCTGGCGCCGTTATTGACCACGAGGGCATCTTCTGCACCGGGGCAGGCTGCGAGCAGCGCGGCCGTGGCTCCGGCGCCGCGATTTCTGGATCGCTTGCCCGAGCCCAAGTCCATTTCTACATCTGTATAGGAGGCAGCGGCGTGCAGGGCCTCTACCGCGGCGCTGGGAAGCGGGGCACGCCCTAAGTTCGTATGAATGAGGACGCCGGTGGCGTTAATGACTGGGTGCAGGGAATGCGTATTCTTTTGTTCTAGGCGCTGCGCAATTTCTGCGGGTATATCGCTAACCGGCAACTGACCGCGGCGCGCTTGGGTGACTGCGCCCTGGATTATCGCGCGGATGGTGTGCTCGGCTAGGCGCTGTCGCGCGGATTCTACTTCCGGCAGCTGGAGCAGCTCGTCCATGCGGGGAATATTCCTGCGGGGGTCCGGGCTGGCAGCAGGCGTGGGCGTGGGCACTGTGGCATTCCTCCTTGCGCGCGGGTGGCGGAGACGGACAGGAATCGAACCTGCCAGACCGAGATACTCGGCCTCACCGGTTTTGAAGACCGGGGCGCCCACCAGGACACGTACGCCTCCGTGTGCTCACCTTACACGGGCATTCCCCGGTGCCGGCACACCTGTCACGCAATACATCCACCATGCCGCTCCGAGGTGGAAACCTCGGCGCCCTATGTCCTATCGCCACACACAGGTTCCCTACGTTGCTGTGCAGCCAAATAGTTCCTCGGGATGAGTAAAATGGCGATATGACCGAAGATATTAAACTCACCTCTTTCGCCGCAGGCGGCGGTTGCGCCTGCAAGATTCCCGCTGGCCAACTTGAGTCTGCCGTCGAGGGCCTGATAGGCAAGGCCGACCCTAACGTGCTGGTTGGCCTAGATGATGGCGATGATGCCGCGGCCGTCAAAATCCAGGACAGTCTAGCGGTAATTTCCACCGCGGACTTTTTCACCCCCATGCTCAATGACCCCTACGATTGGGGGCGAGTGGCTGCGGCCAACGCGCTGTCTGATGTCTATGCCATGGGCGGCACCCCGGTTACCGCCATTAACCTGGTGGGCTGGCCCAATGAAAAGCTGGGCCTGGATGTGCTGCGTGAGGTCCTGCGCGGCGGCATGGATATAGCCACCGAGGCCGGCATCTCCGTCACAGGTGGGCACTCCATCACCGCGCCCGAGCCACTGTACGGCATGGCCGCCACCGGTATCGTCGCCCCCGACAAGCTCATGCGCAATGACGCCGCCGAACCTGGCCTGCCCATCACCCTAACCAAGCCCATTGGCGTGGGCATCCTCAACAACAAGCACAAGGCTACCGACGAGGTCTCCCAGGCCGCGGTCGATTCCATGACCACCTTGAACCGTGAGGCCGCCCGCACCGCGGTGGAGGCGGGCGTGCGTGCTGCCACGGACGTCACCGGCTTCGGGTTGCTCGGCCACCTATACAAGATGTGCCGGGCCTCCGGCATCGCCGCGGAGCTCGACTTTTCCGCCGTGCCCACCGTCGAAGGCGCAAAGGAGGCGCTGGCGGAGGGCTTCATCCCCGGTGGCTCCCGCCGCAATCTCGACTGGGTGCGCCCACACCTCGATACCTCCTTGAACGAGGAAGAGCTGGTGCTGCTTGCCGACGCCCAAACTTCCGGCGGTCTCCTCCTCATCGGCGAGGTCCCCGGCTACCCCGTCATCGGCCATACCACCGAGCGCACCGGCGATGCCTATATCAAGGTTTAAGATGCAGCGACAGATTCTCTATCTTTTCGCCCTCACCGCCCTCGCCGCAGCGGGGATGGCGGGGTGTTCCACTGAGGAGGCATCGACAAGCGAGTGCTCCCCAGTCGATCCCGCCGCGGTGCGCGAGGCCCTGCCGGATTCGCTCGGTGAAGCTAAGCTCGACCCCCAGTCAGCTGAAAACGATGATCATTCCTTTTCCGCGCTCTACCGCGCAGAGGATAAAGAGCAGGTCAGCCTGCTGGGGACGAAGTATGAGGCCGAGGGCGCACCTGTTTGCCCCGATGACCCCAATGAGGCAGCGCAGCGCTACCTAGAGCTACTGCACGACGATCTCGATGCCAAAAACGCCGCCCAGCAGCGCCCCGCCAATGACTACTCCCCCTTCGAATTCACCTCCGCTGACCGGCACTTTTATTGCAGCGCTTGGCCGGTGAAGGATTCGGTATCTACCACCTGCGTGACCACCGTGGGCGATGTGGCGCTGAACTACTACCTCCACCGTGATGGCCGCGACTCCGCAGCCGAGCAACAACGCATGGAAGACATCGGCGCGGAGCTCGCCCCCGCCCTGCAGGACCTGGACTAGTCCGGGCTCACCACATCGTGGTCGAGGCCCTGCCCGCGCCGGCGCCTTTCCGCCCGGCGCTTTTGCGGCCCGATGGTAGTCTCCGGATTCTTCACTGCTTGTAGACCCGCGTTGAGCACGCCAAAACGCGTGCATGCAGATCCTGCCAAAAGCGATAAGCCTGCGGCCACCGATACCGCACGGGATTTCGTGGCCGCCGCGAGCGCGCTACCTACGCCACCGGCCGCGATGAAGTATTCCGAGGCCTTCATCAGCGTGCCTGGCTTTCCCTCGTGCAGAGCCTCGCGCGGTTCTGGCTCCATGCCTTCCTCAAGCACCTTGGTCGCTGCCAGATCGCTGGCCGCCGCGGCCATACCCAACACACGGGCCGGTCCCGCGTGCTCGACCGGAGTGGTCACCATAGCCAGGCCTGACGACGCCGCACCCGCCGAGGAAACGAAAACATACGGCAGGTGCTTTTTCATGTCATTCCACACCGGGTTCGAGGTATTGGACAGCAATACCGCGGTATAACCCGCAAGCGGGCCGCCAAGCACGCCCGTGACCGCGCCCGCCGGCCCGGCCGACTTCTTAAGCACCGTACGCACAAACTTCGGCAGCGGCAGCTTGTAGCCAGTCGCCGCATCTACTTCCGCGGCGGCGGGCAGCGCAGCCGCGCTGGCAAAGCCCGACAAAATCCACGAGCCCATGGACATTGGCGAGGTCACCTTGAAGACGCGGAACATGTTCAATGCGCGTTCCGGGCGGCCCAAATCCAGAATCAAAAAGACCGATCCCACGGCCGCCGCGCCAAAGGCAGAAAGGCGCGTGGTACGACGCAGCGGCGCATTGCCCACGGCCTGTGCGCCAGCGGCCAAGAGCCCCGAGCCACCGCTCACGCCGCCCAAGAAGAGGTAGGCGCCGATAGGCCATTCCCACGGCGGGGCCTTGACCACTGGTCGGCCATAGTAAGACGAGAACTCGAAGTCCTGCGCCATGCGCTCCTCTTTGGAGCCGTCCTGCGCACCCGCGCCTGGACGCTTCCGCTTCTTCTTCGGCTTCGTACCGTCGAACTTCCGGTAGCGATTGTGGCGCTCCGGCTGTGGCGGGCGGTACTCATCAAAATTGCTCATTTGCGTCCCCCAATCAGGAAGGAACCAGCCACGGCAAGCGCCATGCCACCGATAGCCTTGGCTGCGGTCTTATACATCTGCGGCAAATCGGCCGTCGGCACGCGCGGGTCCGGCGGCAAACCGTAGACCTCAGGTGAATCCAAAAGCAGGAAGATGGAGCCGGTTCCGCCCACACCATCGTCCTGGTTGGCACCGTAAAGGCGGGCCTCAGTAAGGCCTTGCTCGTGCAATACGCGCACGCGTGCCTTGGCTGCGGCCACCATCTCCTCGTACGGGCCGAACTGGATGGAATCGGTCGGGCAGGTCTTAGAACATGCTGGCTGTTCGCCCTGCTTCAGGCGGTCGTAGCACATAGTGCACTTCTGGGCCACGCCCAAGTTCTTGATCGGCATCGCCTCGCCCGGCGTATGGTCCGGGCCCTGCGGGGCAAGTTGCTTGAGTTTTTTCAACACGTTGACACCGGCATGGGAATTATCCACGTAATCCACTGTGGCCGTCTTGTCATACTTCAGCGCCACACCGCCGTCATCGCGGCGCTCGATGACGCCAAAGGGGCAGCCGGCCACGCAGGTACCGCAGCCATTGCACACATCATCCTGAACCACAACGGTGCCAAACTCGGTGCGGAACAGCGCGCCGGTAGGACACACGTCCAAGCAGCCTGCATGCGTGCAGTGCTTACACACGTCCGAGGACATGAGCCACCGGAACGTATCCGTATCCGGCGGGGTGGTATCAACCTCTGGGGCCTGCGCCCCTACCGAAGGCATGCCAAGGGAAATGAGATTCTTTCCCTCCTCGCGGGCCTGCTCGATGCGGTCATTGTTTTGCTCCACAAAGGCCACGTGGCGCCAGGTATTTGCACCCAGTGCGCCGGTGTTGTCATAGGAATCACCCGTGACGTCATAGCCTTCTACCGGGTTGCGGTTCCACTCCTTACACGCCACCTCGCAGGCCTTACACCCGATGCACACGGAAGTGTCGGTGAAAAAGGCCATACGGCGGTACTTGTCATAGCCGTGCCGGCTCGCGTTTTCGGTCAGAAGATTTGTCATTTACTTACCTTCTTCGCTTTCCTCGCCCTTCTCGCCGTGCTCATCCGCGTCCGCGGGCTGCTGCGGCTCTGGGTTATAGGTGAAGGAATCATCCACGGTGAGCAGATCATTACCGGAATCCAGGTTCAGGTGCGCGCGCTTCTGATACTCCTTGAGCATCTCTACACGGGCTTCACCGCGCGGGCGACGCCCCGGCTGGATATCGCAAGCGCCGATCTTGGAATTCTGGATGAATACGTTCGGCTCCAATGTAAGGCCCAGCAGATCATTGGCGCCATCGCCTGCAACGGCCGTGGAATCGGACTCGCCATAGTGATACGGCAAGCCGATCTGGTGGAACTCCTCACCATTGATCTTCATCATCTGCATGCGGTCAGTGACCAAGACCTGCGCCTCAATGACGCCGCGGGGCGAGATGATCGTGGCCCACTTGCCGTTTTCCAAGCCACGCTTTTCTGCCAAGGCCTTATCGACCTCGCAGAATAGGCCCGGCTGCAACTCCGCCAGGTACGGCAGGCGGCGCGACATCGCACCCGAGGTATACATCTCGGTGAGACGATAGGTGGAAAAGACAAACGGGAACACCTCCGAACCCGGCTCACCAGGTTCTGGGCGCGACAGGTTGTCTGGGCGCTTGATGGTCAGGCGCGTCGGCGATTGCTGTTGCTTGTACAGCACGTTGTGCACCGGGGACTCGTGCGGCTCATAGTGGGTGGGCAATGGGCCGTCGGAAAGCCCGGTCGGTGCAAAGAGCCAACCGCGGCCATCCGCCTGCATGATGAAGGCATCGGTGCCGTCGAGGGCATCCGGGCCCACGGCGTCGATCGGAGCCTTGTAGTCCGGGGACTTGGTAGCCGGGAAGTCCGGCACGTCATCGCCAACCCATTTACCCTGGCCGGCGTCCCACCACACATACTTCTTGCGCTCCGACCACGGAGTGCCGTCCGGCTTCGCCGAAGCACGGTTGTAGAGCAGGCGGCGGTTGGCCGGCCATACCCAACCCCACTCCGGAGCTACCTCGTTTTGCTCCGAACCCGGAACCTTGCGCGCGGACTGATTAATGCCGTCCTTAAACACGCCGGTATAGATCCAGCAACCACCCGAGGTACTGCCATCGTTTTTCATCTCCACGAAGGCAGGCAAAAGCTCGCCCTTTTTCGGCCCCTCTAGGTAGTAGCCGTTGATCTCCTTGAGGATATCCTCAGAATTCGGCTCGCCTTCCTCGGTTTCCACATAGTCCCACGTGACCTTCTGCAGAGGAATATCTCGCGGATCAGTGGAATCGCGCAGGCGCTCCTTAATCTTCTTGCCCAACTGGTAGAAGAACCACAGGTCACTCTTGGCCTCGCCCGGCGGCGGCGCTGCTTGGAAGCGCCACTGCAGCATGCGCTGCGTCTGAGTAAAGGTGCCCGCCTTTTCCACGTGGGTGGCCGCCGGCATCAAGAAGACCTCAGTGCCGATGTCTTCGGTCTTAAGCTCACCGTTTTTAATCTCCGGCGAGTCCTTCCAGAAGGAGGCGGTCTCAATCTCCTGGAAATCGCGCACCACCAGCCACTTCAGCGCGGCCAAACCGCGGCGCTGCATTCCGCCGTTGGACTGCGCCACGGCCGGATTCTGGCCGAAGACAAAATAGCCTTCCACCTGCTCATCCAGCATTGCCATAAGCGTTTCATAGGTCGAATGCGCGCCAGAGATGCGCGGCATGAGGTCATAGCCCCAACCATTGTCCTTGGTTGCCGCATCGCCCCAATAGGACTTCATCAGCGAGACTGCATAGTTCTCACCAATCTGCCAAAAGCCCTTTTGCGACTCATTACGGATTCCATCGACAAACTCTGGCCAGCTTTGCTTATCGACGCTCGGCATGGGCAAATACCCCGGCAACGAGTGGAACAACGTCGGGATATCGGTAGATCCCTGAATCGAGGCGTGACCGCGCAGCGCCATAATGCCTGATCCAGGACGGCCCACATTACCGGTCAGCAGCTGCAAAATAGCTGCGGTACGGATGAACTGCGCACCCAAGGTGTGCTGGGTAAAGCCCAACGCATAAGCAAAGCAGGTAGTGCGCTCCGGCGTAGAGTTCTGCGCTATCGACTCGGCTAGATAGAAGAAATCCTCCTGTGCAATACCACAGGTTTCCTCCACTACCTCAGGCGTATAGCGCGCGTAATGCCGCTTGAGAATCTGGAAGACGGAATTCGGATGCTCCAGCGATTCATCGCGTTCTACATTCCACGACGCACCCTCAGGCTTTTGCACGTACTGCCACGAATCCGTGACGTACTTTCCAGTTTCCGGATCATAGCCGGAGAACAAACCATCCAAGTTCTCGGTGTCCTGATAGTCCTCCGAGATGATCATCGGCGCATTGGTATACGCCACCACGTAGTCGTGGAAGTACAGCTCGTTTTCCAGCAGGTAGTTAATGACTGCGCCCAAAAGCACCACGTCCGTGCCGCCGCGAATGCCGATGTGGCGATTCGCAAAGGCAGACGTGCGCGTATAACGCGGATCCACGTGAATGATGCGTGCACCACGCTTCTTGGCTTCCACCACCCACTGGAATCCCACTGGGTGACACTCGGCCATGTTAGAACCCTCAATGACGATGCAGTCCGCATTCGCCATATCCTGCAGCGGTTGGGTTGCGCCGCCGCGGCCAAACGAAGTTCCTAGACTAGGAACAGTGGCGGAGTGTCATATGCGTGCCTGGTTCTCGAGCTGAATCGCACCAGCGGCGGTAAACAGCTTCTTAATGAGGTAATTTTCCTCATTATCCAAGGTCGCACCGCCCAAACCGGCGATACCCATCGTGCGGTTGAGCGCACGACCTTCATCGTCCACATCCTGCCAACCGTTCCGGCGGGCTTCCAAGAAACGATCCGCAATCATCTCCATCGCGGTATCTTCATCAAGATCCTGCCACTCCGTCGAGTGCGGCGCACGATACTTAATCTTGGTAAGGCGCGTAGCGGAGTTAATCAACTGCTCCGACGCAGATCCCTTCGGGCACAGGCGCCCACGAGAAATGGGCGAATCCGGATCGCCCTCCACCTGGATGACGCGGTCATCTTTGACATACACGCGCTGCGAACAACCGACCGCACAGTACGGGCACACCGACTGCACCACGCGGTCTGCTTCCACGGTGCGCCCATGCTTATCTTTGCTCTTTTGAGACTGCGTATTGACGTCCCTTCCGAAGGGATCGCCACTGCGCAGCTGGCGCACAACCGGCCAGTTGAGAGGGCTAAAGCGAGACATATCCCTAAATCTATATTTAGCTGAGCCAAAAAGCTACAAAGGCTACCCTAACTAGCTTGCACCGCCCAGAGCGCCCGCTTAACCCCCTCGACGATGTCCGCCAGCTCCATCATGGGCTTATCCGTTTTCTCCTGCTCTGTTATATACGGCACGTGGACAAATCCCGCGCTCACCCTCGTCCCCTCGAAGTGATGCAGGAGGCCATAGAGCAGCTGGTTACATACGAAAGTCCCGGCCGTATTCGACAATCGCGCCGGACTATCCCCCACCGCCGCGACCATTTCCTTTACCGGCAGCGTAGAGAAATAGGCCGTCGGGCCGCCTTCCACAACCGGTACATCCACCGGCTGATAACCCGCATTATCAGGAATATCGGCATCCATCACGTTGATCGCGACCCGCTCCGGGGTGATATGTGCCCGCCCGCCGGCCTGGCCCAAACATACAATGGCTTCGACCTCCGAATCCTCCGCGACCTCAATCGCCCGACGCAGCGATTCTCCGAATTTCGTCGGGATCACCAGCTTGACGAGCTCCGCGTCTCCAATGTGATCCGGTAGTTGCTGAAGAGCTCGTTCTGTGGGGTTTATGCTCTCTCCGCCGAAGGCGTCAAATGCGGTTACGAGGATCTTCATGCCGCCAGTATTTCAGATTCCGGGACACTCCCGCCCTTCGCGCTCACCGGCAGCGCCAGGATGGCGCTTCCCCTTGGTTTTGGTGAGCGGCAAGGGTGTAGGCCCCAACCCCGCTCCCCTCGCGCTCACCGGGAGCCATGCTCCAAGCACTCAGGGTTCTGCCCGTGAGCGCGAAGGGCGGGCTGCCTAACCAATCTGCTGCTTCGTAGTGCAGTCGATCTTCGCGTATGAACGTCCATTCTTATCTACTGACGTCATGGCATAGTTTCCGCCATAAGCTCGGCACCCGGTGTAGTTATCGACCACCGGCACCGGCTGAGGTGCGGGCTGCTGCTCGGGGGCTTGATAGCCAGCCACCTCGTCAAGCGTTGGCTGCTCCGCTACCTCTACTTCAGGCGCGTCGTGCTCCTGCTGGCGAATCTCTTCCTGCCGCTGCTCTGCACGACGGCGTTCTTCTTCCTGGCGCTCCTTCTCGCGCTTCTCTTCCTCCCGTGCTTTCTCCTCCAATTTCTCGAGCTCTTCGCGGGCTTGCTTCTCCTTCCCTTCAAGCTCGCGTTCCTTCTTCGAGGCAATCTCCTTGGGAGCATCCGGATATGCCGCCTTCTGGAAGGTGCTTCGAGCATCTTTGCGGTGAGTCAGAGCCGCTAATCCGGCCTTCGCTGCTGCTGACTTGTCCAGTACATCCTCGTAGCCTGCACTATCAGCTTCCCCGGAAGCTACAAATGCTGCCGCCGCAGCTTCTGCGCTGCTAAGCGCCTCGGCCATGTCCTCATCGCTGGAAACCTTGCACTCGTCCGAGACCCCAAAGATCCCTTCGCCAGCGTCTTTAGGGCCGCGTTCGGCATTGTGCACTTCGTCGTAAAACTTGTCGTTTCCGCCAAATACAACCGCCGTGGCTAGCCCTTCGGCCGCGACATCCGCGTTAATGAAGTCATCGTCAATAAAGACACCGGCAAGAGTGCGGCCGTACTTGTCGGTCCGCTCGGAGTCATATTCCAACCGAACCTCCGTCCCCTTTGGCAACCGTCCTTCCAAGTACCGCTTGGCTTCCTCCGCGAGGCACTCACTCGGTTCGCCGTTATGGCCGATTTCAGGCGTATCAATATTAAGTAGCCGAACGCGGGTATTTTCGCCGTCGAGGTCGACGTCAATGGTGTCACCATCGATTACTCGATTGACCACCACAGTATCTTCATCACCACCGCCTAAAGCTACGGAAGCCACTGCGCCAACTGCAAAAATGCCAACGAGGGGTTTAACCCAGCCCATAAATGTTCCTCCTGAGAAAGATAGAGAGAATAGCTACTTAAAGTTAGCAATGGGAGACATGTGACAGCTCAAGCTCCCCTCCCTTCGCGCTCACCAGCGCCCTAAAACCAGCGCAAAAACACCTTTCCGTGAGCGCGAAAGGTGAGGTTTCGGCCACGGCAGATAACTCGCACTTTGTACCTACAGACGTAGAAGGAATAAGCTGAGCGATGTTGAAGTTGAACAGGACAGTATCTGAAGAATAGTCCGATCTGTCCATTTTTATTTTCAAAGGAATCTTTATGTCTCAACAAGAATCTTCGCGCTCCAAGCTTCCCGGCTGGGCCACGGGATTCGGTGCTCAGGTCATCGCGGGCCTCATCATCGGCCTTATCCTGGGCTTCATTGCTTCCGGCATGGATACCGACCCAGACAACCCGGGCTGGTTGACTACCCTGCTCACGGGAGTCGGCAACGCCTACGTCCAGCTGCTCAAGGTGATGATCCCGCCACTCATCTTCGCTGCAGTTGTTACCTCCGTCGCTAATCTGCGCAAGGTAGCCAACGCCGCTTCCCTGGCAGTTTCCACGCTTGTATGGTTTGCCATTACCGCATTCTTCTCCGTCTTGACGGGCATCATCGTCGCCGTCGTGATGAAGCCGGGCATCGGCACAAGCATCGATGCTGCCACCGCGCAGGATCCTTCCCACGTCGGTTCATGGACCGCGTTCTTTGAGCAGCTTCTGCCCCAGAACTTCGTAGGCCTTTCTGCCTCGCTTTCCGACGGCGAAGTATCCCTCAGCTTTGGCGCCCTCCAGCTCCTTGTCATCTCGCTAGCCATTGGTATCGCCGCTGTCAAGACCGGCAAGTCTGCTGAGCCTTTCCTGCGTTTTACCGAGTCCTTCCTGAAGGTCATTCAGGTCATCCTCTGGTGGATTATCCGCCTTGCCCCGATTGGCACCGCGGCCCTCATCGGTAAGGCCGTAGCCACCTACGGCTGGGATGCACTGGGCTCGCTGGGCAAGTTCGTCCTAGCCATGTACGTAGGCATGGGCCTGGTATTTGCCGTGGTCTACCCGGCTGTGCTGAAGTTCAATAAGATCCCGGTCATCGGCTTCTTCAAGCGCGTGTGGCCGGTGACCTCGCTGGGCTTTGTTACCCGTTCTTCGATGGGCGTCATGCCAGCTACCGAGCGATTCAGTGAAAAGGCTATGGGCGTTCCATCCGAGTACGCTTCCTTTGCTATTCCGCTGGGCGCGACTACCAAGATGGATGGCTGCGCTTCCGTATACCCAGCCATCGCTGCCATCTTCGTCTCCCAGTTCTATGGCATCGACCTTGACTTCACCCAGTACCTGCTCATCATCTTCGTGTCCGTTATCGGTTCCGCCGCTACCGCAGGCACCACCGGCGCAACGGTGATGCTCACCCTGACGCTTTCTACGCTCGGCCTGCCACTGGCCGGTGTTGGTCTCCTGCTTGCCATCGAGCCAATCATTGACATGGGCCGTACCGCACTCAACGTCACCGGACAGGTGCTGTGCGCCACCATCGTGGCTAAGCGCGCCGGCATCCAGGACAAAGCAACCTGGGATGCTGCCGAGAACGGCGTCAAGCACATTATGGATTCTGACTCGGCCGAGACCATCGGAGTCAAGGCTTAAACCAGTCTCCTAAAAGGCAAAAAGAAACGCCCGCAAGGTAATCCTTGCGGGCGTTTAGCTATGCGCTTTTACTTCTTGAGGCCGTCAACACCATCGGTGTCGATCTGCTCCTTGCGCAGCTCCTCAGTGTGAGTCTCGGTGTCGCGAACGGTGTCCTTCTTCAGGTTGATCTTCTCAACCGGAACGGTTTCCTTGTTCACGTTTACGCGCTCCTCGTGCAAGGTGACGGAAGCTTCCTCGGAGTCACCGGAGATAGCGCCGTTGTAGTTCTTGGCATCCTCAGCGTTGATCGGAGTGCGCTCGACGCGAACCTCTTCGCGCTCGACCGGAACCTCGACGCTCTCGGTGTCAGTCACAACGTACTTGCGCAGGCGAGCCTCACCGCTAGCCACGCGCTCCTTGTTGACGTTGAGCTGCTCCTCGGAACGGATGAGCTCGCCATCGTTGTTGGTGCGTGCAGCTGCAGCGTCATCAGCTACGCCAGCCTTGCGCTCGGTAGCAGCAGCGTCGGTGGTGTGGGTGTCTGCCTTCTTCTCGTCAGCATGTGCACCAGCAACGCCTGCACCAGCAGCGCCAGCGCCTGCGGTCAG
Source organism: Corynebacterium marquesiae (assembly GCF_030229635.1). Taxonomy (NCBI): domain Bacteria; kingdom Bacillati; phylum Actinomycetota; class Actinomycetes; order Mycobacteriales; family Corynebacteriaceae; genus Corynebacterium; species Corynebacterium marquesiae. The sequence continues at coordinate 288,502 of NZ_JASPII010000001.1, forward strand.
GTTGTGTTCCTTGTCAGCGCCAGCCTGAACGTCGCGCTTGGAGTCAAGGTTGGAATCCTTGTAGTCGGTAACGTCGCGTGCGTTATCCAGACCGTAGTGCTTGAAGATATCGGACTGTGTCTCAGGGGTCAGCGGCTTATCGGAGTCGAAGTCCGGAGCATCCTTGATACGGTCCTTGGAGAAGCCCAGCTTCAGATCATCGCCGGAGAAGTCGTGTCCACGCAGCGGAACCAGGCTGGAGTTCATGCCGAACAGGCCGTGGTTAACCTCAACGAAGGTAGGCTGGCCGGACTGGTCATCAACGAATACCTCGTTAACGTCGCCCAGCTTCTCGCCGTTCTTGTCGTATGCGGTTGCGTTAAAGAGGTCCTTAATGTTCTTACCCATTGTCAGTAAATCCTTTCTGCTATTGGTATAGCTATCTTCAACCAAACAAAAGGACATTTTCTAACCCCGCCACATGGATTGTGGGGGTGAAAATCTCCAATTGATTGCTGTGACAACCACCATACGGAGAAATCAAAATTTTTCGACCGCTAGCGGAGATTTTTCTCGATTTTGTTCACCAAAGCCAAGCTTCATGCAGCTCAGAACGGTTGATAACAGTTCTATAACATTGGAAAATCTGCACCATAAGCACCCGAACCGAGGAAACCGGATGTCGATTCCCTCGCCCGCAGCGCCCTAGCCGCACCCCTTCACGATCTCCAAATCGTCCACTGTTCACCACACCCCCGAAATGCGGTGACAGCGGCACCACAGGATTCTCTCAAGAGAGTGTACCTTTTCTCCGAGTATCCACAGTGGTCGGCAGAAAGCTGAGAAGACTAAGCCTTAGCGGAATAAGTACGGACGCCGATTTTCCAGGCCGGCTGGTTCCACATGAATGAAAGCACTGCAGCCTGGGTACAGCTCGTCGAGGGCAATTTCCACTGCGTCTGCAACCTCGTGGGAGTGCATGACGCTCCATTCCCCTGGCACCTCCATGGTCAGGTACACCAACCGCTGGCGGCCAGAGGCCACGGTGCGACGCTCCGTGAAGTTTACCGAGTGTTCCTGCTCCAGCCGAGCTAGGAGCTGCCTAATGTTCTGACGCTCGTCGTCGGGAAGCGCCTCAGAAAGCAGGCTACTTACCGAATCGCGCAGGAGGCTATAGCCTGTCCACAAAATATTGATGCCCACTGCGAGCGCCACTACAGGATCCAGCCACCACCAACCAGTAAGGAATACGGCGGCGATGCCGACAAGGACGCCGACGGAAGTCCAGACGTCGGTAAGCAAATGGTGCCCATCCGCATCCAAGGTGGCGGACCGGTAGCGCTTACCTGCACGGATGAGCGCGATGCCCACCGCGCCGTTAAGCACGGACGAAAGCGTTGACAACGCCAAGCCCCAGCCCGGCTCTTCAATCGGCTGCGGAACAAAGAAGCGTTGGATCGCCGTGTACACGATCATGCCGGCCGCAATAAAAATCATTGCACCCTCTACCAAGGCGGAGACGTACTCGGCTTTGCCGTGGCCAAACTGGTGGTTATCATCGGCCGGTTTAGAGGCAATCCGGAGCGCATAAAAGCCGGCGACGGCCGCGACGAGATTCACGATGGATTCGAAGGCATCGGAGAGGAAGCCCACCGAGCCGGTAAACCACGCGGCCAAGGCCTTGAGGAGGATGGTAGCCACTGCGGCGGCGATGGATAGCTGCATGAAGCGCTCAAGAATGCGCTGCTCTGAGCCTATGGAGGACATAGTCACTTCTCCCTTCGGTTCGGTTGCGGACCGAAGGTCTCGTTCACGGCCGCGGGCACTGCGGACGCTGGCTGGCCGGGCTAAACGCCAGTATGTCGACCAGTCATCTCGGAGCTCACCGAGGGAACTACTCCCCTTCAGGAAAACTAACTTTATAGGGCACATGACGCCGGCGCAAGATCGAAAAAAGCCACGGGCAGTACCCGTGGCTCAAATCTGTGGAACTTTAGTGTTGTCCCTCTGCAAACTCTTCTACCAGCTTGGCGTTGAAGGCAGGCAGGTCATCTGGAGTGCGGGACGAGACCAAGCCTTGGTCGCAGTGGACTTCCTCATCTACCCAGGTGGCACCTGCATTGCGCAGGTCGGTCTGCAGGGACGGGAAGGAAGTCAGGGTGCGGCCCTTGAGGGCTTCAGCATCAGCCAGGATCCAAGCACCGTGGCAGATGGCGCCGAGCGGCAGATCCTTGCTCATGTGTTTGCGCACGATTTCCACCGCGGCCTTATCCAAGCGGATGAGGTCGGCGTTATCGGTGCCGCCAGGCAGAATAATGCCGTCGAAAGACTCGCCAGTGGAGTCAGTGGTAGCGGCGTCAACGGAAATCTCCGTACCGTTCTTGCCGGTAATGGTGCCGGCCTTTGGGGCGAGGACACGCACGGTAGCGCCAGCGTTCTTCACGGCCTCTAGCGGGGAGGTCAACTCGGAGTCTTCGAAGCCATCGGTAGCGATGATGGCAATGGTTTTGTTATCTAGTTCAGCCATGTTGCAGCCTCCTTTGTTCGGGTACGCCGCCCACAGTAACGCGGAAGTTTCGTCTTCGCTACCTTCTTTTCGCTTCTACGGACAAGCCCCTCGCCCGCAGCCAAAACCAAGCTCAGACCGGCTGGAATTAGCCGCCGATCTTAAAGTCGCACACATCGCCGTCCTGCATGATGTAGTCCTTACCCTCTTGGCGGACCTTGCCATGCGCACGGGCCTCAGCCATGGAGCCGGCGGCTACAAGGTCATCGAAGGAAACGATCTCGGCCTTAATGAACTTCTTTTCAAAATCGGTGTGGATGACTCCAGCTGCCTGCGGTGCGGCAGAGCCCTGCTTAATGGTCCACGCACGGGCCTCCTTCTCCCCGGCGGTGAGGTAGGTCTGCAGACCCAAGGTGGCAAAACCTGCCTTAGCCAAGGTGGCTAGGCCCGGCTCATCTTGGCCTACGGCCTCGAGCAACTCGCGGGCTTCGTCTTCTTCCAACTCGAGCAGCTCAGTTTCGGTCTGCGCATCGAGGAATACGGCCTCAGCCGGGGCGACGAGCTGGCGGAGTTCTTCCTTCTTAGCGTCGTCGGTAAGCACTGCTTCATCCGAATTGAAGACATAGAGGAAGGGCTTAGCCGTCATCAGATGCAGATCGCGCACGAGCGCGAGGTCAATCTCGCCCTCCTTCGCCGCGGCGAAGAGGGTGCGATCATCTTCCAGAATCTCCTGGGCCTTCTTGGTTGCTTCCACCTCGGCGGCCAAATCCTTATTCTTGCGCGCATCCTTTTCCAGGCGCGGCAGGGCCTTTTCGATGGTCTGGAGATCCGCAAGAATGAGCTCGGTATTAATAACGGAGATATCGTTGCGCGGGTCCACCTTGCCATCGACGTGAATGACATTGTCATCAGAGAAGGCGCGCACTACCTGGCAAATGGCGTCTGCCTCACGGATATTGGCTAGGAAGGCGTTGCCCATACCTTCACCGTGCGAAGCACCGGAGACGATACCGGCGATGTCCACGAAGGACACGGTGGCAGGAAGGATGCGCTCAGAGTTAAACATCTCCGCCAGTTGGGTCAAGCGGGAATCCGGCAGCTCCACCAGGCCCACGTTGGGCTCGATGGTGGCAAATGGGTAGTTCGCCGCCAGGATCTCGGAACGGGTCAGGGCATTAAACAAAGTGGACTTGCCCACATTGGGCAGGCCGACGATTCCTAGTGTAAGACTCACGGGGCCAATCCTAACGCACCCGCCTTCTTTTAAGGCAAGATGGTGGGGTGAATTCTGATAGCCAACCGCTGCCCGATGACCCTCAAGCGGGCTTGGGCGATAAGTTTGATGAAAGCTTCGACACCAGCAAGCTGGAAGATGTATCCCCACATCCACCGGGTGATCAGGTAGACCGCTCCGTCATCGCCGGCGAGGTGGTTAAGTCCGCCTCCCTATGGGCCGTTCGGCTGCTCATCATCTGCGTTTTCCTCTACGCCCTCTACCGTTTACTGGGTAACTTCTGGCAGGGCCTTTTGCCGGTGCTTTTGGCCCTTATTATCTGCACCGTTCTGGCGCCGGTGGCGAAGAAGCTGCGCAATATTGGCCTGCCCGCCGCGTTGGCGGCCGCCGTAACCATTTTGGTTTCTTTCACGGCTGTTGGCGGCCTCATTGCGTTTGTTGCCCCAGATTTCATGCGGCAATCCCGGTCACTGTATTTGCAGACGGTCTCCGGCATCCAAAGCCTGCAGCTCTGGGCCCAGGGCCCACCGCTTAACCTCGATAGCGATGACATGAGTAGCTACATCGACGAGGCGGCGTCCTGGCTGCAGCAACGTGCCGGCGCCATCGCAGGCTCGGTCTTTACCGGCATCGGCACCGCCACGTCCATCTTGGTCACGCTCTTCATCGTGCTGGTGCTGACCTTCTTCTTCTTGAAGGACGGCGCCAAGTTCCTTCCTTGGCTGCGCGATGCCACGGGCAAGCGCGCCGGCTGGCACCTTACTGAGCTGCTTACTCGCGCCTGGAATACGCTGGGCGGCTTCATTCGCGCGCAAGCGGTTGTCTCGCTTGTCGACGCCGTCTTTATCGGCGTCGGCCTCGCCCTTATCGGCGTTCCGCTGGCCATGGCTTTGGCGATCATCACCTTTATCGCGGGCTTCATTCCTTTCGTCGGCGCGATCGTCGCCGGCGCCCTCTCCGTCACCATCGCGTTGGTCTCCCTTGGCGTCACCAAGGCTCTGCTCGTCCTCGGCCTAGTGTTGCTGGTCCAGCAGTTGGAAGGCAATGTCCTCTCGCCCTGGCTGCAGTCCAAGGCCATGGACCTGCACCCGGTCATCGTCCTGGTTTCCGTAACGGTAGGCTCAGCTCTCTTTGGCCTGATAGGTGGCTTCCTCGCGGTTCCGGCGGCCGCGATGTTTGCGGTGGCCTACCGCTACGGCCAAGACATGATGAAGCTGCAGTCGGGCGAAAAGACCGCCGCGGATCTCGACTTTTCTACCGTGGCTGGTTATCTCATCGGCCGCTACACCGAAGACCAAGGGCGTTATAAGCGCGAGGCATGGCTCAAGATGCCGGACTATGCAGCCCCAGAAGGCGCGTTTGCCGACGTCTCCGCGGACGGCGATTCCACTTCCCTCGACGCCGCCCTCAATGTGGAATCCACCCCCAAGGAGCATGAAAAGCCCGGCATGCGCGCAAACCTGCGCCGCGCCCGCGATGCCTTCGAAGGCCTGTTGAACGGAGATTCGAAAAAATAGTGAGTCGTGTCGGCGGCGCGTGCCATGCTGGAAGCCATGACTTCCACTTTGCCCGTGCTGCTACTTTTTATCGGCCTCATCCTCGGCGCGGTAATGGGCTGGTTAGCCCATTCTTACTCCGCTACGCGCTCCGCGCCGAGCGCCGAGCACCGCGCGCTGCAAGACTCGCAGCGCCGCCAAGCCGAACTCCAACCGCTAGAAAAGGCCATGGACCGCTTGGGATTTCAGCTCCAAGAAATTGAGGAAGACCGCACCGCGCTGCTCGCTTCCCTTTCCAGCCAGGTACAGGCGGTGACCCGCACCTCCTCCCGCCTGACCGAACGCACCGACAAACTAGTGACCGCTTTGCGCTCACCCAATGTGCGTGGCCGTTGGGGCGAGGTGCAATTGGAGCGCGTGGTTGAGCTCGGCGGTATGACCAAACACGTGGACTTTGATTGCCAGGTCTCCGCCCCATTGGGCGGGCGCGTCGTCCGCCCTGACATGCTCATCAATTTGGCCGGTGGCCGCCACATCATCGTCGATGCCAAGGTTCCTTTTACCTCTTACCTTGACGCCCTAGAAACCGATGACCCGGAAGAGCACGCCGGCTTCCTCCGCCGCCACGCGCATTTAATGCGCGGCCACGTCCAAGCACTATCGCAGAAGGACTATATTGAGGCGTTTCAACCAACGCCCGAGTTCGTCATCCTCTTCGTTCCCGCAGACCCCTTCCTTGATGCTGCATTATCGGTGGACCCAGAACTTATCGAGTACGCCTTTGAACGCAATGTAGTGATCGCCACCCCCAGCTCGCTTTTTGCGCTCTTGCGCACGGTGGCCATGGGGTGGCACCAGGAAGATATTTCCGCCAAGGCAAAGGAGGTCCAGCGCTTGGGGCGCGAACTGTATACGCGCCTGAATACGCTTTCTGATCACTACGGAAAGGTGGGCCATAACCTGGAAAAAGCAGTCGAAGCTTATAACGCCACGCTTTCCTCGCTCGATTCCCGCGTGGGCGTCACCGCCCGCAAATTGCATGAGATGGATATCCCGGGCCGCACGGATCGCACCCCGCGGGAGCCCTTGCCTATTGATACGTGGCCACGCGGAAATTCGGCACTATAAATCCGCCGCTTTCGTGCGTGGAAATAGCCATAGGCCGGCGGCAACCGGTAGGATCTTCCGACGTGTCACAAGCCAAGCAAAGAAAGTCCTCCGCCGCCCAAAGCTCCGGTCTCCCCAGCATCACGCTGGGTAAGGGCCTTGGGCTGCTCGCGGCACTCTTGCTCACCGGCGCGTTTATTTCCATGCTGATGGGTTCCATCGGGTGGGCTTACCTCGCGTTCCTCGTAATCGGCTCACTGCTGGTGGCGCTCATCGTGGAAGAGCGCGGCCTCTTCCTCACCGTGGCTTCAATCCCCATTGTGTATGCCATAACGGTGGGCTTGGCCGGTTTCTTTATCACCAAGGCCAACTTGCCAGAGGGCGCATCGGCTTTTTCCAAGACGGCGACCATCACCGCGGCTTTCCCCCTTGTCCAGAGGTTCCTGTGGCTCCTCATTGCCCTGGTGGGCGCGGCAATCATCGCCTGGCTGCGCTGGGTACGCTTCCGCAAGACGGCCAAGCGCACCGCCGAAATGGAAACCGCTTCCCGCCGTGCCGACGCCAAACAAGACCGGCGCAACCGCGAGGAGCGCCTATCGGTTGCAGACTTGATGGCGCGCGATAAACCGGCAAGGAACTCCAAGCAGTCTCAAGCCGCTCCGCAGCGCGCCCGCGCCTCGCACACGTTGAAGAAGTCACGCCCCGCGCCCAAGGATCGCCTCCGTGGTCGCGACCGTGAAGAGCGTCGCCGAATGCAACAAGAGGAACGCGACAATCCACTGCGCCCGGATCCAGCCCGGCGCGCTGGCGATTCCGTTCCGGCATCTCAGCAGGAGAAGGAACGGCCCAAGCAAGGTTGGGACGATAACCTCTACGACGAGGACTAAAGCAAAAAGAAAGGCCCGTTTCTGGGCCTTTCTTCCGTTTTAACTGCCGTATAGGCAAACGCTACTTAGGTGCGTGCTGGGCGCAGGTCGCGCGGTAGGGCGAAGGTAATCGTCTCGGTAGAGGTCGTTACCTGTTCTACGTCGCTATAACCGCGCTCGTCCAGGAACTCCAGTACTTCGCGTACCAGCAACTCAGGTACCGAAGCACCGCAGGTTACGCCGACCGTCTGGACGCCTTCCAACCAAGATTCGTCGATTTCCTTGGCAAAATCCACGAGGTGGGAAGTCTTGGCGCCTGCCTCAAGCGCCACCTCAACCAAGCGCACCGAGTTAGAAGAGTTCTTAGAGCCCACCACAATCATCAGGTCACACTGTGGGGCGATGGCCTTGACGGATTCTTGGCGGTTTTGGGTGGCGTAGCAAATATCGTCTGAAGGCGGGTTCTCCAAGTGCGGGAAGCGCTCGCGCAGCTTATTGACGATGGTGATGGTCTCATCCACCGATAGCGTGGTCTGGGACAGCCAGATAAGCTTCTCATCCTGCAGGAACTCTGGCAGCTTGGCGACGCCCCCGATGCCATCCACGAGGTGGGTGACCTCAGGTGCCTCGCCGGCGGTGCCTTCTACTTCTTCGTGGCCTTCGTGGCCAACCAAGAGGATGTGGTAGCCATCGCGCTGGAAGCGCTGGGCTTCCTTGTGCACCTTGGTAACCAACGGGCAGGTGGCGTCCAAAGTAAGCTGCTTGCGCTGCGTTGCTTCTGCGCGCACGGCAGGGGAAATACCGTGGGCGGAGAAGACTAGGTGGGCGCCTTCTGGTGCCTCAGAGGCCTCGTCGACGAAGATGACGCCGCGGTCTGCCAGAGATTCTACGACGTAACGGTTGTGCACGATTTGTTTGCGTACATAAATGGGCGCGCCGTACTTTTCCAGCGCCTTTTCTACGGTCTCGACCGCGCGGTCCACGCCTGCGCAGTATCCGCGCGGGGCCGCGAGGAGAACATTTTTACCATCAGTCATGGCTCCCAGAGTATCGAAACACTACGCAAAACAATAGTGGAGCCTAACGTCACCTTTCTGGCTACCCCGAGCGGGGCAATAGACCGCGCTGGCCCCTAAACTAGACGGAAGAACACGGCAGACTGAAGAAAGGGAGACTGTGTGAATCAACCGGCAAATACTCCGGATACTCCCTGGCCCGTTGGCAAGGTCAATGACCAAGTCAAGGGCTGGATCGAGCGCCTGGGTTACCTGTGGGTAGAAGGTCAGTTGACCCAAATTAACTTCAAGCCCACCTGGAAGCTGTCCTACCTCACTCTGCGTGACGTACAGCAGGAAAAGTCCGTGCAATTAACTTGCCCATCATCGATGTTGCAGTCATTGTCAGCCCCGCTGAAAGACGGCGACCGCGTCATTGTCCACGGTAAGCCCGCCTTTTACGCTGGACGCGGATCCTTTTCACTGTGGACCACCGAAATTCGTCATGTGGGCATTGGCGATCTGCTTGCTCGCATTGAAAAGCTGCGCCAACAGCTAGCTGCTGAAGGCCTTTTCGATCCCGCACGCAAGCGACCTCTCCCCTACCTGCCGCACAAAATTGGGCTGATTACCGGCCGTGGTTCTGCTGCAGAGCGGGATGTAATGGCGGTAGCCCATGACCGCTGGCCGGCGGTGCAATTCCGCGTCCTCAATACCGCGGTTCAGGGTGCGAATACCGTACCTGAGGTTATTGATGCGCTCCAGCAGCTTGATACGGATCCTGAGGTGGACGTCATCATCATCGCCCGTGGCGGCGGCTCCGTGGAAGATCTGCTGCCCTTCTCGGAAGAAGCACTGCAGCGCGCAGTGGCAGCGGCCGGCACCCCGGTAGTCTCTGCCATTGGCCACGAGCCGGATAGCCCAGTGCTCGATAACGTCGCCGACCTGCGCGCCGCCACGCCTACCGACGCCGCAAAACGCGTCGTGCCCTCTGTGGCCGAGGAACGCGCCATCGTCGCAGAGGCTCGCTCTCGCATGGCGGCCGCGCTGCGCGGCTGGGTGGAAAGGGAACGTCGCGGCCTCGACAATATTCGTTCCCGGCCTGTCATGGCAGACCCGATGACCCCTATCCGTGCGCGCCGCGAGGAGGTGGAGCGAACCCGCGCTACCATGCGGCGAGAAATTGAAGTCATGGTGGAGCGGGAAACCCGCCACGTGGAATCGCTGCGCGCCCGCGTATCGGCGTTGGGACCGTCGGCGACTCTCGCCCGCGGATACTCCATTGTCCAGGTAGTGCCCAAGGACGGTTCCGGGCCCGAGGTTGTCACCTCTTATAAGCAATCCCCGCCTGGCGCTCAACTGCGCATTCGAGTGGGCGATGGCTCTATTACCGCAGTTTCTATGGCCTCCCAGGCCGCCGATTAATCACCAACCGAGGAGAAAATCATGTCCGATGACACCATTGGTACCGGCCAGCCAGGCCAGGATGCTTTTACCCCAGTAGAAGAATTGAGCTATGAGCAAGCCCGCGACGAGCTTATTGAGACCGTGAAGATTCTCGAGCTTGGGCAAATGGGCTTGGATGAGTCGCTAAAGTATTGGGAGCGCGGCGAGGCCCTTGCCCGTGCGTGCGAGGCGCACCTCGACGGCGCGGCGAAGCGTGTGGAAGACGCGCTCGATAAGGCCGAGGACGCAGACGCTGAAGGAGACGAGTAGTGCACATCTATGGTTATCCAGGCGAGCGCGTGGATTTTGTGTCGAAATCCGCGGCCGCCGGTTCCATCATGGCGGGCGATTCCCGAGGTTTCGTAGAAGAATTCTTCGGTCCTGCACACACCCGCGACGATAATGAGGTGAGCTACTTCTCCCGATCCGTGGTGCTGCGCTTTACGGACGACAAAGTACGCGAGATTGCTATTTATCCGCAGCGCTCGCAGCGTGAGCGCATCGATGTCTTTGCCGGAAAGACACGCCTCAGCGGCCTAGACGCGGAGGCTTTGGCGGAGGTTATTGCCCAGGCCGGCGACGGTCTTAGCGCTACCGCCGCGGAAGAAGGCTTGGGGGAGGTTATTTTTCGGCTATAGGTGCGGCGTCGATAAACGCAGCGGTAGCAGCCTCAAAGTCACTGTCGTCCGCGGCGCCGGAAATGATGAGGCGGGCATCGCCCAAATCCGTAACCCACAGGCGGCGCACGGAATCATCGTCGCTTTCTAGCACCCGCACTTGGTGCCCCTTGACCTCGCGGGCGGATTCAATGCCGCGGTAGTTGGCGTCGTACGTCTCGCCTGCCTTATCGGCCGCGACCTGCGTTTGCGTAGACTCCACAAACCCTTGGTCAGCGGTCACCCAACTGACCACGGTGGCGTTCTCGCCGCCCATATCTACGCGGCGGGCAGCATTGGCCTCCCAACCCTCTGGCATTTCGGGATTGCGAATTGCACCGACCCCTGCGCGGGCTTGGGTGTCTAGGAAGGTTTGTTCATCCACTTCCTGCACCGCTCCCTGCTGGGTTTCGGAGTTAATTGAACACAGGCCGGTCGCTCCCACGGCGAGCAGCATCATAATCACCACGACGGCGAGGGACAGGGAGATGTCCTTCGCGCCTTCAAAAATCTTTGGTCTTTCTTCTGCAGCCACGCGCCTTAGTATCGCACGGCCAGCTTTCAAAAAGCCACACGGCCCCTTTTCCCCAAAAAGATCTGTCAATCCCCCACAAATGGGGCGCAAAATCGAACCCATTAGAGCAAAAAAGTGCGAGAATGGAAAGGTAGAGCATCAAGGGGAACACCCCTCGATGAGAAAACTATGGAAGGCAACCACTACACATGTCCGAAAATACGTCTTATCTTCCTGACCGCAACCTGGCAATGGAACTGGTTCGTGTCACCGAGGCAGCAGCACTCGCTTCCGGCCGTTGGGTAGGCCGCGGCCAGAAGAATGAGGGCGATGGCGCGGCGGTCGACGCCATGCGCAAGCTCATCAATTCCGTAGCGATGAACGGCGTCGTTGTCATTGGTGAGGGCGAAAAGGATGAGGCCCCCATGCTCTTTAACGGCGAAGAGGTAGGCACCGGCGAGGGTGCCGCCATGGATATCGCCGTAGACCCAGTCGACGGTACCCGTTTGATGGCAGAAGGCCGCCCCAACGCCATCTCCGTCATTGCGGCTGCCGAACGCGGAACCATGTATGACCCTTCCGCAGTCTTCTACATGGAAAAGATTGCCGTTGGCCCAGAAGCAGTCGGCGCTATCGACATCAACGAGTCCGTGGAGTGGAACATCAACTCCGTGGCCAAAGCGAAGAATATTCGCCCCGAAGATCTGACCGTGGTGGTCCTTGACCGCCCGCGCCACGAGCAGCTCATCTCTGAAATTCGCGCCGCTGGGGCCAAGGTACGCCTAATCATGGATGGCGACGTAGCCGGCGCCATCGCCACCTGCCAGGATTCGAACTCCATCGACATGATGATGGGCATCGGCGGCACTCCAGAAGGCATCATCACCGCCTGCGCTATGCGCTGCATGGGCGGCGAAATCCAGGGCAAGCTGTGGCCGAAGGATGAAGAGGAAGCAGAAAAGGCCCGTGCAGCTGGCCATGATTTGGACCGCGTCCTTACCACTACTGATCTGGTCTCCTCCGAAAACTGCTACTTCGCTGCCACCGGCGTGACCAATGGTGACATGCTGCGCGGTGTTTCCTACCGCAATTCCGGCGCTACTACCCGCTCCCTGGTTATGCGTTCCAAGTCCGGCACCATCCGCTACATCGACTCCATCCATAAGCTATCTAAGCTGCAGGAGTATTCCGTAGTGGATTACACCGCCCCGACCAAAAACTAGGGTTCCCCCCGAAGGCGGCCCTCTTGGTAGTTCTCCGCCATACTGGATAGCACACACTCCCCAATTAACTGAGGTGATCTTCACATGACTGAATACCGCATTGAACATGACACAATGGGCGAAGTAAAGGTTCCCGCAGATGCCCTGTGGCGTGCACAGACCCAGCGCGCAGTGGACAACTTCCCTATTTCCGGCCGTGGCCTGGAAAATGCGCAGATTCGCGCTCTTGGCCTGCTCAAGGCTGCTTGCGCCCAGGTAAATAAGGATTCGGGCAAGCTGGATGCCGATAAGGCCGATGCCATTATTGCCGCCGCTACCGAAATCGCCGAGGGCAAGCATAACGATGCCTTCCCTATCGACGTTTTCCAGACCGGCTCCGGCACCTCGTCCAATATGAACACCAATGAGGTCATCGCCTCCTTGGCGCATAACAATGGCATGGAAATTCACCCGAATGACCACGTAAACATGGGCCAGTCTTCCAATGACACCTTCCCCACCGCTACGCACGTGGCTGCTACGGAAGCTGCCGTTAATGACCTTATCCCGGGCCTGAAGGTTCTCCACGAGTCCTTGACCAAGAAGGCCAAGGAATTCGCTGATGTGGTCAAGGCCGGCCGCACCCACCTGATGGATGCCACCCCGGTTACCCTGGGCCAGGAATTCGGCGGCTACGCCCGTCAGATCGAGCTGGGCATCGAACGCATCGAGGCCACCCTGCCGCGTCTGGGTGAGCTGGCCATCGGCGGCACCGCCACCGGTACCGGCCTGAATACCTCCGCAGACTTCGGCGCCAAGGTCACCGAGGAACTTAAGAAGCTCACCGGCGTAAAGGAACTGAAGGAAGCGGAAAACCACTTCGAGGCACAGGCTGCCCGCGATGGCTTGGTGGAATTCTCCGGCGCCATGCGCTCGGTTGCCGTATCCCTCAATAAGATTGCCAATGACCTGCGCATGATGGGATCCGGCCCCCTGACCGGCCTGGCAGAAATTCACCTGAAGGACCTGCAGCCAGGTTCTTCCATCATGCCGGGTAAGGTCAACCCCGTCATTCCGGAGGCCGTCACCATGGTGGCTGGCCAGGTGGTGGGCAATGATGCCGCAGTTGCCTTCGGCGGCGCCCAGGGCCACTTCGAGCTCAACGTCTTCATCCCGATGATGGCGCGCAACGTACTCGAGTCCGCTCGTCTGCTGGCTAATGCTTCCCGCGTCTTCGCTGATAAGTGCATTGATCACATCGAGGCCAACGAAGAGCGCATGAAGCACTTTGCGGAGTCTTCCACCTCCATCGTGACCCCGCTCAACTCTGCCATCGGCTACGAGAACGCAGCAAAGGCAGCAAAGCACGCCCTGCACGAGAAGATCACCGTCCGCCAAGCCGTTATTGACTTGGGTTTCGTCGACGGCGAAAACCTCACCGAGGAAGAGCTGGATAAGCGCCTCAACGTGCTGAGCATGACTAACCGCGACCGCGATAACTTCTAAGTAATCGCCGGACCGCTTCCCCGCCCGGGCAGGACTCGGGCGGGGTTTTGCATGCCTGGGGTAAGGGGGGCGTCAGCAAGCGCTATGACATAGTACACATTAGAGGAAACGCACCTCTAAAATCACCACTTCTGCACTTGGTGCAAGTTTGCACCGAGTGTAAAGTTGCATGGCGTGCAAGAAGAACTATCACTACGCGAGCAGAAACGCCTCGAGACGCGCCTGCGCATAGAGGATGCCGCCACAAAGCTGGTGGATGAACAATCCTTCAGCGCGGTTACCATTGAGCGTATCTGCGAAGTAGCCGGTATTTCTCGGCGCACCTTCTTCAATTACTTCGATTCCAAGGAATCCGCCGTTTTGGGCGCTCCAAGCACCGAGTTTACGGAAGAGATGCGGGAGTTCTTCCTCAATGAGCCAACGACCAGCATGGTAGAACTCGTCCTCCAGCTGGTCAGACAGCATATGGAAGGCCACCACATCAACCCGACCATCCGGGATCGCCGCAAGCGCATCTCCAATGATCCAGATGCAGCTGCAGCGGCAATCAGCCGGAAGCGAGCAAAATCCATTGAGCTCATCGATCTCGTTGAAGAGCGCCTTAACAAAGAACCGGAGCTTCGCGTCCTCGACAGCTGCTCTTCCAGCACCGAGGCGATGCTCATCGCCGGCCTCGTCCGTGAGGCACTGTGGTTGGCGATGGCCTCCCCGGATGCAGATTGCAGCCTAGACCTCGGCGCGCGTCTCGATACTTCCCTCACGCTAATAACAGACTTTATGAAAGGAATGCGATGGTAGATACGGCTGCTGAGGCCCCTTCCCAGGGCAAAACCCGCGCCGATAACCTCGGGCTTATTTTCTCGGCCCTGATGCTCACCATGCTGATGAGCTCCTTGGGCCAAATGATCTTCTCTTCCGCTCTCCCCACCATCGTTGGTGAGCTCGGCGGCGTCGACCACATGAGCTGGGTCATCTCCGCCTTCCTTGTCACCATGACCATCGCCATGCCTATCTCCGGCAAGCTGGGTGACATGCTGGGCCGCAAGTGGCTCTACATCGGCGGTATCGCCATCTTCGTCGTGGGCTCCACCCTCGGTGGCTTTGCTAACTCCATGGCGCTGCTGATCATCGCCCGCGCTGTACAGGGCTTTGGCGCAGGTTTTATGATGATTTCCTCCCAGTCCATCATCGCCGAGGTGACCTCCTCCCGTGAGCGCGGCAAGTTCATGGGCATCATGGGCGGCGTCTTTGGCCTGTCCTCGGTTCTCGGCCCCGTCCTCGGCGGCTGGTTCACCGACGGCCCAGGCTGGCGCTGGGGAATGTGGATGAACATCCCGCTGGGTATCCTCGCCATTATCGTGTGCACCCTAGTGCTGCACTTGCGCGTGGGTGATGCCGATATGAAGCGCTTTGACTGGCTCGGCGCCACCTTCATCGCGATTACTACCGCTTCACTTATCCTCATGACCACCTGGGGTGGCACCGAGTACGAATGGGGCTCTTCCATGATCCTCACCTTGGGTGCCATCACCATCATTGGCGCCATCATCACCATCCTGGTGGAGCTACGCGCTAAAGAACCTCTCATCCCGGTCCGTCTGTTCAAGAACCGCAACATGGCCCTAACCACCCTCTCCGGCGTGGTACTTGGCCTGGCAATGTTCGGCGTTCTGGGCTACATGCCAACCTATCTGCAGATGGTGCACACCCTGACCCCAACCAAGGCGGGTCTCATGATGATCCCGATGATGGTGGGCCTTATCGGTACCTCCACTGGCGTAGGCTTTATCATCGCCCGCACCGGTCACTACAAGGTCTACCCCATCATCGGCCTGGCAATTACTGCTGGTGCATTGTTCTGGATGTCTCACCTAACCGTGGAGACTTCCCTGAAGCAGCTGGGCTGCGAGTTCCTGGTCTTCGGCATCGGCTTGGGCATGGTTATCCAGGTCCTCGTGCTCATCGTCCAGAACTCCTTCCCCCTGTCCCAGGTGGGTACAGCTACCGCAGCGAATAACTTCTTCCGCCAGATCGGTTCTGCACTGGGCGCTTCCCTGGTTGGCTCCATGTTCATCCACAATATGAAGGATGAGATGGCCACCCGCATGCCGGAGGCTTTCCAGAAGATGGGCCCGGAGGGTGCCGCCTATGCAGAGAAATTCGGCGATGCTGACGGCGGTGCCAATAGCCTCACCCCGGATTTGGTTGCCTCCTTCCCTCAGCCCATCGAGGAAGCAATCCTCAACTCCTATAATGACGGCCTGACCCCGGTCATCGCCCTGATGGTTCCGCTGGTTATCGTCGCCCTCGTCCTCCTCCTACCGCTGCGCGAGGAGCGACTGAAGGAAACGATTGACTAATGTTACTGTCACCTGCAGAAATATAGGCCACTAGTCGGGAGCTGCATGCCCTGCGCGATGCACTCCCGCTTGCCGACGCCCCCATAAAATCCGCCCTCGGCTATGCCCCCGGCGGCCTTCAGGCGGCGTTGGATATTCAAGCCGACCCCATCGAGGTGCGGCGTACAAGGGACTATCTAGTTTCCCTAGCCCGCGCGCACGGCACCCCGATCCCGCGCTTTAGCTGGTTTAGTTCCTGATACGTTCCTGCAGTGTAGCGCCCAAAATGCCCCTGCCATCGTTACCACGAGTGTGGTACGAGCAGGGGCTTAAATGCGCTGGGAAACTACCGCTTCTTTTCCTCCGGCTTGGGCAAAAGCAACTCAAATACGTCGGTATCGCGCCATTGGCCCGCAAGCTCACCGTAGGTCATCTTCGCCATATGCGAGTAGGTGCCCACCTTCACGAAGCCGCGCGATTTATGCAGCCCCGCAGAACCTGCATTTTCAGGGAAAATCCATGAGTGGATAGCCCACTTATGCAGGTCCTGACACACCTCAATCAGACGATCCAGAAGTGCGCCGCCGATGCCGCGGCCCTGTGCCTCGGCACCTAGGTAGATGGAATCCTCCACCACTCCGTGGAATACGGTGCGGGTAGATACCGGTGCTGCGGAAACCCACCCCAGAACCTTAGAATCATCATCTGCTTCAACGGCCACATGCACCGAAGGCATGATCTTGCCGGCTTTGAATTCCTCAAAGGTCAGGGATCGGGTCTCATAAGTAGCGTGCCCAGTATTGAGCCCCTGTTCATAGATCTCTCGCATCTGCGGGTAATCCGCCGCGGTAAAGGGGCGGATGCGGAAATCTTTCTTCTTGTCGTCCGAAGACGTCTGCTTAGCGTTCTCGCTCATATACAACATTATTACTGGGCCAAGCCCAGCTTCGCCACGCTGTACACATAAAGATCGCCAAACGCGAACGAATTTGGCCTAGTTGCCGCCTTCCAACAGGTCAGTAACGAGCTCCGCAATGGCAGAGCGCTCGGAACGCTGCAGCGTAATATGCGCAAAAAGCTCGTGTCCCTTGAGCTTTTCAATCACTGCCTGTACTCCGTCGTGCCGGCCCACGCGCAGGTTATCGCGCTGTGCCACATCGTGAGTAAGAACTACTCGCGAGCCCTTCCCCAACCGAGAAAGCACAGTAAGCAAGACGTTTCGCTCCAAGGACTGCGCCTCATCCACGATGACAAAAGCATCATGCAGCGAGCGCCCGCGAATATGCGTCAGCGGCAAGACTTCGATAAGGCCACGCTCGTGTACCTCTTCCATGACATTGTCAGACACCAAGCCCTCCAAGGTGTCATAGACCGCCTGCGCCCACGGGTTCATCTTGTCCGATTCAGTGCCCGGTAGGTATCCCAGCGACTGCCCGCCAACCGCATACATCGGGCGAAAGACCACAATGCGCCGGTGCTCCCCGCGCTCGAGCACCGCCTCCAAACCGGCGCACAGCGCAAGTGCCGACTTGCCGGTGCCGGCGCGGCCACCGATGGAGACAATTCCCACGTTTGGGTCCATCAGCAAATCCAAAGCGATACGCTGCTCTGCGGAGCGCCCCTGAAGGCCAAAGGCATTGATATCACCACGTACGAGCTCGACCACGCCATCAGCACTCATGCGCCCCAGCGCGGATTGCGCACCCGCCGCCAAGGTCAAGCCGCAGTGCACCGGCAGTTCCTCCACCGCGGTACCCTTTTCAGTTTCGACGCCGTCTAGCATGACTTCCCCATTACGATAGAGGGCATCGATGACATCCGAGCTGGCTTGCACCGTCGCCATTCCGGTATAGCCGGTCAAGACTACGTCCTGGGCGTGATACTCATCCGCCTGCACGCCTACCGCACCGGCCTTCACACGCAGTGGCACGTCCTTCGTGACGAGCACGGTGTCCTTCCCCTCGTGCGCAAGGTTGAGAGCGCACGCCAAGATGCGGTGGTCGCCCTCGGGCCCGCGGAACGCGGTAGGTAGCAAGGATTGGTCTTGATGGTTCAATTCCACGCGCAGGGTGCCGCCATCCACATTGACGGGAACCGGCTGGTCTAAGGCCTCATAAGTAGCGCGCAGCTCCTCCAAAAAGCGAAGAGCTTGGCGGGCGAACCAGCCAAGCTCCGGGTGATGTCGTTTTCCTTCCAGTTCAGAAATAACTACAACGGGAAGGACCACATCGTGTTCTGCAAATTTACGCAGGGCCCAAGGGTCAGAAAGCAAGACCGAGGTATCCACTACATAGGTCTTGGTAGCGACGGTGTCATCAGTAGTGGCAAGCGGAGTAGAAAGTACAGAGGGACGAGACATGATGGCAGAGTTCTCCCTTAGTGTGCGGTAGATCAGACTTCTTCCGAATCACCCCGAATCCCCGGGGTTGCCACCCAAAGTAGGCACCGAAGGTTGAAATTACATGGGTGCAAGATGAACATTAAGAAAACGAAAAACCCCTCCGCAGCAGAAGCTGCAGAGGGAGAAGCTCTAAAAGAGCTATTTACTTCTCTACGGAAGAGGTGAACTTGCCGCTCTCGTCCTGGATCCAAGAGATAACGCCATCGTCGAACTGCTGGGTCCAGCCCTTGCCCTGAGCAGCCTTTTCCTCAGCAGCCTTAGGCAGGCCTACCTCAGAGTCCAAGCCACCCTGCTCCTTCCAGGTTTCAGCAATCTTGCCAACGATAGGCTGAGCGCCCTCATCGTCGTCGAAGGTCAGCAGGTTGCCGTTATCGAAGTTAGCGAGGAACTCATCATCGTCACCCTGCTCGATGCTCTTTACGTCGCCCCACTCAGCCTTCTTCTCTTCGATTGCGGAAGCGAAATCAGCCGGAACCTCTACGTCGCCGTTAGCGGTAGCGATGGACTTGGTAGCGCCGTCCTTGTCGTCCGCATCTTCAGAGTCGGATGCTTCTGCATCCTCGGAATCGTCCGCGTCGTCAGCGTCATCCTTAGAGGTGGCCTCAGCGGCAGCGGAGCCAGCAGCGTCGGTAGCGTCTGCAGCTACGGAGCCGGCAGTGTCCTTGGCGTCTTCAGCTGCATCCTCAGCATCGGAGCACGCTACGAGAGCAACGGACAGGGTTGCTGCTGCGAAGCCACCTGCGATACGACGGGTCATTTTCTGCATTACTGCATCATCCTTTCAACGAGAAAGTAAGTTAATTCTAAATTTTTGTTTAATCGTCCTTAATGACGAACAACGCCCACCGTAATGGCAACCCCCAGCTAACGCCACCCGCACTGACAGGAAGCGGACAGCAAACAGTAAAGGACTACCTACGTTTGCGCTGCTTAGAGGCCTTCTTTTTCTTTTGTAACGAATTGTTAACGTTTCTCCGCGCCTGCTTTGCCTTCGCCTTTTCCCTGGCGCTGCGCTTCGGCTTTTCCTGCCGCGAAGACCGCGCGGTGCGGCCCTTGGCGACGCCCACGAAGTCCTGAATTGCTTCCCCGTCATCGTCCTTGCGCCACACCAATGCGATCTCCGTTACCGGCACGGACTCATCCTTTAGCCCGAGTGGCACCACCTGTTTCTTGCTCAGCACCTTGAGCAGGGGGCGCGGCGCAATAGCGATGCCCACATTGGCCGCCACTACCTGCAGGGCGTTGCGGACTGCGGGGACATCGACAAGCCCGGAGTCGGCGAGGCGGTAGTTAAGGTGTTCATCGGCGACGTCGGCAAGCGTAAGTTCCTCGCCTACCTCCGCATAGACCGAGTCCTTGGGAACGGCAATGCCAGGGGCCTCTTGATAAAGTCGCACCACATGAAAAGTGTCGTCCACCCGCGTATCCGGCAGGCGTGCGAGGGCTAGGTCGACCTTGCCGGCTACCAGCGGGGCGAGCGCATCGTCCGCATCAACGGTGTACAAGCCACCATGAGCAGTATTTTCTTCGAATCGGCGGAACCACTTTCCAGGCTCTGTACCGGTGGCAAAAGCTAAGCGCAGCATAGAGGACAGTCTACTGAAAGTGCTACGGTAAAAGCGTGACTGAAGAACAAAAGCAACCATCCGGCACCGCTATGCGTGCCCAAACCGCGGCGAAGAAGCTAGGCATCTACCTACCCGCCGCGCCGGACGAGTTTCAAAATAGTGCCATTAGCCACGAAGAGCTGCGCGAATTGCAGTATAACCCGCCCGAGTGGCTGCAAACCTTGCGCCGCGAAGGGCCTCATCCCCGCCCTGAGGTTGCCCATAAGCTAGGCATCTCGGTTACCGCGCTCAAGAAGAACGATATGGATAAGCCGCTGACCACAGCGGAAATCAATCAGCTCCTCCAAGAGCAGCCGGAATGGCTCCAGCAGGCCCGCGCAACCATGGCGCAGGCCCGTGGCCATGAGGTGAAGGACTAGACCAGCTTCCAGTCCTCGAGGCCCTCATACAGCGGGTAGTGCTGGGCAATCTTGTCCACGCGTGCGCGCAGGGCCTCCACATCCGCATTCTTGCCCTGCACCAAGGCGGTACCGATAATATCTGCAACCTCGGTGAAGGCCTCGGCATCGAGACCGCGGGTTGCCAGCGCAGAAGTACCAATGCGCAGGCCAGAGGTAACCATCGGCGGACGCGGGTCATTCGGCACGGCATTGCGGTTAACGGTAATGCCTACCTCGTGCAGCAGATCCTCTGCCTGCTGTCCATCCAATTCGGAATTGCGCAGGTCCGCCAAGACCAAGTGCACATCGGTGCCGCCGGTCAGTACGTCCACGCCAGCTGCCTTGGCATCTTCGGCGGTTAGGCGCTCTGCCAGAATGCGAGCCCCCTCCAAGGTGCGTTCCTGGCGCTCCTTGAATTCCTCTGTAGCGGCAATCTTCATGGCGATGGCCTTGGCTGCGACCACGTGCATCAGCGGTCCGCCCTGCTGGCCCGGGAAGACGTTAGAATTGATCTTCTTTGCGTAATCCTGCTTGGCCAAAATCATGCCGGAGCGCGGGCCACCCAGGGTCTTATGCACGGTGGTGGACACGATATCCGCGTGAGGCACTGGGCTCGGGTGCAGGCCGGCCGCCACGAGACCAGCAAAGTGGGCCATATCTACCCACAGGTAAGCGCCGACCTCATCAGCAATTTCACGGAAGGCCGCGAAATCCATGGTGCGCGGGTAGGCAGACCAGCCTCCGATAATGACCTTCGGCTTTTCCTTCAGCGCCTGCTCGCGCAGCTTATCCATGTCCACACGCATGGTCTCTGGATCCACCTCGTAGGCAGCGACATCATAAAGCTTGCCAGAGAAGTTCAACTTCATGCCGTGGGTAAGGTGGCCGCCGTGAGCCAGGGACAGGCCCAAAATCTTGTCGCCCGGCTCAGCGATGGTGGAAAGCACCGCTGCGTTCGCCTGCGCACCGGAGTGCGGCTGAACGTTGGCGAATTCCGCACCAAAGAGCTCCTTAGCGCGGCTGCGAGCTAAGTCTTCCACGACGTCGACATGCTCGCAGCCACCGTAGTAGCGGCGCCCCGGGTAGCCCTCGGCGTACTTGTTGGTAAGCACGGAGCCCTGTGCCTGGAGCACGGCGCGAGGCACAAAGTTCTCAGAGGCGATCATTTCCAGGGTTTCGCGCTGGCGGGAAATCTCTCCCTGAATTGCGCCGAATACGTCCGGATCGAGGTCGCGGAGGTCAGAGGTAAAAGAAGCCATAAAGGTGTGGTCCCCTTCTCAAAATCAAGCGGTATGGGATGCTGCATATCTTATCGTGCCATGCTCCCTAAGGGGGCATACTTTTACCCACAGATTATGCAAGTGCAACAATGGAGCCATGGCGCGCACATTGGATTCGAGTCCCTACCTAGATTTTGACCGCGAGACCTGGCGTGAACTTCGTAAATCCATGCCTCAGGTGCTCACGGAAACCGAGGTGGAAAAGCTTCGCGGCCTAGGAGACCGCATCGACTTGGATGAGGTGGCTGATGTCTACCTCCCCCTCTCCCGCCTTATCCATATGCAGGTCATGGCACGCCAGCAGCTCACCACGGCTACCGAATCCTTCTTAGGCAACCCTCCGACGCACGTTCCCTTTGTCATCGGTGTGGCCGGCTCCGTGGCAGTGGGAAAATCCACCACTGCCCGCCTCCTTCAGGTGCTCCTGCAACGCTGGGACTCCCACCCCAAGGTCGCGCTCGTTACTACCGACGGCTTCCTCTTCCCCACCGAAACCCTCAAGAAACGCGGCCTCATGCAACGCAAGGGATTTCCAGAATCCTATGACCGGCGTGCACTCCTTCGCTTTGTCACGGATGTAAAATCAGGAAAGCCTCTGGTCAAGGCGCCGCTTTATTCTCATATCTCCTATGACATTGTGGACGGGGAATACCAGGAAGTAAACCAGCCCGACATCCTTATTCTGGAAGGGCTCAACGTACTGCAGACGAGTCCCACGTTGACCGTGGCGGACCTCTTTGATTTCTCGGTATATGTTGATGCCCGCACCGACGATATCGAGCAGTGGTATATCGACCGCTTCCTTACTCTGCGCCACACCGCTTTCCGCGAGCCCAACGCCCACTTCTCTGCCTTCGCAGACATGAACGATGAGGAAGCCCGCGCTCAAGCTCGCGAAATTTGGCAGTCCATTAACCTGCCGAATTTGGTGGAAAATATTCTGCCCACCCGTGTGCGAGCCTCCCTCGTGCTGAAAAAGGGCTCGCATCACCTGGTAGAACAGGTACGGATGCGCAAGCTCTAGCGCCTATTTGCCAAAGCGGCGCGAACGTTGGGAGTAATCCCGCAAGGCGCGGAGGAAGTCCACCTTGCGGAATGCTGGCCAGTAAGTATCCGTGAACCAGATCTCGGAGTACGCGGCCTGCCACAGGAGGAAGCCCGACAAGCGTTGTTCACCAGAGGTGCGGATAACCAAATCCGGGTCCGGAAGTCCCTTGGTGTACAGGTGCTCCCCAATGGATTCTGCGGTGACGCGATCCGCCATCTCCGCTGCGGTAGTTCCCTTCTCTGCTTCCGCACGCACCAAGTTTTGCACGGCGTCCACGATTTCTTGGCGCCCGCCATAGCCCACCGCCACATTGACGATGACACCCGTATTGTCTTTGGTTTCTGCCGCTGCCGTCACCATGCGCTGGCGAATATCATCTGGGAGTAGGTCGAGGTGGCCAACCAAGCGCACCTGACAGCCGACGTCGCTATGGGATAGGTGCGTGACAACGTCCGAGATGATGTCAAAGAGCAGCTCTACTTCCTGCTCGCTGCGCTTCAGGTTCTCTGTGGACAGCAAATAAATGGTGACCACCTCGATATCAGTATCGCGGCACCACGAGATCATCTCTCCGATCTTCTTGGCGCCTTGGCGGTGACCATGGCTGATATCGGTAAACCCAGCCTCACGCGCCCACCGACGATTGCCGTCGGCCATAATGGCTATGTGCTTAGGCTGCGGCTTTCCCTTGATCAGGCGCGCCAGACGGGCTTCATAAGCTGGATAGGCCAGCTGCTTGAGAGAACTCACGCTCATTAGTCTATCCGCCTAGAAAATGGACTTCTTGCGGTTATCGTAAATGCCGGCCTCCTTCATCGCCTTATCCACGGCTTCCTCATCGAATGGATCGATTCCGTGATCCTCCGCAAACATCATGCGGCGGCGAAAGCGTGAGTAACGGCGATGGAAATTCCAGCCCGCAAACAACACCGCAACTCCCATAAGCGCCAGGATCAGCAGGCCAATGGGCGAAGCTTTGCCAAATTCAGGGCCCATTGGGCCACCTTCGGCGCCCTCAGTTCCTTGGGCTAGTACAAATACGTCATGTGCGGCCAGAGCGAAAGAGCCATACATACTCATATCTTAGGCCTCCTCTTTCTCTTCGATGCCGGCAAAAAGGTCATTTTCTGGCAGGGAGGTAGAAACACGGGTCTTCGCCAGCTCAAACTCCTCGGTGGGCCAAAGGCGCTGCTGTACCTCCACCGACGTCGCCAAGAAGGCACCCGCCGGATCGATCTGCGTGGCGTGCGCCCGCAAGGCCTCCTCGCGATTGCTGAAGTAATCCGCGCATTCCACCTGGGTGGTTACACGCGCCATGATATCGCCAAAAGCGCTGTCCCAACGCGCCAACATTGGCCCATAAGGACTGGTTTTACCTTCTTCCAGGAGTAGATCATGGAACATCTTCATGCGCTGATAAACAAAGCCGTGCGAATAGTACAGCTTCAGCGGCTCCCACGGCTTCCCCAGCTCTGGGTGGTACTCGGCATGGCCTGCCTTCTCCCACGCGATCATGGAAGCCCGGTGCACCATCAAATGGTCTGGGTGCGGGTAGCCACCATTTTCGTCATAGGTGACAATGACGTGTGGGCGAAATTCGCGGATAACCTGGACGTATTCTTGCGCGACGTTGTCATCTCCCAGCAACGCAAAACAGCCCTCCGGCAGCAATTCCTCCGTAGTCTTGCCTTCAACCGGGTCGGGCAATCCGGAATCAACGTGGCCCAGCCAGCGATGTTGTACGCCCAGTGCCCGCGCAGCGTTAGCCATTTCTTCCCGGCGGACCTCGCCCATCTTTTCCTTGATTCCCGGGCGGTCCATGGCGGGGTTAATCACATCGCCGCGCTCACCACCGGTACAGGTCAGTACCAAAACCTCATTGCCTTCTGCGGCATAGCGCGCGGTGGTTGCAGCACCCTTGGAAGATTCATCGTCTGGGTGCGCGTGGATAGCTAGTAGGCGAAAATCGCTCACTGAAAATCCATCCCCTTATTAATCTAGGTTCTTTGAACAGATGATTATCCTAGTAGATAATTGGAAAACCGTGGTCCTCGACTAGAATGGAAGCCATGACTTCCGCCGGAAACTCTCGCTCAGCCGCCCGCTACGGCTCCCGCGGCTCCTCTGAAAAGAACTCTGGTAGCTGGACTAATAAGGCGCTGGTGCTCATCTTTGTCGCCATTTTTATCGCGCTTATTTTCTTCGGATTCCGGTATTTCCAGGAAAAGGAGCGAGTGAACGCACAGGTGTCCATCGTGACCCAGGAGGTTTTGAGCGATGATTCCACCCGCGTTTGGGTCGATGTCACCCGCAATCACACCGATGAAGATGCCTACTGCATTGTCCAAGCCTATGACTATTCCAAGGCCGAAGTAGGCCGCCGTGAATTCCCTGTTCCCGCGGGCGGAAACGAAACCCAGCGCATCGCTGTCGACGTCCCAACCAACGCTCGTGCCGTAGCTGGCGGGGCCTATGGTTGTTCCGGCAATATCCCCGAATACTTGGATATGGATAACCCTGACTACGCGGAAAGCCGCTAGCCGCGTGTGCTAGGATTTGTAGCGCCTAGAACTGGGTATATGCCCGGTTCCACTTTTACCTATAGCCCCAGGGATTAGCAGGGGCTTTGACCACAATTCCTATCTACGGAAGGTTGCAGAATGGCTGAGCAGCAAAAGCAGTACATCACCCCAGAAACCAAGGCGAAGCTCGAGGCCGAGCTGCAGGAGCTCATCGACCACCGCCCAGTAGTCGCGGCTGAAATCAACGAGCGCCGTGAGGAAGGCGACCTCAAAGAGAACGCCGGTTACGACGCCGCACGTGAGATGCAGGACCAGGAAGAGGCCCGCATTAAGCAGATTTCTGAGGTTCTTGCGAATGCCACCACCGAGCGCGGTGCTGTTCAGGAGGGCGTTGCCCACACCGGTTCCGTAGTTCACGTTTACTACAACGGTGACAAGGACGATAAGGAGACCTTCCTCATCGGTACCCGCGCTGCTGCTTCCGATAACAAGGACCTAGAAACCTATTCCGAGCAGTCCCCGCTGGGCGCTGCCATCCTTGGCGCACAAGAGGGCGAGACCCGCGAGTACACCGCTCCGAATGGCAAGACCATTTCGGTCACCATCGAGTCCGCAGCGCCGTATGATTCTGCTAAGGCCGCTGCTCCACGCGAGTCCTAAACTTTTAACCACTTACCACTCTGGAGAAAGAGCACATCCCCATGAAGAAGTTCTCCCGTTTCGCTGCCGCTGGCTTGGTCTTCACTGCTGGCCTCTCCCTCGCTGCTTGCCACCCACCGAACCAGCAGGATTCTGATTCCAAGGTAGAAAATGCCTCCACCTTCACCGGTGAGGCCCCGATGCAGAAAGATGCTGAGACCAGCTCTTCCGCACCCGAGACCGTTATTGAAGAGGAAGCACCTGTAGTCGAGTCCGGTGTTCCAGAAGAGCCAGCGCAGCCGCACTTGAACGGTACCGCCACCGAACTGCCACAGCAGTAATAAGGCTTGAAGGGCCGAGGGATATCCTCGGCCCTTTTTCATGCTATTTTTCTGGGTTCACTTCCCGCACCCAATCCCCGATGACACCGGGTACGACAGCGGGCGGCTCCCCCAGAAGGTCGCGCTTATTCGGGTCCCTTTCGACCTGCGTGGTGACGGACTTTACGCGCTTTTTCTCACTGTCTTTGCCTCCGCGCATCCCCATCATTGGACCATAGGCTCGCGCCCCTCCGGTTGAGCGGCCTGCATTGCCACCACGCGCTGCCGCGGCACTTTCACTGCTGCCTACGCCGGGCCGCATGCCCGCACCAGCACCGTTTCCTGCACCGCTGCCAAGACCAGCGCGCATGCTCGAACCGCCGCCGAGTGCATTGCTATGGCCAGCGCGCATGCCTGAACCGACACCGGCGTAGGGTGCTCCGGCTCCGCGTCCAAGGTGCAGGCCCGACTGCGCTCCTCTTCCGGCGCGCGCCACATCGGCGCTGCCACTTACATTTCCTGCAGCGGATCCAATTCCGCCTCGTAGCGACTGACCGATGCGTACGCCGCGGCCCGCATCCCCGGGCCGTCCGGCTGCCATCATCGGCGCCATCCCAGAATTGGCGGATTGCGCTGTAGCTACCGGCGCCATCGCACCGCTGTTATTAAGCGCGCCTAAATTTGCTCCAGCAGCAACGGGGTGCGCTGTACCACTAGGAACCTGCCCCATCGCCCCGTTCGGCGAAGCGACACTCGGCACGGACGCCCCTTGGGTGGACATTTCATTCCCACCGATGGCTACTTGGTCTCCCAGACCCAGCCTTTCCAGCGCATTCCTGCCGCTAGTATGCATCTGCTGGTGAAAATCATTAATTTCCTGTGGGCTCATCCCCACCGCTTCCAGCCCGTTTACATTTCCATTGACGACGTCAAAGTTCCCCGGCCCCAAATCACCTCGCGCAATCGCTTCCGCAATCTTCTTTGGCCACACCACGGCATCGGTGGTGTAGCGCTGCCCATCACCATCAACTCCAGCGAGGCCGGCGTCGACGCCGCCGCCTCCCGACGCCGGCGATTGTTCCATCAGAGCGTGCTGGTACGGCATTGCCTCTACCGCGAAGCGCTGCAGGTCAGGTTGCAATGCGGCCAATGCGGCCTTTTCCGCAATTTCGCGCTCCACCGGTTCTGGAATGGCCATCACTTCCATCGCCATGGCCATCGCAGTCGGCTGCATGCCCATCAGCTTGGCGTGGAATCCAGTCAGTTTCTCCCCCATGACCTTAGCATTTGCTACAAAGTGGCTTCCCGACGCCGCCACTTCCCTAATCTTGGCCGCCGCCCTCGACGTTGCTTCGCTGTCGTTCTCGCCTTCCAAAGACCCAGCTGCTTCCTGCAACCCGCTAACGATATCGTCGACTTCCGACGCCAACGAGCTCCACCGCGCATTCGCCTCCGACACATTCCAAATCTGCGTCGACATCAGGTCCGTAGCCAGCTTCACAATGTCCGTACCGACATTCACCACCGGCATAGAAAACCCAAATGGGCTGTACCCCGGCTCCGGCTGGTTCATAATCGGCATCGACTCAATACCGATACCCCCACCTGCATCCGCGATCTCCATTCCCCGACTATTCGCGTCCTCTTGCGCCTGAAACCCTCGGGCTTCCCTGCCCAGGCTATCTTGTAGCCAATCCAACTGTTCCGAAAATGCTTTCAGCGAAGACCGTGCAGAGCCAGGGTCAGTTTCAAGGACTCGTTGGTGAACGGATCCCACATGGTCAATTCCAGCAACGGGAGAAAATCCAGCATCAAGAGGCGAATATGTGCGACCTCCAGATAGTGCAATTTCCTCCTTCAGATTTTCCGTTTTCATAGCAGTAGCCATGATGTTGTCCGGTCGCAATTCCATGATTCCCCCGATGATCATTTTTAGTAAAATTTGTTTAGCAATTTTTCGGCCTGCGAACATTTAGCTTCGTAGTCATCGTCAGGTCGTTTCCCAGAATGACTAACTTTTAGAATGCCACGCGAAGTAGAAACGCCGACAGTACAGAACATATCCCCGAACAATTCACTTTCGATCTGCACTATCGGCACACTGTGTCCCCCACCATCAGATAAGGAGGCTATTTGTACTTCTGCGCCATCAAATGCTTGCCTAGAAGTAGTCAATCCAATGACAGCTCCTCCAGTGCCTTCGACACTGTCAAAAGCACAAAAAGAAAACCCCGATTGCTGTCCTGAATCCTCAATCTGTTCACCGAGTCCTAAGGCTCGAAGATGCTCGCGAGGAATCTCCGTACACGGATCAAAAAGCTCGAAGCTCGGGTCTGCCGGATCGAATTCCCCCAGTGGCGGTAGGACGCCGGAAGTGTCTTCCGACCCCGTGGCGCCGGCCTCCCCCGGTGGGCCGGCGCCGTCCGCATTCTTCCCGCCATTAGTGTGTGCCGTTTCCCCCTGATTGCCTTCCGCGTCATCCCCCGGGTCCCCGTTGGCTCCCCCTGCACCGTCGGTCGAACTAATGCCGCCAGATTCGTCCACCTTGGTGGGTTCCTCCGACGCGCTCCTCGTGCCGATGTCCGCAACGCAGCTACTCAGCATAACGGTGCTGCTGACCATCAACGTTGCTACGGTGATCTGACGCTTCACAACAATCCTTCGCGCACTCACTTCCTGACGAGAGGAACAGGAAAAGTGAAACAGAGAACTTTTCACTTCGCATTTCCCGTTCCGGTACACAGCATGCATGAGGCACCCAGAATTTTCTACGCAACCGCAAAGGTTAACGGCAATTTAACAAAATTATTTGTCCCATATGCCACACCCATCACATCCAAAAGGCGAAATTCCCTGCTCATTAGCTGTATCACCGCTGGTAGTGGTTTGGTAGACCAAATGAAGGTTAAACCCTCACTTTATCCCCCAGCACTACCCCAGAAATTACACGTTTGTAAGCGAATTTTCGGCAACAAAAAGGCCCACACCGAAGTGCGGGCCAATACAAAAGAGTCAGTTAGTCTCGCTGGAAGTAGCTCAGCAGACGGAGAATTTCAGTGTAGAGCCAGACCAAGGTCACAGCGAGGCCCAGAGCAACGCCCCACGCGTTCTTAGCGGGAGCACCAGCGCGGATCATGCGGTCAGCCTGATCAAAGTCGGTCAGGAAGGACAGGGCACCAAGAACAATGCAGACCAGCGAGAAAATGATGGCAATCGGACCACCATCACGCAACGGGTTGAAATCAAAGAAAATCGCGCCCAAGAAGTTAACAAGCGCCATGACAGCGATGCCAGCGATCAAGCCGAAAAGGATCTTGGTGAACTTCGGGGTCACCTTCACTGCGCCAGTCTTATACACAATCAGCATGCCGATAAAGACACCGATGGTGCCGACAATCGCTTGACCAATGATGGCCATGCCGCCCTCGCCCTGGAAGTTGACATTGGCGAACATCAAGGAGAAGCCGCCGACAAATAGGCCTTCAAATACGGCATAAATCAGGGTGACTGCAGCAGAACCCCACTTCTTACCAAAAGAGGCAACGAGCACGGTAATGAAGCCACCGATACCACCGACCAGAGTCAAGGCCATGGCGATACCTGGGCTCACTAGCATTCCCAAGGCGAAGTTGATGGCTGCGGCGACAATGATGATGCCGAGGGTTATGCCCGTCTTGGTCACTACATCATCCACGGTCATGGGACGAGTAGATGCGTCCGCGTAACCAGGATTTTGGCGGCTACTATTTTCGGTCAGAGAACTCATTACCGGATTGCTTGAACGCACGGTTGTCCTTTCTAAGAGAGGTGCAAATTAGCTATCTCACCCCATTCAACGAAACACCGCCCCATAAAGTTCCACATTCTTACCTTTTAGCTAGAAGTTTTGTGTGAAGCTTCCTCATAAATGCTGTGGAGACATGCTGACGCAAAAAG
This sequence comes from Corynebacterium marquesiae, assembly GCF_030229635.1. Taxonomy (NCBI): domain Bacteria; kingdom Bacillati; phylum Actinomycetota; class Actinomycetes; order Mycobacteriales; family Corynebacteriaceae; genus Corynebacterium; species Corynebacterium marquesiae. The sequence goes on from NZ_JASPII010000001.1 coordinate 318,502, forward strand.
TCTCGAGACATCGACCGGAACGATGTCTCGAGACTTCACATGGTGCCCCCAGTGGTGTCTGGTTCCATGACATCGTTCCGCTCTGTCTCACGACATCATTCCGCCCCACAAGGCCCTGATGTGCCACAAC